>JAOTTY010000002.1 GCA_029864185.1 Gammaproteobacteria bacterium
GTTGAAATGCGTGATCGCCTCCTCGTGCAGGTTCACCGTTTGCATGTCGAACAGGACCTGCAGTATCCGATCGGTGGCATCCGCGGCCGGTTCTCGATACTCGCTGATCAGGTTTTGCAAAACCCGGTTACCCTCTTCGTAGCGCCCACCGAGTATCAGCACCCGCGACTGTCGCAGCTGCCAGTCGAAACCGCTGGTGCCTTCGGGTATCGTGTTAAGCCCCGACATCAGGCGAGTCGCCTTCTCGATATCGGCGGATTTCAACGCCAGGTCGACCAGCTGGTAGCGAATGCCTGGTGGAATCTTGCGCGCGCTGGAAAATGTCTTGCTGCGATTGAACAGGTTGTCCAGCAGGTTGCGCTCGGCCTCGTCTATTTCCGCGAAGGTTTGCATGTATCCGCTGCCGGCCTGGTTGGCAACCTGGCTGTCGCTGGATCGAAGCATCAGCATCGCGAACAGTGACCGCGACTTGACCGGCGTTACCTTGCTTGCCTTGTCGGCGAGTTCGAGCCACCTGGCGTCATCCCCCAGCAACAGCTCGGAACGGTTGCCGACCAGTTCGGCATACTCGATATAGGCCTGCCATAACAGATCCACCGGCAGCTTGAACAACTGCAACGGCGATTGCACCGGATTACGGAACAGTGATTCAAGCGCCACGACTCGATCGACCGGCGCCATTTGCCGCGACGCGAAATAACCGAGGGCCCATAGCGACGCGCGCCTACCGGGTTCCAGCTGCTCGCTAGCACTGTCCTGTTTTACCTGTTGCCAGAGTTCGGACTTGTCCACCTGTTTCAGCAGGAAGCGCGCATAAAGCGTGGTCAGGCGGGCCTCCCAGGCGTCCTGATTCTGCAACACCAGCACCGCCTGCTCGTACCTGCCAGATTCGATTAGCACGCGTGCGCGCAGCAGCGACCATTCGAGATCGCTGCTGTCGAAGTCCTGGTCGAAACGCAACAACGCCACGCGTGCATCCTCGATGCGGCCGTCGGTGAGATACGATTCGATAACCTGGCGCCGCCAGTTCTCGTATTCCGCCGATTCGCCGGCGCTCGGTTGCCACAGCTGCTCGCGTAAAACCTGTCGCGCCGTATGCGCCTGCCCCAGTTCGAGGAAGGCGCGGGCCTGATAGGTCGCGGCCTGCTGGCGGAACTGCTTCGGGATATCTCCCGGCAGGTTCTCGATGCGAACCAGCAACTCGTCCCATTGCAGCCATTGCGTCAGGATCGCGAGGCGCTCCTGTTCCCACAGGATCCATTCGTACAAATCCTCGTCGACCTTGGGCTGCGCCTGGTCGAGCATTTTCAGGGTCAGGTTCGGCGCGCCGGCCGCGGAAATATTCTTCAACAGATCGAGACGTTCGTCCGCAACGGCGGCAGCAGGCAGCATCGCTACGACTGCAAACCACGACAGGAGCCTGTTCAATCTTTTCATCGCTGCAGCCACCTCGAAATACATCATATTCGCGCGGCCATTCTAGCGGTCGGTTCCCATGTCTGCAAAAATCCGATTCTCGCCGCTTCCGTACCAGGCTATCAAGACATCATGCACGAGTCGGGTTCGACAGGCCGCGGGGATAAAAAAAGGCGCGATGACCGGTGGTCTCGCGCCTTTTCGCATCGGCATGCCGGGAAGCCGGGGTTATAGCTTTTCGCGGATACGCGCAGCCTTGCCGGTACGGCCACGCAGGAAGTAAAGCTTGGCGCGACGAACCCGGCCGCGGCGCTTGACCTCGATTGCGGCGATCATCGGGCTATGCGTCTGAAACACGCGCTCGACACCTTCGCCGTGCGAGATCTTGCGCACGGTGAATGCCGAATTGATGCCGCGGTTACGCTTGGCGATCACGACGCCCTCGTAAGCCTGCAGGCGTTCGCGCGCACCTTCCTTGACCCGCACCTGTACCACCACGGTGTCGCCGGGCGAAAACGAAGGCACGTCGGACTTCATGTTTTCCGCTTCTAGCTGTGCAATTATGTTACTCATTTCGATTCCTCGCATCACAATTTCAACGCGGCGACCGTCACCGCTTCCGAGTCCGTTCAAACTCGGCTATATATTCATCCAGCAGTCCCTGCTGTCTCGCGTCGAGCCTGATACGCTCGAGCAAATCCGGGCGCCGCTGCCAGGTCCGGCCCAGCGCCTGCTGCTCGCGCCAGTTTTCGATGTCGCGATGATTGCCGTTCATCAACACTTCCGGCACGCGATCGCCGCGGTACTCCTCCGGCCGCGTGTAGTGCGGATAGTCGAGCAACCCATCGCTGAACGAATCCTGCAACGCCGATTCGTCATGTCCCAGGGCTCCCGGGATCAACCGCGTCATCGCGTCGATGCACACCATCGCGGCCAGTTCGCCGCCGCTGATGACGTAATCACCAATGGACCACTCCTCGTCCACTTCTCGCTGGATTAGCCGCTCGTCGATACCCTCGTAACGACCGCAGAGGAATATCACCGACCCCAGCCTGACCTGCTGCGCGAGCCTTTCCTGGGTCAGCAATTCTCCCTGCGGGCTCAGGTAAACCAGGCGCGCATCCCGGTTCTGTTGCCGCACGGCGCTGATCGCATCCTGTAATGGCTGCACCTTCATCAGCATACCGGGCCCGCCACCGTAAGGCCTGTCATCGACCGTGCGGTGCCTGTCACGGGTGAAATCGCGCGGATTCCAGCAGTGCAGCTCGAGCAACTTCTGCTCGGCGGCGCGCCCGACCACACCGCAGGCAATCACCTGTTCTACCAGTTCCGGGAACAGCGTGATGACGTCGACGCGCATCTCAGTAATCTGTCGACCAGTCGACCACGAGTCGTCGTCGATCGAGGTCCACTTCGGTGACGATTTCGTCGATGACGAAAGGTATCAGGCGCTCGCGATCACCTTCTAGCACCATGACATCGTCGGCCCCGGTTTCCATCATCGCGGCCACCGTCCCGAGGGGCTCGGCGCGAACGGTCTCGACTTTTAGCCCGATCAAATCAGACCAGTAGTACTCTCCTGCCCCGAGACTCGGCAATCGTCGCTGCTCGATAAACAGCCGGCAGCCGATCAGCGTTTCCGCCTGGTTACGATCCTCGATTCCCGACAGCCTGGCGACTACATTCTTACCCTGCAGGCGGCCTTCCACTTCCACCGCCTGGAACTCGTCACCCCGCTCTATCAACCAGGGGCTGTAATCCAGTATATTTTCGCGCGGGCTGGTGTTCGAAAACACTCGCACCCAACCCTTGATACCCTGCGCGCCCAGAATATGGCCAACACAGATCAATTCGTCGTCGTGCTGGCCCATCGATTCGTTAAGCCGCGGCCTTGCGCGCTCCCTTGATCAGGTTGGCGACACGCTCGCTGGGCTGCGCACCTTGCGAAATCCAGTAATCGATGCGCGCGTCGTCCATGCTGAGTTCTACTTCCTGGCCACGCGCCTTGGGATTGTAGAAACCGACGCGTTCGATATAGCGACCATCCCTGGCCCTGCGGCTGTCGCTTACCACCACGTGATAAAACGGGCGCTTTTTCGAACCACCGCGTGACAATCGGATTGAAACCATAGATAAACTCCAAATAAATGGCGGCCTAACCAACCGCCTTTCTATCGGCAAACCACAGTCTGCCGCTGACCCCGGGATCAGAAGACCGCGTATTGTACCTAAAATAGTCCGTCTGTGAAGTCCGAAATGCCTGTTTTTACTTGTTTTTAAAGGCAATTGCCCGTTTCGAGAGCAATTAAGGGAACACAATACCGAATTCGATGGATTAAGTATTGTGTCCCCGTATTTACATCGGGAATCCGGGGGGCATGCGCCCTTTCATGCCGCGCATCATGTTGGCCATACCGCCCTTGCTGCCCATTTTCTTCATCATGCGCTGCATTTGCTTGTGCTGCTTGAGCAGCCGGTTGATGTCCTGGATCTGGGTTCCGGAACCCTGCGCGACACGACGCTTGCGCGAACCGTTGATCAATTCGGGCTTGCGGCGCTCCAGCGGGGTCATCGAGTCGATTATCGCCACCATGCGCTTCATTTGCCGGGTATGCGCCGGATTCTGCATCGCCTGGGTAACGCCGGCGCCCATGCCCGGCAACTTTTCGACCAGGCTACCGAGTCCACCCATTTTTTCCATCTGGGTAAACTGGTCACGCAAATCTTCGAGATCGAAGCCCCTGCCTCTCTTGACCTTGCGCGCAAGCTTCTCCGCCTTGTCGTGATCAACCTTCTCCTGCGCCTGCTCCACCAGCGACAGGATATCGCCCATGCCGAGGATGCGCGATGCAATCCGGTCGGGGTGAAAAACCTCGAGCGCATCGGTTTTTTCTCCGGAGCCGATGAACTTGATCGGCTTACCGGTAATGTGCCTGACCGAGAGCGCGGCACCGCCGCGTGCATCGCCGTCGGTCTTGGTCAGCACCACCCCGGAAAGCGGCAGCGTGTCGTTAAAGACCTTGGCGGTATTCGCTGCATCCTGGCCGGTCATGCTATCGACCACGAACAACGTTTCGGCAGGATCGACGGCGTCGTGGATCGCGCGAATTTCGTCCATCATTTGCTGATCGATGGCTAACCGCCCGGCGGTGTCTATGATCAGCACGTCGGCAGCCGACTTTCTGGCCGCCGCCACCGCTTCTTGCGCAATCGCCACCGGGTTCTGGTCCTTGTGGCTTGGGTAGAATTCGGCGCCGACCTCCTCCGCCAGCGTCTGCAGCTGGTCGATCGCGGCCGGTCGGTAGACGTCGGCGCTGGCCACCATGACCGATTTCCTGTCCAGCTCACGCAGCCGGCGCGCCAGTTTTGCGACCGTGGTGGTCTTGCCCGAGCCCTGCAGTCCAGCCATCAGCACGACAACCGGCGGCTTGCGATTCAGGTCGATCGCGGCCTGCGACTCGCCCATAATCGACACCAGCTCGTCGTTGACAACCTTGATCAACGCCTGGCCGGGCGAAAGGCTGCCGATCACTTCCTGTCCGAGGGCCTTGGCACGCACTCCGTCGATAAAATCCTTGACCACCGGCAGCGCGACATCGGCCTCGAGCAGCGCCATGCGCACTTCGCGCAGGCTTTCACGGATATTATCCTCGCTGAGCCGCCCCTGGCCGCGCAGGTTTTTTAGCGTTCCCGATAATCGGTCGGTCAGGTTTTCAAACATCGGAGAGTCTTGCCGCTATCAAAGGGCGGGATTATAACAGCGCTGACTTCTAAAAAAAAACGTCAAAATTTGAATACTTCGCCACCCTTCAGCTGGTGCACGTCGAAATCCGGCATCGCATCCAGGCACTCCTGGTATATCAGCTCCTCGTCGCCAGGTTTGAAATGTGTCAGCCAGATACCGGGGCGATGTTTCATCTTCAGAATATCCTCACCGAGCAGCCGCGGACAGTAGTGTTTCGAAATCTTGCTGATTTCGATGTCGTTGTTGGAAAATGCCGCCTCGACAAACAGCAGGTCGATATTCTCGTAACGGTCGAGCACTTCCCACAGCGTGTCGTTGGTGGTCGTGTCGCCGCTGAAAGCGACAGTCGCTCGCCTCGAGGACAGGCAGTAGCCTACCCCGGGGACCGTGTGGTTTACCTCGATCATTTCGATTTCGCGGGACCTGATGCTTATCTTGTCGCCCGGATTCATGACTTCGAACTGAATCGACGGGTTGTCCCGGGTCGGCAGCTCGGAGAAATCCGGCCAGATAACCCAGTTGAAAATATGCGCCTTGAGCGCCTTGATGGTTTTTTCCTGGGCGTGAACGATGATCGGTTCGTCATGCACGCCAAACATGCTGTCGGCGAGCAGCGGTAATCCAACGACATGGTCCATGTGCGAATGCGTCAGGAATATATGACGTATCCCGGTCATGTGGTTGAGCGGCAGGTCGCCCAGACCGGTGCCTGCGTCAATCAACAAATCATCATCAATCAGGAAGGAGGTGGTGCGCAGGTTTGCACCTATTCCACCAGCCCACCCGAGCACTTTAATTTGCATAAACTTAAACCGATGTCCTGTATAAGCTTTTTTTAACGCATCCCGTTCCCGACCAACTTTATAGCAAACGCCGGCCGGAATAGTGCAAATAATTCTTTCTCTTGCAGGACTTGCCGGATACGGAAATTTTATACAGCGATTATAATACAGCTTCGCGCTGATAATTCCGAGCCGGTTCACAAATTGACCGTCGTCGTCGATGACTGTATGTGCGCTGTCCGCTAGTGCGACCGGCTGATTTTTCAGTTACACTTCGAGGCCTGAGCCACTGACCGAAGATAATGTTCCCCACCATCGCAAGCGCGCTCGCGTTCCTGTTCTACTGCCTGTCCGCGTTTTTGATTTATAAACAGCTGGGCACGGCACAACATCAACGCTGGATAGCGCTGACGCCTGCGATCGTCGCCATGCTGCTGCAGGCGATGGCGCTCAACGCGCTCATCATCCAGCCGCAGGGCCTGAACCTGGGATTTTTCCCCGCGTTGTCGCTGATTTCCTGGCTGATATCGATTCAGGTGCTGCTGAGCTGCATTTATCGCCGCATCGAAAGCCTCGGCATTATCGTGTTTCCGCTCAGTGGCCTCAACGGAATCGCCGCGAGCCTGCATTTTTCCGACCATTTAATCACGACCAGCAACAATGCCATTCAGGGTCACATCATGATATCGGTGATTGCCTACAGCCTGATTACGCTAGGCGCGTTCCAGGCGGGTTTGCTGGCCTACCAGGACCGCTCGATCAGACACCACCACCCCGGCGGTTTCATCCGCTTCCTGCCGCCGCTGCACGACATGGAAATCCTGCTGTTCCAGTTGCTGGGATTTGGCTTCGTCTGCCTGAGCGCGTCGTTGCTGAGCGGGTTTCTTTACCTCGAAGATATCTTTGCGCAGCACCTGGTGCACAAAACCGTTTTATCGATTGTCGCCTGGATCATACTGGGCACCCTGCTGTTCGGCCGCTTCAAATTTGGCTGGCGCGGCAAAACCGCAATCCGCTGGACCCTGACCTCCTTCGTCTTCCTGATGCTCGCTTTTTTCGGTAGTAAGCTGGTGCTCGAATTCATCCTCGCTTAAGGCACGGCATCCGCGTTGAATGAAATTCCGCTATACTGGTTGCTGATCGCCTTCGTCGCGTTAATCATGTTGTCGGCCTTTTTCTCGGGATCGGAAACCGGGCTCATGAGCCTGAATCGCTACCGCCTCAGGCACCTGGCTGACAATAACCACGGCGGCGCAATCCGCGCGGTAAAACTGCTGGAACGCCCGGAAAAGCTCATCACGCTGATACTGCTGGGCAATAACTTCATCAACGTCCTGATAACCCAGCTGGCGACCTATATCGGTTATCGCCTGTACGGCGAAGCGGGCATCGCGATAGCCGCGGGCCTGCTGACGCTGGTGCTGCTGCTGTTTGCCGAGGTCACCCCCAAGACCCTGGCAGCGTCCAATCCGGAAAAAATCGCGCTGCCCGCATCCTATATTTATCAACCCCTGTCAAAAATATTGATGCCGCTGGTCGCGATCATCGACTGGCTCGCCAAATCGGTATTGAGGCTGTTTCAGCTATCGGGCAGGAATATCGACAACGATGCGCTAACCTCGGAAGAATTGCGCGTGGCGGTAACCGAGACCAGCGGCCTGATCCCCGATTCGCACCGCGAAATGCTGCTCAGTATCCTCGACCTGGAAAAGGTTAGCGTCGACGATATCATGGTGCCGCGCAGCGAAATCATCGGCATCGATCTCGAAGACGACTGGCACGAAACCCTCAAGCTGATTACCAACCTGTCCTATACCCGTATCCCGATATACTCCGGCAACATCGACAACCTGATCGGCGTCGCGTTGATGCGCAAGATCCTGCCGCTGCTGCTTACCGGAGATTTCACCCCCGAGACGCTGGTCGATCTGACTCGCGACGGCTATTTCATTCCCGAGGGTACGCCGTTGACGACCCAGTTGATCAACTTTCGCAAGAACAAACGCCGCATCGGTTTTGTCGTCGACGAGTACGGCGATATCCAGGGACTGGTCACGATCGAAGACATCCTCGAGGAGATCGTCGGCGAATTCACCAGCGACCCCAGCGCGCTTCACCAGGATTTCTACCAGGATGCCGACGGCAGTTTCCTGATCGACGGCTCGACGCATATCCGCGAAATAAACCGCAACCTGAACATATACCTGCCGACCAAGGGGCCGCGCACGCTCAACGGGCTGATCATCGAGCACATGGAATTCATTCCCGAGGCCGGCACCAGCGTCAAGATCAGCGGTTACCCGATCGAAATCATGCAAATGAAAAACAACATGGTAAAGACCGCGCGCCTGGCGATACCCGAGGATCACGATGTTACCGGCCCGCATTCCGAAGTGCCGCTGGATGGCTAAAGCCCAGGCCCAGTTCCAGTGTCGCGAATGCGCCAGCCTGCAGCCGAAATGGTCGGGACAGTGTCCGGATTGCAAAAGCTGGAACAGCATCGATGAAGTCCCGTCGATGCCGACCGGCCCGGGCGCCAGGACAAACTGGCATGGCCGCGGAAGTCCGCTGGCGGTGGTTACCCTCGACCAGGTGCCAACCAGCGATACGCCGCGACTGCCGAGCCAGATAAATGAGCTCGACCGGGTGCTCGGCGGAGGTCTGGTCGAAGGCTCGGTAGTCCTGCTCGGCGGGGACCCGGGAATCGGCAAATCGACCATTCTGTTGCAGTGCCTGACCCTGATGAGCCAGCACTTCGAGGCGCTCTACGTCACCGGGGAAGAGTCACCGCAGCAGGTCAGCCTGCGCGCCCGCCGCCTCGGTCTTCCGGGCGATAATCTGAAACTGCTGAGTTCGACCTGCGTGGAGGAGATCGTCGCGCAGGCAAACAGCAGTAAACCGGCGGTCATGGTCATAGATTCGATTCAGACCATATTCAGCAACAGCCTGCAGTCGGCACCAGGATCGGTAAGCCAGGTCAGGGAAAGCGCCGCCATGCTGGTGAGATTCGCCAAGCAGTCCAACGTCGCTATCTTCCTGGTCGGGCATGTTACCAAGGAAGGACAGCTGGCCGGTCCGCGCGTGCTCGAGCACATGGTCGACACGGTGCTTTACTTCGAAGGCGATACCGCGACGCGCTACCGCGTCATCCGCGCGGTAAAGAATCGCTTCGGCGCGGTTAACGAGCTCGGTATTTTTGCGATGACCGACCAGGGCCTGAAGCCGGTCAGCAATCCTTCCGCCATCTTCCTGGCACAGCACGATCAGCCGGTGTCGGGTAGCGTGGTCATGGTATCGCGCGAGGGTACCCGCCCCTTCCTGGTCGAGATCCAGGCGCTGGTCAGCGAATGTCACAGCGGCAATCCGCGACGCCTCAGCGTCGGACTGGAATCGAACCGGCTGGCGATGCTGATCGCGATTTTACAGCGCCACGGCAGCATCCCGCTTTACGATCAGGACGTGTTTATCAACGCGGTCGGAGGCGTTCGAATTGCCGAGACCGGCGCCGACCTGGCGATCATTCTCGCCATCCTGTCGAGTTATCGGGACCGTCCGGTAAACCCACGCTCGCTGGTTTTTGGCGAAGTCGGGCTGTCCGGCGAAGTGCGACCGGTAGCCAATGGCGAAGAACGGCTGCGCGAGGCCAGCAAACACGGCTTCGAAAGCGCAATCATACCGAAGGCGAACATGCCGAAACGCGGCGTCTTCAAAGATTTGCATCTGATCCCGGTCAATCATTTGGCTGACACTCTGGATGCATTATAATCGCTTGATCCTACCGCGAGCATTGACATGACCGAAACCAAAGACAATCTCAGGGATTTCGAAAAATCCCTGCAACACCTGGAAAAAATCGTCAGCAGCATGGAATCCGGTGAAATGGGACTGGAAGAATCGCTGGCGCAGTTCGAAAAAGGCATCAAGCTCGCAAAAAGCTGCCAGGATACGCTGGCCAATGCCGAAATGCGGGTCGAACAGTTGATCGAGAAAAACGGGCTGCAGCAAACCGTTCCGTTCGAAGACCTTGATGAAGATTGATGCGCAAATCTTCGAGTCTCTTGTTGAAGATTACCAGCAGAGAGTAGAGGCGGCCCTCGATCAATGGCTGCCGCCGGCTGACGTTAACCCGGTGCGTTTGCACCAGGCGATGCGCTACGCGGTACTGGCGCCGGGTAAAAGGGTTCGTCCGATACTGGTATATGCCACCGCGGCGACGCTCGGTCTCGACCTGAAAAAGGTCGATGGCGCGGCCAGCGCGGTCGAGATCATACACGCCTATTCGCTGATCCACGACGACTTGCCAGCCATGGACGACGATGACCTCAGGCGCGGTCGTCCTACCTGTCATCGCAAATTCGACGAAGCCACCGCGATACTCGCCGGGGATGCCCTGCAGGCGCTGGCTTTCTACATCATCAGCCACGATCCCGACATGACCGCCGACGCGTCGGCGCGATTGCAAATGATCGAAAACCTGTCGCTGTTCTCGGGCTCGCGCGGTATGGCGGGGGGCCAGGCGATCGACCTGGCGGCCGTCGGCAAGACGCTTAATATCGCCGAACTCGAGACCATGCATATCCACAAGACCGGGGCTCTGATTCGTACCTGTGTTCAGCTGGCCGCGTTCAGCACCAACGGGCTGGACGAGCGGTACTTCGCCGCGCTCGATTCCTACGCCAAATTTATCGGTCTCTCGTTCCAGGTGCAGGATGACATTCTCGACGTAACTGGCGACACCGCCACCCTCGGCAAGACCCAGGGATCGGACAGCGCGCACAACAAGCCGACATACCCTTCGATAATAGGCCTCGATGCATCGATCGAGAAAACTCGGGAGCTGCACCGGAACGCGCTGCAGGCGCTTTCGATATTTGGTGAGGAAGCCGACATTTTACGGTATATTTCAGCGTGGTTCATCGAGCGTAAAAATTGAGCAGGCCGCCGTGCTTGATAACAGTCATTTGAATAATATTAGCGAAACATATCCGATACTCGCGCAGATCGACAGCCCGGACGATTTGCGCGGGCTCGAGGAAAACCAGCTGCCGGAACTGGCAGAGGAAATTCGCGCCTTCCTGTTACAAAGCCTGGCGCGCACCGGCGGCCATCTCGCTTCCGGCCTCGGATCGGTCGAAATTACGATCGCCCTGCACTACCTGTTCAATACCCCGCACGACCGCCTGGTCTGGGATGTTGGTCACCAGTGCTACCCGCACAAGATCCTGACCGGGCGGCGCGACCGGATGTCCAGTATGCGGCAAAAAGGCGGGCTTTCGGGATTTCCCAAGATTACCGAATCGGAGTACGACCATTTTGGTGCAGGGCATTCCAGCACCTCCATCAGCGCCGCCCTGGGCATGGCAATCGCCGCTAACGCGCAGGGCATAGACCGAAAAACGGTCGCCATTATCGGTGACGGCGGCATGACCGCGGGCATGGCCTACGAGGCGCTAAACCACGGCGGCGCGCTCGATAATGATCTGCTGGTAATTTTGAATGACAACGAAATGTCGATCTCGCCCAACGTCGGCGCGATGTCGAAATACCTGTCCAGCATCTGGTCGGGAAAGATATACTCCAGCCTGCGATCGGGCAGCAAGAAGGTGCTGCGACGCATCCCCAGCGCCTGGGAGCTGGCCAAACGCGCCGAGGAACACGTCAAGGGCATGGTCACGCCGGGAACGCTGTTCGAAGAACTCGGGTTCTCCTATTTTGGACCCATCGACGGGCATAATCTGAAGGATCTGCTCTCGCTGATACGCAACCTGCAGCACCTGTCCGGTCCGCGAATGCTGCACATCGTCACGCGCAAGGGACAGGGCTACACGCCCGCGGAAGAGGACGCCTGCAAGTTTCACGGCATCGGGCCTTTTAATCCCGAAACCGGGGACGTCAAGTCTTCGAATAAGCCAGGTACGCAATCCTATACCAGCGTCTTCTCCGACTGGCTGGTTACCAGGGGCGCCAGCGATACCAAACTTCATGCGATTACGCCGGCGATGCGCGAGGGCTCGGGGCTCGTCAGGTTTTCCGAGGAAATGCCCGACCGCTACCACGACGTCGGCATAGCAGAACAGCATGCGGTCACGCTGGCGGCCGGCATGGCGCGCGAGGGGCTCAAACCGGTGGTGGCTATTTATTCGACGTTCCTGCAGCGCGGCTACGATCAATTCGTCCATGATGTCGCGGTACAGGGTCTCGACGTAACCTTCGCCGTCGATCGCGCCGGAATCGTCGGCGCGGACGGCGCGACCCATACCGGGAATTTCGACATCGCCTACTGCCGCTGCATTCCGGACATCATCATGATGGCGCCGGCGAACGCAGAAGACATGTATACGCTGCTCAACGCCGCCTACCACTATCCCGGGCCCGCGCTGGTACGATATCCGCGGGATAACACGGCGCAAGCCGACCCGGCAAACGTGGACGTTATCGCCGAAATCGGCAAGGCTTTGGTGGTGCGCAAGGGCAACAGGACCGCGCTGCTGGTTTTTGGCAGTCTTCTCGATGTCGCCCTGCCGATCGCCGAGGAACTCGATCTGAGCCTGGTCAATATGCGTTTTATCAAGCCAATCGACGAATCGCTGGTCGAAAGCCTGGCCGCGAGCCACGATTTCCTGATTACGCTCGAAGACGCGAGTATTGCCGGCGGGGCCGGTTCGGCCGTGCTCGAGTTTCTCAATCGAAAGCAGCTGCAGGTTCCGCTGCTGCGCCTCGGCCTCGACGACTTCTTCCCTTCGCAGGGTAGCCGCCAGGAAATACTGCAGGATTATGGACTCGATCCCACCACGCTACGCGACGCAATCAACGGATTTACCCGGGTCTGAAGGCTCCGGAATTTGCGCTTAAATTAATCGAATTTTGCCGAATTTGGCGCTGCATGACCGTTTAATTAATGGCTTCCGTCCTGCGATTCCCCTACAATAAAACCTGCCGGGTTGTAAAACCGGGCATAAATATAACCAAGCTACAGAGTAAAATTATGTCTGAAACAGTAACAGGCACGGTTAAGTGGTTTAACGATGCCAAAGGCTATGGCTTTATTTCGCAAGAAGGTGGAAAAGACGTTTTCGTACATTACAGCGCGATACAGGCTGAAGGTCATAAAACGCTTCAGCAAGGTCAGACGGTGACCATGAAGGTTACCGATGGCGCCAAGGGCCCACAGGCCGAAGACGTCTCCCCCGCTTAAATCACAATAATAATAACGACACTTACGACCTCCTGACTCCGGCCCGTCAACGGCTGGTTCAGTTACAGCGGCGAAATTGATGATTTCGTCACAACGACGCTGTGCCACTCGTTTAGACCTCCATATATCCTGTTGTCGCCATCTGCTGTCGTAAATGGGATAATCGCCATTATGACTATTTGCCTTAAACCGACCGCGCAGTATAATACCCGACTATTTTACTCAGTTATTGACATGCTAACTTCAACAAACTGCTCTATCACTCATTCACGACGCTGCAATGGGCTGCACGGGGCTTGTGACAGGATCAAGCCATGAATGGTGAACCCGCTACCACGACCGTTGCGTCGATTCCCGACGTACAGGGAACCGCAGATACCCGCAAACTTGCTATCAACAAGGTCGGTATCAAGGACATTCGGCATCCGGTGATCGTAAAGGACCGTTCCGACGGTCAGCAGCACACGATCGCAACCTTCAACATGTTCGTGTTTCTGCCCCACCAGTTCAAGGGCACCCACATGTCACGTTTCGTAAAAATTCTGAATGATCACGAAAAGGAAATATCCTATACCTCTTTCAACGAGATGCTGCGCGAAATGGCCGAGCTACTCGAAGCCGAGTCTGGCTATATCGAGATGCATTTTCCGTATTTCGTGAACAAGAAGGCGCCGATCTCGGGCGTCGAATCCCTGCTCGATTACGAAGTATCGCTGATCGGGGAAATCAACTCGGGCGTGACCAGCACCCGTATCAAGGTGCAGATCCCGGTCACCAGCCTGTGTCCATGCTCCAAATCCATTTCGGATTACGGCGCCCATAACCAGCGTTCGCACGTTACGCTCGATGCCAAGACCAGCGGATTTATCTGGATCGAGGAACTGATCGATATCGTCGAAAAACAGGCTTCCTGCGAACTCTACGGACTGTTGAAACGACCCGACGAAAAATACGTGACCGAGCGTGCCTACGACAACCCGAAATTCGTCGAAGACATGGTGCGTGACATAGCAGGTGAGCTAAACAAGGATGATCGGATCCGCCAGTACGTACTCGAATCGGAAAATTTCGAATCCATTCACAACCACTCGGCCTACGCGCTGATCGAGTTCGACAAGGAAGCAAAAAAGGGCTAGCCTGACTAATTTAGCAGTCGGACCCGGCCCTGACTTGTCTTGATAACGCCTGGCCGGAGCTTCGTTCAGGCTTTGGCGATGGCTATGCCTTTCAGTCCAGCACGGCGGTGTGTCCCGCGTCATCCTCCCAGCTACCGGAGCAATATTCGGGCTAGACGGTAATCCAGCCGAAGCCTGCTTCCTGGTCCGCGAGTATCGGCTCCGGAACATTATCCAGCTGTCGAATCAGCTTATCCACCAGATGGCGCGCATTGTTCTTCTCGGAAATATGCGCGGCGATCAGGCACCCCAGGCTGCTGGTGTCTATCTGACGCAGCAAATCCATCGACTGGTCGTTCGACAGGTGTCCGTGCTTACCTCCGACGCGCCGCTTGAGCATTTCCGGGTAGGGCCCGTTTTCCAGCATATCGAGGTCGTAATTGAACTCCAGCAATAGTCCATCGAGCCGGCCGAAGGCCTCGACGATATGGCTGGTAATGTGGCCGGTGTCGGTCAACAGGCCGAGACGCTTGCCGTTATCCAGCTGATGGAAAATGAACTGCAAGGGTTCGCTGGCGTCATGAGGCACCGTTACCGGTAACACCTCGATGCCGCCGATCGTGACGGTTTGGCCTGCAACCAGCCTGTTGTATTCGAAACCGGGCGCCAGCGCTGCGCGTGCGGTGCCCACCGCGGTCCACAAAGGGATATCGTGGCTGGCACAAAGCCTCTGCACGCCACCGCTATGGTCCCCGTGTTCATGGGTCAGCAGCACCGCATCGATGGCCCGGGGATCGATTTCGAGCCGTTGCAGGCGCTGCGTGAACTGTTTCAGCGAAAAACCATTGTCGATCAACAACGTGGTTTCCTGGTGCTGGACCAGGGTCGCGTTGCCCCGGCTGCCACTACCCAGCGACGCAATTCTCATATCCGCTACCTGATCTGCTGGTACAACAGTTTGAGAAACTCGGCACCCTCCGGAGTAGTATCGAGATCGCCCTGTTCGTTTTCGATATCGACACGGGTCAGTTCATGGCTCTCCTCGGAGAGCACCAGCGTCAGTTTCTTTTGCCGCTTTTGGTCCGACGATCCAAAAAATGAAAAGAAACCACCATCGCCGGCACTTTCGATCACTTCGGTGGCCACGGTTATCACCCCTTCCTGGCCAAACCCGATCCCGGTATTGAAATCGGCACTGACGATACTGAAATTCAGACGCTCGAGCTCGTGATAAACCCGATTCCATGCAATCTGATAGGAATCCTTCAGGATCAGAAAAGGCGAACGCTCCTCGGTATCGAATTGCAGGAATGCCCTGGGCTTGAATAATTTGGCGCTGGCCAGCTGCTGTTCCACCTGCGACCGCTGCAAGCCCAGGTAAATCATCAACCTCGACAGCATCTCGATTTCAAGCTCCGGCTCCGGTTGACGAAAACGCCACTGGTTGTCCTCGTCTTCGAACTCCGTCACGCTCCTGTCCTCGCCCTCGAACACGTAGACATACTCGGTACCCCGATGGACGATGTAGATCCGGTTTCTGCCCTGCTCGCCGCGCTCGATCCGGGTTCTGAACTGATCCTGGCTCGCGCTCAGGTCATCGTTGCCAAACAGGCGTGAAAGCCAGCCGCCCGATTCGTCATTGGTCCCTACCTTTCTGAAGACCCATTCCGTCTGCATCACCCCGATGACGGGCTCCTCGATGCTGAGACGATAACCCTCGGAAGCCCAGAAATTCTTGACCTGCTGGTACAGGTTTTCGATCGGCTCCTCGACGCTTAACCAGTACAGTCCGGCACTGCCCTCGAGGCGAATCGAGTCGACCTTGGCCAGCACGGGAATCCTGTCACGGACACTGTCGTCGTCACCGGAGATACCGTCCGGCAACTCGAAGCCGGATTCAACTTCATCCGCGACCAGGTCGGGAGGCAGCTCGAGACGTTTCTCCAGCGTCACTTCCAGGTAGCGTTGATCGAGATCGCTCTGGCAGCCGGCTATCAGGGCGGCCAGGACCAGCAGCGCCGCCGCTTGTATATCTCTCATAGCGCACCGCAGGCTACCAGCGCCTGTCTGAGCGGCGCCTGATGTTCCTCCGAGAGCACGGTCATCGGCAGCCGCAAGTTCAGCTCTCCGAATCCCATTTGCGAAACCGCCCATTTAACCGGGATAGGATTGGACTCGATAAACAACAAGCGATGCAGATCGGCAATTTCGGCATCCGCCGCACGCGCCTCCTGTTCCTTACCCTCCGCGGCGAGGTGGCACATTCTGGCCATTTTGGCCGGTACGACATTAGCGGTGACCGATATCGCGCCATGGCCTCCATTTAGAATAAACTCGCAGGTCGTCGAGTCGTCACCGGTGAGCAACGCAAAATCGTCGCTTACCTGGCGCTTGATATCGGCAAGCCGCTCCATGCTGCCGGTGGCTTCCTTGATGCCAACAATATTGTCGACCCTGGACAACTCGGCAACCGTGTCCGCCAGCATATCGCATGCCGTACGCCCGGGAACATTGTAAAGAATCTGGGGGATATCGACGGCACCGGCGATCGCCTGATGATGCAGGATCAAACCTTTTTGCGTCGGTTTATTGTAATAGGGAGTCACCAGCAACGCGGCATCGGCCCGGCTCTCTTTGGCGCAGCGGGTAAGTTCTATGGCTTCCGCGGTCGAATTAGCACCGGTGCCTGCAATCATCGGCATGCGCTGGCCGATAATTTCGTAGCTGCGTTGTAGCAATTCGCAGTGCTCGCGCGGGCTTAGCGTGGCCGATTCGCCGGTGGTGCCGGCAATAACCACGGCATCCGTAGCCTCGCGCACATGAAAATCGATCAGGGCCTCGAGTTGCGTGTAATCAACATCGCCGTTACTCAGCATTGGAGTGACCAATGCCACGATACTGCCTTTAAACATGGATAACCTCTGTAGCCCCGTGGCTCATCAAGGGGCGTATGTTATAAAGAAACCCCGCCATTTTGAAGCTATTCCTGCGATAAGTGGGCACAGGGGCCGGGGCTTCGGTTGCGGGGATAATTATTCCGCGATCATTTCCTCGGTCGGCCAGGCCTTGAGGATTGCCTGGATCAACGTCGCCAGCGGAATCGCGAAGAACACGCCCCATACCCCCCACAGGCTGCCGAAGAATACGACCGCCACGATAATGGCTACCGGGTGCAGGTTGACCACCTCGGAAAACAGTAGCGGTACCAGCAGGTTACCGTCCAGAAACTGGATAAATCCGTAAATTGCCATCAACCAGCCGAATTCCGAGGTAAATCCCCACTGGAAAAACGCGATCAGTGCCACCGGTATCGTAACTACCGTCGCGCCAACATAAGGGATGATTACCGACAGGCCTACGGCGAGGCTGAGCAGCATCGCGTAGTTGAGCCCCATTACCTCGAACGCGACGTAGGTTGCTACCCAGATGATCAGGACCTCGATAACCTTTCCGCGCACGTAACTGGCGATCTTGACATCGAGCTCGGCCCAGACGGCACGCAACAGGCGGCGTTCCTCTGGTAAAAAATCGGCCAGCCAGTTCAGGATGATGTCCTTGTCTTTCAAAAAGAAAAATACCATCAGCGGTAGCAGGATCATGTACACCAGGAAGGTGATAATCCCCACCACCGACGCCAGCGATATGCTGACCACGCGCTGGCCAAAGGTAGTCACCTCGTTGCGCGCCAGGGTCAGGATTTCCTCGATTTGCCTGGCGGAGACATAGTCGGGATACTGCTCGGGCAATTGCAGCAGCAATTGTTGTCCCTGGGCGAGCATGCTCGGCATTTCGCGAAACAGCTCGCTAACCTGTTTTGACAGCAGCGGCAGCAACACAAAAAACACCAGGATGATGGTAGCGATCATGAGCATGGTCACGATACTTGCCGCGACGGTTCTGCCAAGATTGATTTTGTGCAGCAAGGCCACGAGGCCCTCGGCCAGGTAAGCGATAATGATCGCGATCAGTATCGGCATCAAGGTGGTATTGAGGACGAAAATCAGCAGCGCGCCGACAATCAGGATAAACGCAAAGATCACCGTCTGCGGATCGGTGAAATGACGGTTATACCACTGGAGCAAAATCTCGAACATGACTTAGATAACTATCGGCAGGGACCGGGGCTTCAATTTAACCGTGGTTTTTGAAATAAGCTTGTGCAAACTCGAGCAATTCTTCCATAACCGTAACCCGAAACTTCTGTCGTTGACGCACGAACGAGAATGGCCGGCTCAAGGGCGGATCAAGCTGTAAGTGACGAAGTGTATTCAGTTTGAGCTCTTTGTCGATGATCGAACGCGAAATTATCGTAATTCCCATGCCGGCCTCGACCGCGCCCTTGATGGCCTCGGGACTGCCCAGCTCGAGGCAAAGATTCATTTCGTTGGGATTTACCTGCTGATCGACGAGGTACTGCATGACCACATCCCGCGTACCCGAACCCTCCTCGCGGCTGACAAACGGATATTTCAGAATCTCCGCCGCCCTGACCTTACCTCCCCGTTTGACGAGCTCGTGGTCGGGTGCCGCGACCACCACGAGTTGATCATCGTGACAGACCTCGACAATCAGGTTCTTGTTACTGACCGATGATTCGACGACACCAAGGTCGATCACGTTATGCTCCACCATCGAAACAATGCCCTCGGAATTGGATACCTTCAGGCGCAGGTTGATGTCGGGGTAACGATTCTTGAACTCGCCCAGCAGCGCCGGCAGCATGTACTCGGCGATCGTGGTGCTGGCCCCGATCGTCAGCGCGCCGCTGATTTCGCCGGTCAGGTCGCGCACCGAGTTCTCCATTTCTGCATAAAGGTCGAAAATGCGTTCGGCAAACTCGGACACCTTCTCCCCTGCCGGAGTCAGGTTGACCTTGTTATGGGTGCGGTCGAACAGGCGGGTATTGAAATATTCTTCGAGCTGGCGTACCTGGAAGGTTACCGCTGGCTGGGTCATGTGCAGGGCTTCGGCCGCCTTGGTAAAGCTCAGCAGCCTGGCCACGGTGTGAAAAACCTTGAGTCTGCGATCGCTCATTGCGTGCATAAGCCCAATTAACAGGCAAGCAGTATATATTATTCTTATTAATACCTACAGGAGAGATAAATTTGTTTGATGAGAAGCGAAGAAAACGGCCGAAATTCTAACCAAGCACTTTAAAAAAAGATGGTAAATATTTGGATGACAACTATTATTTGGATTCGTAAACTGTCGAAATTAAAGGGAAAAAAGGGCAAGACATGCGTTATCTGATATACCTGACTCTGCTGGTGTCGATGCCTCTTCACGCCGGGGCAATAAAAAAGTGGATCGACGAGGAAGGCAATGTTTCTTACGGCGACGCGCCACCGATAACAGCCAAAACCGAGAATGTCCGCGTGCAGTCTGCGCCTAGCAACCCTGGCAAGGCATTGCCGCGCCTGTCTGCGCCCGGTTCCTCCGAGAGGACTGACGGCGATTCCGCCGCGAACGCCAACAACGGCGAAGACGTCCCCAAGGATCAGGCAAAGATAGCCTGCGACAATGCGCGGGAGGACCTCCAGGTCATAGGTCGCAGCAGTCGTATCAAGCTCAGGGCCGCCGATGGCAGCACACGCTTTATGACCACCGAGGAAATCGAGGAGCGCAAAACACAGGCCGAGGCCGATATCGAGAGATTCTGCCAATAAGCGGCAGCCCCGGTAAATTTCCTGTAAACCAGACGTGGAACCCCTATAATGCGCCGAATCTGATTCGACCGGTGCATCACCAAGGTGTTTGATTACCTATGAGAGCTTCCCGCTTCCACCTGGCAACTTTGAAAGAAACCCCGGTAGACGCCGAGATCGTCAGCCACCAGTTGATGCTGCGGGCAGGAATGATCCGCAGGCACGCGGCGGGCATTTACAGCTGGCTGCCGCTGGGCCTGCGGGTACTGCGCAAGGTCGAGCAAATCGTCCGTGAGGAGATGAACCGGGCCGGGGCGCTCGAGTTGTTGATGCCCTCGTTTCAACCCGCAGAACTGTGGCAGGAATCCGGGCGCTGGGATCATTTCGGTCCCGAACTGCTGCGCCTCAAGGATCGGCACCAGCGCGACGCCTGCATCGGCCCGACACACGAGGAGATCATCACCGATATCTTCCGTCGCGAGGTGAACAGCTACCGTCAGTTGCCGCTTAATTTTTACCAGATTCAAACCAAGTTTCGCGATGAAATCAGGCCCCGATTCGGTGTCATGCGATCACGCGAATTCATCATGAAGGATGCCTATTCTTTCGATCTCGACAAGCACGCAATGCAGCGTTCCTACGAAATCATGGACCAGGCCTACGTCAGAATTTTCGATCGCTTCGGTCTCGATTATCGAGCCGTAAGCGCGGATTCCGGCGCAATCGGCGGCAGTACCTCGCAGGAATTTCACGTGCTCGCCGAATCCGGTGAAGATGCGATCGCATTTTCGGACCAGGGTGACTTCGCGGCAAACATAGAAACAATCGAGGCGCTGCCCCAGGATGGCGAGCGTGTGGCGCCCGGCGTGGCGATGCAGACCGTCGACACCCCGGGCATGCACAGCATCGAAGATCTGGCCTCCGGGCTGGGCGTAAGCGCGCGCCAGTGCCTGAAAACCCTGATCGCCGAAGCTGCCGATGGCGGGCTGGTGGCTCTGGTGTTGCGTGGCGACCACGAACTCAACGCGCTCAAGGCCGGGCAGCTCGACGGCGTCGCAAGTCCGTTGCGCCTGGCTCAGCCCGAGCAGATTAAAAAGGTAGTTGGCAGCGATATCGGTTCTATCGGCCCGATCGGCCTCGATATCCGCATCTACGTCGATCGCAGCGCCGCTCAGCTAGGCGATTTCGTTTGCGGCGCCAACGAGAAAGACAAACATCACATCCACGCGAACTGGGGACGCGACTGTGCCGAACCGGAGGTCGCCGACATACGCAACGTGGTAGACGGCGATCCCAGCCCGGACGGCAGGGGCCGGCTCAGGATATTACGCGGAATCGAGGTCGGGCATATCTTTCAGCTCGGCCAGAAGTACTCGGAATCCATGCAGGCGACGGTACTCGACGAGCAGGGCAAGGCGGTCGTCCCGTTCATGGGTTGTTACGGGATCGGGGTCACGCGCGTGGTCGCGGCCGCCATCGAACAAAACCATGACGAGCAAGGTATCATCTGGCCCGAGGCCCTGGCACCCTTCCAGCTCGCGATCTGCCCGATCAATTATCACAAGTCGGAGCTGGTCAAACAGGCCACCGACGACTTCTACGATGATTGCATCGCACGCGGACTCGACGTGCTGCTCGATGACCGGCCGCTGCGTCCGGGGGTTATATTTTCGGACATGGAGCTGATCGGAGTGCCGCGGCGCGTGGTTTTCAGCGAGCGCGGACTCGGTGCGGGACAGTTCGAGTACAAGGGTCGTCGTGATTCTTCCGCGCAGGATTTGCCGCTCGACGAATTAACTTCATTCATCGAAAAAACGCTTCACCTCCGGCAATGACCTCCCGTATTGACCTTGCAATCGCCTTTTTCATCCTGCAGCTACTGATCACGGCAGCGGTTTGTCCGGTTAGCGCCTCGACCGACCCGGAACTGCGCAAGCTGCTGAAGGAGGCGATCGAATCGGATGCCGGATTCGAGGATCGCTTCGACGCCCAGGTGTGGTTGCTCGACATGTCGCGGCGGCTCGAAAAATTCGTCACAGATCCGAAGGCACGCATCGAACTGCTCAAGCAGGTGCATTACGAAGCGCGGCGTGTCGGCATCGAGCCCGAACTCGTGCTTGCCGTTATCGAGGTCGAAAGCCGCTTCGACAAGTTCGCCATCTCCGTCTCCGGCGCGCGCGGATTGATGCAGGTAATGCCGTTCTGGCTCAACGAAATCGGCATTTCCGATAATAACCTGTTCAAGATTCGCACCAACCTGCGCATGGGCTGCACTATCCTGCGTTACTACATCGATATGGAGCCCGACAATCTCGGGCGGGCGCTGGCGCGCTATAACGGCAGCCTCGGTAAAAACATTTACCCGAACAAGGTGATCACCGCGTTGCGCGAGCGCTGGTTTAAGCAATAGGCGCGACGGGCGTACAATCCCCGTTTTAAACCGCCGTAGATTATGTCCCTGGCAGCTAAACTCAGACGCATCGCGCTGCATCGGCAGGGTTTGCTCCGATCCAACTCGTTTGGCCGTGGCAAGCAGGCCACGTTACGCGCCATCGAACGGCTCGGTTATGTGCAGATAGACACCATTTCGGTGGTGGCCCGCGCGCATCATCACGTGTTGTGGTCGCGGGTCGGCAATTATCAACCGAAATTCCTCGACCAGCTCGTCAACGAACGCAGGCTTTTCGAGTACTGGTTTCATGCCGCCGCGTGGTTGCCGATGCGCGACTACCGGTTCGCGCTGCCGCGCATGGCGCAAATGAACGGCGAGCGTAACTGGTTTCAGGGCTGCGATCGCAGGCTGAAGAAACAAATTCTCGCACGCATCGAAGCCGAAGGCCCCCTGCGTGCTCGCGACTTCAGCGACCCGGATCACCGCGGCGGCGGCTGGTGGGAATGGAAACCGGCGAAACAGGCGCTGGAGCAGATGTTCATGCAGGGCGAGCTGATGGTGAGTTCGCGCGACGGTTTTCAGAAAGTCTACGACCTGCCCGAGCGCGTACTGCCCGACTGGGTCGATACCCGCACGCCGACCATGGACGAGTATGCCTGTTACCTGATCGACAGCGCCCTGCGTGCGCATGGCTTTGCCTCGTGCAAAACGATTACCTACCTGCGCAAGGGGCAAAAACTGCGTGACTCGGCCAAAAAGCTGCTCGAATCGAGAATCGAGGCAGGCTCGCTGACCCGGGTGGAGCAGGTCGACGGCACGGTGGTTTACATCGAGCCCGAACTGCTCGACAGCAGGGCCCCGCGCAGCACCGCTCAGGCGCGAATTTTATCACCCTTCGACAATGTCGTGATCCAGCGCCAGCGCGGTCGCCAGGTCTTCGATTTCGATTACCAGATCGAATGTTACCTGCCCGAATCCAGGCGTGTTTACGGTTATTTTTGCCTGCCGATCCTGTATCGGGATCGCTTCGTCGGTCGCGTCGACTGCAAGGCGCACCGCGCTTGCGGTACGCTCGAGATTAAAGCACTGCACATCGAGCGCCGGGTCGACGAGGCGTTCTACCAATCGTTTCACGATGCCCTGTTGGCATTCGCGAACTTCAACGGCTGCGAACAGATCGTCGGTGAAGGCGTCGAGCCGGAGCGCTGACACCGGCTTGTCCGGTGAGTCAATACCGCCTACGGATCAGGCTGGCGTCGCCGACCAAACGAGATGCGCAGGTTTACATATTCGCAGGACGATCAATCGCGCTCAGTTTTTTTCTTCCTGTGGTCGATAAAGACCAGCGCAAGGCTGATCGCAGAAAGCAGGATCAGCGGCCCGACGATGGTAATGTCCAGCAACAGCTCCGGCGAAAACGAGCTGGTCGCCCCGTAAATGACGCGCGCGTAAATGTAGGATTTGATCGCAATCCCGAGGATCGCCGTGATGACGAAGTAGCTTAGCCGGGCGCGCAGGATCCCCGCACTGTAATTGACGATCGCGTGTGGAAATCCGGGGAACACGCGCATCGCGAACAGCGTGTAGAGGTTTTCCTGGGCACTCAACAATCGGTAGCTGTGCGTTTTTTTGACCTTATCGACCCATTCCTCGGTCAGGTACTCGGAAAAATAATAAGCACCGAGTCCGCCGAGCGTGCCGCCGGCGGCGAGAATGAAGGTCGCGATCGGCGGCGGGTATAGCGGCGCCGCGACCCAGAGAAACAACGAGCCCGCCAGGGCGAAGGTGAACAGGATCGATTGCGCCAGGATCAAAACCAGGATCAGCCACCAGTGCTCGGTATAGCCTCGCGCAAAATCGAGAATCAGCCGCGCATCGAGCCACCCGGCGATCTGCAGGTACAGGCCGGCGGTGACGAGCAGCGCGAGCAGCAGCAGGCGGGTGCGGTGCCGCCGCATCACCACGATTCCGGTTTGACAGGCATCAGGCCTTCATCACCCGCTACTCCAGATCCAGGATGCTTGCGGGAGTCCAGTTCGCGTGCTGGAGCAACCAGTCGTCTTCCTTGACGAGGCGCAACTCGAATCTGTATATCCGGGCGCGCAGCGCGGCAAGCGCATCGAGGTCGCTGATGACGCTCCCGGCCATCGCGACGTGTAATTTTACCGTCGCCTGGTTCTCGGCCAGCAGCTCGATTGACTCGATCCGCGTAAATAAATGAATGTTCTTATGCGTGAAGAAATAGGCGCGCAGCAGGTCGGCAAGCTGTTTCCTGTTGTAAGCTTTGGCGTCGCGGTAGTCGGGATGCAACATGTCGTTCAAATCGTCGACGCTGCGGTTTTCCGCGGCCGCAACACCCGCCTCGACGAAAGTCCTGATTTCGTCCTGCGCCGATCCCGGCTCGTCGCTGCAGGCCAGTAACATGGTTCCCGCCCATAGCAATAATAACAAACGGGCCATGGATCCAGGCGACACGAGCCTTCAGCCGTCGTAACGTGGCGGCGCAACCTTGAGGACTTCCTCGATCGTGGTCATGCCGCGCGCAACTTTCTGCGCGCCCGCCAGGTTGAGCGGTTTCATGCCCTGCCTGATAGCCGCCTTGCGAAACCTGACCAGGTCGAAATTATCGGAAACCTCCTGCTTCAGGCTGTCGCCAAGCGGCATCATTTCGTAGATGCCGATGCGGCCGATAAAACCCGTCTGCCGACACTCGAGACATCCGTCGGCAGCGGCGATTTTTTCCGGTGGTGAAGTGGTCCATGGCTTGATCAGGGCCTTCCAGTCGAGCAGGTCGAAGCCGGTCTCATGCTTGCAGTGAGGGCACAGGGTACGCACCAGCCGCTGGGCGACCACCCCGATCAGGGTCGCGGAAATCAGGTAGGGCGGGACTCCGATCTCGGTAAGTCGCGCGATCGCGGATGGCGCATCGTTGGTGTGCAGGGTCGATAACACCAGGTGCCCGGTAAGCGCGGCCTGTACCGCCATTTCTGCGGTTTCCCGGTCACGAATTTCACCAATCATTATGATGTCGGGATCCTGGCGCAGCAGGGTCTTTACCCCGCTGGCGAAATCCAGGTCGATATTGTGCTGCACCTGCATCTGGTTGAAGCTCGGCTCCACCAGCTCTATCGGATCCTCGATGGTACAGACGTTTACCTGCGGGGTCGCCAGCTGTTTGAGACTGGTGTAGAGGGTGGTCGTTTTTCCCGACCCCGTCGGCCCGGTCACCAAAATGATACCGTAGGGCCGCGTAATCATTTCGTTCCAGATATCGGATTCGGTTTTTTCGAGCCCCAGCGCCGTGAAATTCTTGACCAGCACCTCCGGATCGAATATGCGCAGCACCAGCTTTTCGCCGAAGGCGGTCGGCATGCTCGACAGCCGCAGCTCGATTTCGGCGCCACCCGGTGACAGGGTCTTGATCCTGCCGTCCTGGGGTTTGCGCTTTTCGGCGACGTCGAGACGTCCCATGATCTTGATTCGGCTTATCACGGCGGCGGTGATGTTGGCGGGTATCTCGTAGACCTGGTGCATGAAGCCGTCGATACGAAACCGCACGTTGCCTTGCGAGCGGCGGGGTTCGATGTGAATATCGCTGGCACGCTGGCTGAAGGCATACTGCATCAACCAGTCGACGATACTGACGATATGCTGATCTTCGGCGTCCACCTTGCCGGTCTTACCCAGCTCGATCAATTGCTCCAGGTTCTGAATATTGCCCGGCATATTCACGGCGGACTTGTTGCCGGCACCCTCCATCGCCTTGCTGACGCTGTAAAACTCGACCAGGTAATTCTTCAGCTCTCGTGGATTGGCGAGTACCGTCTTGATCGGTTTTCTGACGATACGATCCAGTTCCTCGATCCACTCCAGGTTGTATGGATCGGTCAGTGCGACCACGATTTCGCTATCGGTCACCTTGACGGGCAGTATGCTGAAACGCGACGCATAAGCGTAGGACATGATCGAGGTGCAGGCGGTAACGTCCATCTTAAGCGGATCGAAATGATATCGTTCCTGCCCGGATTGCCCGGCCAGCCAGTCGGTTAGCATATCTAGCGAGAGTAACTGTTGAGGTTGTGACTTGTTACTCCACTGCCGGCTGGCAATGATTTCGAGCGGGTGCAGATTTTTCCTGTCCTTGGCGGAGACCAGCGAGGTGATCATACTGGCCTTGTCCTGCTCGACGATATCCTGCGATACCAGTTGATCGAGTATCCCTTCCAGGGTACAGACGAGTTTAGTCACGGGTTAATTCTGGCATAATTCTTTCCTGCATATTAGCAGGATTTCACCGGCTTGCATGGGCGATTATTGAGAAGAGGTTAACTGCGGCTGCCAGTTTTGAATAAACTGCTCGATCATTTCGCGCGTCACGGGTCCTACCTGCCGTGCCACCACGTCACCCTGCGGGGATACCAGGAAGGTGGTCGGCAATCCCGGAATTAGTCCAAGTTCCGATTGCTGGGCAGGCTTCGACGTAAAAACCGGGTAAGTAATGAAATAATCCTCGAGAAAATCCTGCAATCTCTGCTTGCCGATCAGTTCGGTATTGATACCGAGAACCATCGCATCTTTATCGACATGGGCGTCGTGAAACGACTGCAGCTCGGGCATTTCGACGATGCAGGGCGGGCACCAGGTCGCCCAGTAATTGACCACCAGCCACTTGCCCTGGTAACTGCTGATATTGACCCTGTTGCCGTGGATATCCTGCAGCGGCATATCGACCGCCCGGACCGCAAGGGGCAACGCCAGTACCACCAGCAGCACAGAAAGAAAACGTTTCATCATTGAGTAATCGTCATATTGTTTTATGAAAGTATAATTTGATTTTAGTTCAAAAGTTTACAACTTGATCGACTAGTTAGCCTTCGGCACGGGCAGGCGCTCACGAGTTCGGGAAATCCGTTCACGATCAACCCGTCTGGATAGACGGACTCCAAAAAAAAGCCCGCGAAACGCGGGCTTTTTCGATTGAAGGGTCCTGCCTATTGCGCCAGGTAATCCAGATCCGATGCCTCGGTTACGCCGATCGACCAGGCACCCCGATTACGGGCGTGCTCGATTGCCGCGGCGCGCTCGGGTCCCTTGGCTTTCGGGATGTAGAAATACTGACCCGGAAAGATCAGGTCGGCGTCCTTGATCTGGCCCGAATTGGTCTTGTAGATCAGCGGCCACATATAGGGATCGCCGTAGATGGTACTTTGCCCGGCTATGGTCCACAGGTTATCGCCGCTAACCACCAGGTAGCCACCAAGGTACGGAGAGGTATCGGCCATTTCGGTGCTTGCGGGCTCCGGGGCTGTCTCCACTGCCACGGGTTCGCTTTGCAGCGCAGCGATTGCCGCCGCCGCGGCTTCCTCGGCCTTGTTGGCGAGAATCTTCGCGCGAACGTTTTGACAATCGGCTGCAGCTTGCTCAGCTTCCTCGATTATCTTTGCGTTTTCTTCCCATTCGGCACCCAGGTTTCTGGCGCGAGCGTTTTTCAGCTTGGCGGCGTAGATCGCATTGCGGACTTCAGGAGTGGCACCCTGACATTCCTCTTCGACTGCAACTTCGGTCATCTCTGTAGTCGACTGTTGACAGCCTGCGATTATGCCTGAGGTCAAAACGGCAATAGCCGCGACCTTAAGGAGTTCTGTTGGTTTCATCTATTGTTTTCTCCGAGAACTTTTAAGAATTGGTAGCTTCGTAATTATGGTAGCCCATTTTGCCAAGAAGACTACATTGATCAACCCCTTAGAGCAAGTTTTTAATGTAAATATTACTCATTTGGCCCTGATTATAGCCCAGATTTGAACCTTTTCACGGAACTATGAAAACAGCCCTGTCAGGAAGCCCTATCGTGTGCCTTGTTAACGCTATTGATAATGCAGCTGCGATATTGTACAACATCGCCAGTTCGGTCGCCAGAGACCAGGAAATGAATAATCACAAGCTCGTCATCTACCATAATCCCAGGTGTAGCAAATCCCGCGAAACGCTGCAATTGCTGGAAGACCGGGAATTGAACCCCGAGATCATCAATTATCTCGATGAGCCGCCGTCACCGCGGGAGCTTAAGAAAATCATTGCACTGCTGGGGGTCACGGCCCGGGACCTGATGCGCACCACCGAACCCGTCTACCGGGATGCCGATCTCGACGACGACAGCCTTTCGGACGAGGAAATTATCGAAGCGATTTGCGAGTACCCGGCCTTGCTGCAGCGACCCATCGTCGTTTTCGGTGACAGGGCGGTGATTGGCCGACCACCGGCCAGGGTCCTTGATATCGTTGCATAAAATCCTGATTGTTTACTACAGCCGGCACGGCAGCGTCGCCCGTATGGCCGAACAGATCGGCCTCGGAGTCGATTCCAACGAGGACTGCGAAGCGGTGCTGCGCAGTTTACCGTCGGTTTCCGCGGACAGTGAACAAAGCATCGCATCGATTCCGCAGGCAGGCGTCCCCTATGCCACGATTTCGGACCTCGAATCCTGTTCCGGCCTGGTGCTGGGCAGCCCCGGTTACTTCGGCAATATGTCCTCGGCCGCCAAGTATTTTCTCGACCAGACCAGTTCGCTGTGGCTTGCCGGCGGCATGATTGGCAAACCGGGGGGCGTTTTTACCGCGACCTCGAGCATGCATGGCGGACAGGAGACCGTGCTCACCAGCATGATGCTGCCCTTGCTGCATCACGGCATGCTGGTGGCCGGTATACCCTACTCAGAACCGGCGCTCAACCAGACACGCTCCGGGGCGACCCCCTACGGCGCGAGCCACGTTGCCTGGCAGCAGGGCCAGGCTCTGAGCGAGCACGAGGTCTCGGCCTGCAAAGCCCTGGGCAGGCGTATCGCCGACCTCGCCTGCCGGCTCGGGTGAGAGCGGCGGCGTTCGTGCTGCATCCGCTCAAAATTATCAGCCTGGTCTGCTGGCTGGGATTATTCGGTTTTCAGTCAAGTCTGCTCTGGCCTGCATCGGGGGTAAGCTATTATTGGGGGTTGCTGCTTGCGATACCCTTGCTGATACCGCTACCAGGCCTGCTCGGCGGCAAGCGCTACACCTACCAGTGGATTGGCTTCCCGATGCTCGTCTATTTCTGCGTCGGTATCAGCGAGCTCGCGACGAATCCGCAGTTGCGGGTCTATGGTCTTGGCACCACGCTGTCGAGCACGATCCTGTTCCTGGCGAGCATCTACTATGCCCGCTACCTCGGCTTGCGGGAAAGGCGGTAACTATTCGGGTCGATCCAGCAGCGCTTGCTTGACCAGCGGTATCGTCACCCTGCGCTGCTGCGACAGCGAAATCCCGTCGAGTCGCTGCAGGATCGACATTTGTGACGCCAGGTTGCGCGCATAGTGCGTCATCAGGTAGGCGATCACCTCGTCCGAGAGTTCAAAACCGAGCAGGCCTGCGCGGCGGCGCAGTATTTCACGAATTTCCTTATCGCCGCTGCCCGGCAACTGCAGCAGCAAACCCCACTGCAGACGGGAACGAAAGTCATCGAGGCAGGTCTGCAAATCCTCGGGCCGGTCTGTCATCGCGAATATAAAGCGATAGTCGCCATCCCGGCAGCGATTGACTACGCGATAAAAAAACGTTTCCCAGCCGGGATTGCCGGCAATCGCATCGAGGTTGTCCACCGCCAGCACGTCGCATCGGTCGTAACCGTCGAATTCCCCGGGATCGCATTGCAGCAATTGCGCCGCGTCATAGATTTGCAGCACGACCCCGTGCTTTCTCGCGAAGTCCGCGCTGGCGTTGAGCAAATGCGTCTTGCCGCTGCCGCTACCGCCCCAGAGACCTACCTGGCTCTCACCTTCCCCGAGCACCAGCGACTTCAGGTTTGCAACGATTAGTTCGGCCTGCCCGCAGATGAAATTGTCAAAGCTGAACTGGCGATCGAGGGAAATCGGTAACGCGATCTGTTTAATTGGCCACCCCACGATCGATAAAGCTGTAGTTTAATATGATCTGCTCCTCGCCCTGGGTTCTCAGTTGCGGAAAGTCTTCCTGTTCCAGCACTTCGCCGAATTCGATCAGACGCTGTAAATCCTCGGGATCGTTGCGTAACTTGAGCCGATAGGTGACGACGTCCCTGTTGACCATTGCTACGCGCACGCTATCTACCGCGTTGAGCGACTGCAGATATTTCTGCACCTTTATCAGCTTGTCGATCCCGTCCAGCGCCGATACGCTCAACAACAGCGACTGCTCGACGCGTCGGTGATCTTCGAGTGCGTACTCCAGCGCCAGTATTCGGGCCAGATGCCTGATAACCTGGTCGATGACATCCTGTTTCGACGAAGCCCGATGCTTCCATTTGAATATCTGGTCGGCGAAGCGCACCTCCCAGTCGCCCTGCCAGCCTTCGCCACTGCGGCCGATTATCTGCCCTACCAGCAGCGCGTCGGGCGCATAGCGCTTTGCCATGGTGTAAATATTGTCGTACTGCCGGGATACGATATCGCTAATTTTGACCAGCGAGATATCGGCAAGATCCATCAGCGGGAACAATACCGGAACCGCGTGCACCGACGCGGCGCGATCCAGGGCTTCGACCAGGTCCGGCGTCGAATCGTCCGCGACCAGCTTGATGTTTTCGTTCACATCGTACGAAATGACCAGCAGGCTGCTGGGGCGTTCACGCCCCCATACCGGAAAGTTGTGCTCGCGCAAAAGGCTCTCGATCAACTGCTGATCGAAGTCGATACGCAGATACAGCCGCGAGGCCTCGAGATCTTCGTCCTCGGACTGCTCACGACTGATATAGCGAAACTGCTTGACGTAACGCGCGCTGCGCTCTATCGGGCGCTCGAAGGCGGGGCTGTTGAGGGCATCGTCCGAACCGCTGACCTTGACCACGACCTGCCTGAATGCCTGGCTGAAGGACTCGAGCCGCAGCGCGGTAGTCTGATCGGCGACCGGTAATTCGACCGAGAAGAGATCTTCGACGATTACCGCGCCTGCCGGTAAATGCCACGCGCCTGCAACGGCCAGTAACAGCGGTAAAAAATTTCTCAGCTTCATTGTTTCTCTTGTCCAGGACACGGGCATTTAAATTCAAGGCGTGTAAAATAGCACACCCATATTATTTCCTGAACCAGCAAACCATGAATCCCGACCGATCTCTGAGTTATCGCGAATCAGGCGTCGATATTGACGCCGGTAACGACCTCGTGGAGCGCATCAAACCCGCGATCAAGTCGACCCGTCGAGCCGGCTGTATCGGCAGTATCGGCGGATTCGGTGGCCTGTTCGAGCTGCCGCTCGATCGTTATCGCGACCCGCTGCTGGTTTCTGGCACCGACGGGGTCGGGACCAAGCTAAAACTCGCCATCGATCTCGACATGCTCGACGGTATCGGCATCGATCTGGTCGCAATGTGCGCCAATGATATCGCAGTGTTGGGCGCGGAAGCTCTTTTTTTCCTCGATTACTACGCCACCGGCAGGCTCGATGTGGCGCAGGCCCAGCGCGTAATCGAAGGTATAGCGGCAGGTTGTCGCCAGGCCGGTTGTGCGCTGATCGGCGGCGAAACCGCTGAAATGCCCGGCATTTACCAGTCGAACGACTTCGATCTCGCCGGATTTTGCGTCGGCATCGTCGAACGGGAAGGCCTGATCGACGGCAGCCGGGTCGCGCGCGGCAACCGTCTGGTAGCGCTGGCATCGTCGGGCGTCCATTCCAACGGCTTTTCGTTGGTGCGTAAGATTATCGAAGTCGCGGAGGCGGACCTCGGCCAGGCGCTGGGCGCGCAAACGCTTGGCGAGGCGCTGATTGTGCCGACGCGCATTTATGTCAGGAACCTGCTGGCACTGTCCGGCAGCTGCCGCATCAATGCGATAGCGCACATCACCGGCGGCGGCCTGATCGACAACCTGCCCCGGGTACTGCCCGAAAATCTGGGCGCAACTATCGATTTGTCCAGCTGGCGCTTCCCGCCGGTGTTCGAGTGGCTGCGGCAGGCCGGTAATCTGGCCGAGCATGAAATGCTGCGCACCTTCAACTGCGGGGTTGGCATGGTGCTTGCCGTCGACGCCGAGGCGGAAGAGGCCTGCATCGAACGCCTCGATGCACTGGGCGAGACCGCCTGGGTGATCGGTGAAATCGTCGATCGCGGCGACGAGGGCGCGGTCGTCTTCGTATGAGAGAACCGCTGCGGCTTGCGATTCTGATATCCGGAAACGGCAGTAACCTGCAGTCGATTATCGATGCCATAGAAGCGGGACGTCTGAATGCCAAAATCAGCGCGGTGATATCAAATGAGCGCAAAGCCTACGGACTGGTTCGCGCCACCAGGCATGGTCTGAATACCTGGGTGATCGCACACCGCGACTACCCCGATCGCGATCAGTTCGACGCCACGCTGCAAAATTACCTCGAGGCGGTCAATCCGGATTACATCGTGCTGGCGGGTTTTATGCGTATTCTCGGGCCGGGCTTCATCCACGCATTCGAAGATCGTATCCTGAATATTCACCCTTCGCTGCTACCGGCCTACAAGGGTTTACATACCCACCAGCGCGCCCTCGACAATGGTGAAAAAGAGCACGGCGTAAGTATCCATCTGGTCACCGCCGAACTCGACGATGGGCCGGTAATCCTGCAGGCAAGTTATCCGATCGAAGCCGGCGATACGGTGCAAGATCTGGAGCGCAAAGGACACCGGCTCGAACACCTGATGTATCCCCAGCTATTGTGCTGGCTCGGTGACGAAAAACTAACCATCAAAGGAGGTCAGCTGTTCTATGAACAGGCCTTGCTCGAAAAACCGATCCAGTATCGGCCTTAGCCTGCTGCTGGCCACTTTGCTTGCCGTGCCCGCTGTCGCCGCGGACGTAACCCTGCGGTCCTTCAAGGCCAGCTACGATTTATTCAAGGGCGGCATGCACATCGGGACTACCGACCTCAGGCTGCAGCGCTCGGGCGAACGCTGGCGCTGGAGTTCGCTGACCAGGGCGCGCGGAATTTACTCGTGGTTTACAGATAAGCAACCCTATACCGAAACCACCTTTAGCCAGGGTGACAGCGAGGTTCGGTTACACGAAATCCTGATCGGCGACGCCGGCAAGGACCGCAACACCGAGGCGGCGCGTTTCGACTGGAATAACGGCAGGCTGGAGATAATGCGCAAGGGCAAGCAACGCCAGTTGCAACTCGTCGACGGGGTTTACGATTTCCAGAGCATTCATTTGCTGGCCGCTGCCATGGGCCAGCAACAGCTCACCACGGCGACTGTCGATTTCTACCGCAAGGGCAGCCTGGTCAAGTCCCGCCTGGTCTACAGCGGACAGGACAGGGTCTCCGTCGACGGCCGTAGTCTCGAGGCAAACGTTTACGAACAGATTATGGTGCGATCGAACTCGAAGATAAAATACTATTACGATACCGGCAATCCGCTGTTGCCGTTGCGCATCGAAAAGCTCGAGTCCGGGGAAAGCCCGGTTATTCTGTCCCTGCGCGGGGTGGAATGGGACTTATAGGCGGGTAAAACCTTCCTCTCGTTGCAGCCTTTCGATCTCGGCAGGCGCGAACGGCACCTGCTCGATAAAATTCGGCAGGTCCGCCTGGTCGATATCGAGCATCCGCATCATGGTCTGGCAGGCCTTGATATCGATAATACTGTCCTGGTCGAGCACCCGCGCGCGCTCCACCAGCGACTGGTTGGAGCGATAGTTGTTCTTGCGGAACAGCTGCAGCTCGTCCCCATGCAGCACGATCGCAATTTTTCCGAGGTCATCCGGCTTGAACAGCTTGCGCAGGTCCTCCGCGCGGTTGAGCACCACGTCCAGCTGTTGCGGGGAGCTGACGGTCACGCTGAAAACGTAGCCGGGCGCCGTGGCCGCGTCCTGCGCGCAAACCCGCACCGGCGACAGGATGAGCAACAACAGGACAGACAGGAATTTTCCGAACACGCTAGGTGCTTCCGGCAATCATCATGCGATCGACCAGGATGGAGCCGCAGCGGATACTGCCACGCGGATCGACATCCTTGCCGATTTCGACTATTCCCCTGAACATGTCGCGCAGGTTTGCCGCGATCGTGACCTCTTCGACGGCGTGATCGATGCTGCCGTTTTCGACCCAGAACCCGGCGGCTCCGCGCGAGTAATCACCGGTCACCACGTTGACACCGTGCCCCATCAGCTCGGTGACCAGGAAACCGCGATGCATCGCGGCGAGGCACTGATCGAAGGATTTTCCGGTATCGTCGAGAATCAGGTTATGCACGCCGCCGGCATGGCCGTTGGAAGCCAGCCCCAGCTTGCGCGCCGAGTAGCTGTCCAGCAGGTAGTGCTGGATCACGCCATCGCTGACCAGGCTGTTCGCATGCGTGGCGACGCCCTCGGAATCGTAATTCGCCGATCCTAGCGCCCGCGGAATGAACGGGTTTTCGTGTAATTGCACGAACTCGGGGAAAACTCGCTCGCCCACCGCGTCCAGCAGAAAGCTGGCCTTGCGGTACTGCGCGCCGCCACCGATTGCCGACGCCAGGTTGCCGATCAGGCCACGCGCCAGTTCGGGCACGAACAATACCGGGGCCTGCCGGGTCTTGAGCTTGCTTGCATCGAGCCTGCGTACGGTGCGTTCGGCCGCCTTTTCGCCAACGCTGCGCGCGCTCGCCAGCTGGTCCGCGTTACGGCTGACGTCGTACCAGTAATCGCGTTGCATCTTGCCCTGGTGCTCGCCCACCACTGCACAGCTGATGCTGTGCCGGGTTTTATGCTGCGCCTGTAAAAAACCATGCGAGTTGCCGTAGACCGAAACCCCCGCGCTGAGATCGACCGAGGCGCCCTCGGAGTTGACGATACGCTTGTCGTAACCGAGCGCCGCGTTTTCACATTCCAGCGCCAGATCGATGACCGCCTTCGGTTCCAGGTTCCACGGATGGTAGAGATCGAGATCGTGCATCTGCGTAGCCATCAGCTCGGGGTCGGCAAGACCGGTGCAGGGATCTTCCGATGTGTAACGAGCGATATCGCACGCGGCTTCGACCGTTTTGCGAATCGCTTCGAGGTCGAGGTTCGACGTGCTCGCGCTGCCCTTGTGGCGGCCGAAGTAAACGCTGATGCCGAGGCCATTGTCCTGCTGATGCTCGATGGTCTCGACCGATCCCATGCGCGTCGCAACGGACAGTCCCTGCGATACCGAGAGCCCGGCTTCGGCCTGGGTCGCGCCGCTGGCCAGCGCCAGCTCGATGGCGTCGGCGACGATGTTTTTGAACGAATCGGCGTGCGGAAATGCTAATATGCTGTTTTTTTCGAGGTCCATTGGCGCATTTTATCCCAGACTGTTATGGAAAACGAAGCAGAGTTTGATGAAATCGAGTACGTCAGCAAGAGTCAGCTCAAACGAGAAAGCCACGCGCTGCAGGATCTCGGCAAAAGGCTGGTCGCGCTGCCCACGGAACACCTGAAACGGATTCCGCTGGATGAACAGGTGCTCGAGGCGATCACGCTCGCCAGGCGCATTCAAAACAAGCGCAGCGCGCTCAAACGACAGTACCAGTTTCTCGGTAAGTTGCTGCGCGCGCGCGACGCCGAGCCCATCCTGACCGCGCTTGCCGAAATCGACCGCGAGAACCAGCACTCGATCCAGCTGCATCATCGCGCAGAACGCTGGCGCGACCGGATAATCGAGCAGGGCAACGACGCCATCGAAGCGTTACTCGGCGAGGTGGAGCGCGCCGATCGCCAGAAATTGCGACAGTTATGGCGTAACTACCAGCACGCCAAAACCGACGCCAGGCGCGGCCAGCACTCCCGCCTCATCTACCAGGAAATCAGACAGTCCATCGACCCCTGAGCGGCCAGCCGCCTGATCCCCGTATCGCTTCGACTCATAATTCCGGGGATCCAATACTTAATTCTTCGACATTCTGGCCAGTCAACATGCGTCCATGAATTAAGTATCGTGTCCCGGGAATCGTCCTGTGAATTACCGCCTAATCGGGACTGGCGGGGATGACGGGAGTCTTGCAAACGACATCGGCGTTCTGCGCGCGGTTACGCAGGAAGTGGTCCATCAGCACGATGGCGAGCATCGCCTCGGCGATCGGCGTGGCGCGGATGCCGACGCAGGGATCGTGCCTGCCCTTGGTGCGGATCTCCGCCGGATTGCCGTCGACATCGATCGTCCTGCCGGGAAGGTGGATGCTGGAGGTCGGTTTTAGCGCGATATCGACCAGCACATCCTGCCCGGAGGTAATGCCACCGAGGGTACCGCCGGCATGGTTCGACAGAAAACCCTGCGGCGTGATTTCGTCGCGGTTTTGCGTACCCTTGAGTTCCACGGCGCCGAAACCGGCGCCGATCTCGACGCCCTTGACCGCGTTGATGCTCATCATCGCGTGCGCGATATCGGCGTCGATCCGGTCAAATATGGGCTCGCCCAGCCCGGGCGGCACGCCGCTTGCGACCACCGAAACGCGCGCGCCTATCGACTCCCCTTCCTTGCGTAGCGCGTCCATGAATTTTTCCAGCTCCGGCACCATTGCGGCATCCGGCCAGAAGAACGCGTTCCGGTCGACCTGCTCCCAGTCGAAGTTCGCCGGTTTGAGCGGGCCCAGCTGCGACAGGTAGCCACGCACCCGGATGCCGCATTTCTGGTGCAGATATTTTTTCGCGATACCGCCGGCCGCGACCCGCATCGCGGTCTCGCGAGCGGAGGAGCGACCGCCACCGCGGTAATCGCGGAAGCCGTACTTGTGCGTATAGCTGTAATCGGCGTGACCGGGGCGGAACAGGTTCATGATGTCGCTGTAATCCCTTGAGCGCTGGTCCTGGTTGTAAACCAGCAGGCAGATCGGCGTACCGGTGGTTCTGCCCTCGAAGGTACCGGACAGTATCTGCACCGCATCGTCTTCGCGCCGCTGCGTGGTATGGCGCGAGGTGCCCGGCTTGCGCCGGTCGAGATCCTGCTGCAGGTCGGTTTCGCTGAGCTCGAGCCCCGGAGGACAACCGTCGACGATACAGCCGACCGCGCTGCCATGGCTCTCACCGAAAGACGTCACCACGAATGACTTGCCGAAACTGTTACCCGACATTTACCTGACCCTGATTGAATTTACTGGAAATATCACTAAGTTATAGTGTCATGGCGCATTCTACTAAAAAACTGGGCATGATGTTCACTGCCGCGGGCTGGGTGCTCGGTTTTTTACTGCTGGCGCTGGTTTTTTCCAACATCCTCGACCGGCAAAATAATCCAAACCGCTCCGTGTCGACGCTGCAAACCGGGGCTTTTCAGGAAGTGGTGCTGACGCGAAGCCGCAACGGGCACTATGTTTTCGACGGCGAGATCAACCATCAAAAGGTAACATTCCTGGTCGATACCGGGGCCACGACCACCGCAATCCCTGCCGAAATGCAGCGCGCGCTGGGGCTGAAGGCCGGCCCCGCGACCTCGGTATCCACCGCGAACGGCGTAACCACCGCCCGTCTGACCCGCCTGGACCAGCTAGCTATCGGCGATATCGAGCTTTTCGATACCAGTGCGACCATCATCTCGGGTATGGGCGTCGACGAGGTCCTGCTGGGCATGAACGTGCTGAAGCATTTCGAGCTGGTGCAGCGCGGTAACGAACTGATTATCCGGCAATACCGGTAAAATAATGCCTTCCGCGGTTTGATTTTTCACGATTCCGCGAAAATTTTTACCTTTTTCTGAACTTTCTCGAAACTCGTTTTCTCTAAGCACGCGTAATGGGGGAAATAACCACTACAAATATAGGTTTTCAAACTTGAGGATAATTTTATGATTACAGCTAAAAAAACTACCGGAGTCGCCCTTGCCGCAGCCGCGGCTGCCATGTTTGCCGTTGCGCCGATGAGCGCGAACGCGGCCGAGACGGCGGGCAAATGCTTCAACGTCAATTCATGCAAGGGCACCAGCGCATGCGCAACCGCCACTACCAGTTGCGCCGGACAGAACTCTTGCGCCGGTCAGGGCTGGGTCAAGCGCACCAAGTCAGAATGCGAAGCAGCGGGCGGCAAGTTCGAAGCCTGAGCCTTTTTCTCGGCTAAAGAAAAATGCACCGACCGGATCGGTGCATTTTTATGTCCGATCGATACAATTGATTTCCCTCGATCCGTGATGCTCGTCTATGGCTGAATCCGCACAAAAACCCTTCCTCGGCTTTGGCCTGGGTCTGCGTGCGGAGCACTATAAGGACATCCTCGAACGCAAGCCGAGGGAAATCGACTGGTTCGAAATCATCAGCGAAAATTACATGATCGATGGGGGCAAGCCGCTTTATTATCTCGACGCGATACGCCAGGATTACCCGATGGTCATGCACGGCGTGTCGATGTCGCTGGGCAGCATGGACGACCTGGACCTCGACTACCTGAAGCAGTTGAAATCCCTGATCGAACGCGTCCAGCCGCGCTGGTACTCCGACCACCTGTGCTGGACCGGTGTCGACCACAGAAACATGCACGATCTGCTGCCCTTGCCCTACACCGAGGAGGCGATACGCCATGTCGCAGATCGTATCTCCAGGGTGCAGGATTTCATTGGTCGCCAGATGCTGATCGAAAACCTGTCCAGCTACGTTACCTATTGCGACGACACAATGCCGGAGTGGGAATTCCTGTCGGCGATTGCGGAACGTGCCGACTGCTACCTGCTGCTGGATGTCAACAATATTTACGTCAGCAGTTACAATCATCATTACGATCCGATCGAATACCTCGAAGGCGTGCCCGGATCCCGCGTCTGGCAGCACCATCTCGCCGGCCACAGCAACGAGGGCAACCTGATAATCGACACCCATGACGATGACATCATCGATCCGGTGTGGACCCTGTACGAGGAAACCGCGAGGCGTCTCGGTCCGGTTTCGACCATGATCGAGCGCGACGGCAATATCCCGGATCTCGACAGCCTGCTGCTCGAACTCGAGCGGGCGCGCAGCATCGCTGCACCTTTTTACCGGTGAGTTCCATGATCCGGCTGCGAGAATTACAACGACGATTTCAGGATTACCTGATTGGCGCATCCGACGATATCGAGCGCGACATCGTCGGCAGCGACAACGCGCTCGCCGAGCACCGCCTCGCCACTTACTACAACGCGTATCGCATCCGCCTGATAGACTGCCTGGCGACAGACTATGCCGCAGTACAGAATTATCTGGGTCGCGAAGCCTTCGAGGAACTGGCGTTAGCTTATCTCCGCGAGTACCCGTCTACGCACCCGTCGGTACGCTGGTTTGGCAAATCCCTGCCCGAATATCTGCGCACCCGTTACCAAGGCGAGGAGCGTGATTTCCTGCTCGAGCTGGCGCGCTACGAGTGGGCACAAACGATGATATTCGATGCCGCCGATAGCGCTGCGCTGGTTCAGCTCGACGACATGGCGCAGTTGCCGCCGCAGGACTGGCCGGATCTGCGCCTCCGCTTCAAGCCGGCGCTTACCTGGCTGGACCTGCACTGGAACGTGCCGCCGATAGAGCACGCGCTGAACACGGGTGACGAACCGCCGCGCCAGCAGCGCCTCGAACATCCGCAACGCTGGCTATTGTGGCGCCGCGAGCTGAAAATCCACTGGCGCTCGCTCGAGGTACACGAGGCCTGGGCGCTGCAGCAGGCCGTCGACGGGGCGAATTTTGCCGCGATCTGCGAAGGCCTGCTCGAATGGGTCGACGCCGAACAGGTTGCGCCGGTCGCGGCCGGATTTCTCAAACAATGGATCAGCGACCAGCTGATCGTCAGCCTCGGCGATGACTAACCGGCGCGGTGGTGATAGTGTTAACATTACCAGGCTGGCGGCTGAGAACATCATTCGCCGGACTTTCCCGGAAAAACGAAACCGGTCGCGTTCGACCTGAGGAACTATCGCCATGCCAAATCTTGACCTAAAACTGCAGGATCTCGATATCTTCCACGGCTTCATTCGCCGCCATATCGGCCCGGACGAGGCAGAAGAAAAGGCGATGCTCGCCGAACTCGGGATGGCGAGCATCGACGAACTGCTCGACAAGGTCGTGCCGGAATCGATTCGCCGGCGCAAGCCGCTCGCGGTCAAGGCCAGCCTGAGCGAGCGCCAGGTACTGTTACGGCTGTACGAGATTTCGATACGCAACCAGCTCTACAAATCCTTCATCGGCATGGGCTACTACGGTACGCAGACCCCGAGCGTGATCGAACGCAACCTGCTGCGCAACCCCGCCTGGTACACGTCCTACACCCCCTACCAGGCAGAAATATCGCAGGGACGCCTGGAGGCGCTGCTGAACTTTCAGACCATGGTCAGCGACCTGACCGGCATGGAGCTCGCCAACGCCTCTATGCTGGACGAAGCCACCGCGGCGGCCGAGGCCATGACCATGTGCCATCGCCTTTCCAAGAGCAAGAGCGACGTGTTTTACATTGCGAATACCTGCCATCCGCAAACCATCGAAGTGGTCACCAACCGCGCCAGGCACCTGCATATCAAGTGCGTGATCGGGGATCCGTTTGCGGCGATCGACAACCCCGAACTGTTCGGTGTATTGCTGCAATACCCCTGCTCCACCGGGGAGGTCCACGATTACCGCGATCTGGTGGCGAAGATTCACGAAAAGCAGGGACTGGTCGCGGTCGCGGCAGACCTGCTGAGCCTGACGCTGTTGACGCCGCCAGGAGAATTCGACGCCGATATCGTGGTCGGCAACACGCAGCGCTTCGGCGTACCGCTTGGTTACGGCGGACCGCACGCGGCCTTCATGGCGACGCGCGACGCTTTCAAGCGCTCGCTGCCGGGGCGCCTGATCGGCGTCTCGAAAGATAGCCGTGGCGAGCCCGCGCTGCGGTTGACGCTACAAACCCGGGAACAGCACATCCGTCGTGAAAAAGCGACCAGCAACATCTGCACCGCGCAGGCGCTGCTCGCGATCATGGCCAGCATGTACGCTGTCTATCACGGCCCCGGGGAAATTCGGCGCATCGCGCAGCGTGTGCATCGCCTGACCGTGCTGCTGGCCGAGGGCCTGCGCGAACTCGGCCTCCGGGTCAACACCAGGCACTATTTCGATACCATCACGGTCGATACCGGCAACGCGACCGAGTTCATCATGGCCGCGGCACGCGCCAAGAAAATGAACCTGCGCCAGGTGGATGCGCACACGATCGGCATTTCCATCGACGAGGTGTCGACCCGGGGCGACGTGACCCGCTTATACGATATCTTCACGCATGACCTCGGCCGGGACGTCTCGATCGACGAACTGGATACCAGGGTCGAGGCCGCGTTGCCGACGGACCTGATCCGCAACAGCGATTACCTGACCCACCCGGTTTTCAACAGCCACCATTCCGAAACCGATTTGATGCGCTACATGCGCAAGCTCGCGGACAAAGACCTGGCGCTGGATCGCACCATGATTCCGCTCGGATCCTGCACCATGAAACTCAATGCGGCGACCGAACTGATACCTGTTACCTGGCCCGGCTTCGGGCGCATTCATCCTTTCGTACCGCTGGACCAGGCGCAGGGGTACCAGCAGCTAATCGTCGAACTCGAGCAGATGCTGTGCGCCTGTACCGGCTACGACGCAATTTCGCTGCAGCCAAACTCCGGCGCCCAGGGCGAATATGCCGGCCTGCTGGCGATAAAGTCGTACCACGAGAGCCGCGGCGAGGGGCATCGTGATATCTGCCTGGTGCCGGGTTCCGCGCATGGCACCAACCCAGCGTCGGCGCAGATGGCGGGCATGAAGGTGGTGCTGGTCGGCAGCGCGAAAAACGGCAATATCGACGTCGACGATTTAACCGCCAAGTGCGAAAAACATCGCGATAACCTGGCCGCGATCATGATTACTTATCCTTCGACGCACGGCGTATTCGAGGACAACGTGCGCGAGGTGTGCCAGATAGTTCACGACCATGGTGGCCAGGTCTACATCGATGGCGCCAACATGAACGCGATGGTCGGCGTCTGCGCGCCCGGCAAATTCGGAGGCGACGTCTCGCACCTGAACCTGCATAAGACCTTCGCCATCCCGCACGGCGGCGGAGGTCCGGGCGTGGGCCCGATCGGAGTCAGGGAACACCTCAAGCCATTCCTACCGTCGACCAGCCAGAGTCACAACGGCGGGATCAACAAGGTTTCCGCGGCGCCGTTCGGTAGCGCCGGTATCCTGCCGATCAGCTGGGCCTATATTTCGCTGCTGGGCCGGCACGGGCTGCCGCAGGCGACCGCGACCGCAATTTTGAACGCCAACTACATTGCGCACAGGTTGAAGGAGCATTTCCCTATTCTGTATACCGGACCCAATGGGCTGGTCGCACACGAATGCATTATCGATACCCGTATCGTCAAGGATTTCGCGAGCGTCGACGACATCGCCAAGCGCCTGATCGACTACGGCTTTCACGCTCCGACGATGTCGTTCCCGGTCGCGGGCACGCTGATGATCGAGCCCACCGAGTCCGAATCCAAGGAAGAGCTCGACCGCTTCTGCGAGGCGATGATCGCGATTCGCAACGAAATTCGCGAAATCGAGGCAGGCCGCATGGATCCAGACGACAACCCGCTCAGGAATGCGCCGCACACGGTCGACATGGTCTGCGCCGACGAATGGAATCACGCCTACAGCCGCAAACAGGCTGCCTACCCGCTGCCGTCGTTGCGCGACTACAAGTACTGGTCACCGGTAGGGCGCATCGACAACGTTTATGGCGATACGCACGTAGTCTGCTCCTGTCCGCCGCTGTCTGCCTACGCCGACGACAACGCCTGATCGGCCGACAGCTGGGCACGGGCGGGACTGCCAACTGGTGTATGGATTCTGCCATTCTGGCGTTATACTCCGGTCCGCTGCTGCGATAGGATTGCCCCATGGCGATAAGCGTTTTTGACCTGTTTTCGATCGGTATCGGACCTTCGAGCTCGCATACCGTGGGCCCGATGCGCGCGGCCAATCAATTCGTGCAGGAGTTAAAGGTGAACGACCTGTTGCCAGACCTGGCGCGTGTAAAAGCCGATCTTTACGGTTCGCTCGGCGCGACCGGCAAGGGTCACGGCAGCGACAAGGCGGTAATGCTGGGGCTCGAGGGCGAGCTGCCCGAGACGGTCGATACCGACAGCGTCGATGCGCGCCTGGAAGCGATCCGCTGCGCTCGCAGGCTGAACCTGCTCGGCGAATCCCCGGTTCCCTTCGACGAGAAAAAAGACCTGGTCATGCACCGGCGCGAGACCCTCAAATACCATTCCAACGGCATGACATTTCACGCCTTCGACAGGCTCGGCAGCGAAATCCACAGCGCAACTTTTTACTCGGTCGGCGGCGGTTTCATCATCGACGAGCAAGCGGCAGGCGCCGATCGCATCGTCGCGGACGATACCAGGCTGCCCTACCCGTTCCATTCAGCCGTCGATCTGCTGATCCACTGCGCCAATCACGACATGCGCATCAGCGACGTCATGATGGAAAACGAAAAGGCGTGGCGCGGCGAGGAAGAAATACGCAGCGGATTGCTCAGAATATGGAGGGTCATGCAAACCTGCGTCAGGAACGGCTGCCGCAACGAGGGCATACTGCCAGGCGGCATGAAAGTCAAACGGCGTGCCGCGGACCTGTATCGCAAGCTCAGCAGCGAGCCGCACATGACTTACAAGGACCCACTGACGACGCTGGACTGGGTAAACCTGTGGGCGCTTGCGGTCAACGAGGAAAACGCGGCCGGCGGGCGCGTCGTCACGGCGCCCACCAACGGTGCGGCCGGAATCATCCCTGCGGTGATGCACTACTACCAGCACTTTTATCCCGCCGCCGACGACGATGGTATCGTGCGCTTCCTGCTCACCGCGGGCGCGATCGGAATCCTGTACAAGGAGAACGCGTCGATCTCGGGCGCCGAGGTCGGCTGCCAGGGAGAGGTCGGCAGCGCCTGCTCGATGGCGGCCGGGGCGCTTACCGAGGTGATGGGCGGCACCCCCGAGCAGGCCGAAAACGCGGCCGAAATCGGCATGGAGCATAACCTCGGCCTCACCTGCGACCCGGTCGGTGGACTGGTGCAGGTACCCTGCATCGAGCGCAACGCGATGGCCTCGGTCAAGGCTATCAACGCGGCACGCATGGCGATGCGCGGCGACGGCAAGCATTTCGTCTCGCTAGACAAGGTCATCAAGACAATGCGCGAAACCGGCGCCGACATGAAAACCAAGTACAAGGAAACCGCGCGCGGCGGGCTCGCGGTCAATATCATCGAATGTTGAACGAATGGCAGGCGGCGCTGGCTCCCTACCTGAGCCTGATCGGGGACAATCCATGGCTGCAGGCAGGCATGGTCGTGGTTCTGTTCCTCGTCGTGGCATGGATCGTCGATCGCGTTATCGTCACCACGCTGGAGCGTATCTTCGCAAAGGCGCGATTTACCTTTGGTGACCAGTTGCTGGCGATTATACATGGGCCGATTTATATCAGCGTAATCCTGGTTGGCCTTGGGCTGGCAACCAATTTGCTGGACCTCGGCGATCCCTACGAATTCATCGCCTATTCCACATTGAAATCGATCGCGGTAATCATCTGGGCGGTATTCCTGATGCGCCTGTCGCACCTGCTGCTGCACAGTATTGCAGGCAATGAAAGGCGCGTCAGATTTCTAAACAGCCAGTCGCTGCCGTTATTCAATAACGTCGCCAATATCGTTATCGTCGTAATCGCCGTCTACGCGGTCTTCACCGCGTGGGGCATCGACATGACCGCGTGGCTCGCGTCTGCAGGAATCATCGGCATCGCGGTCGGCTTCGCCGCCAAGGACACGCTCGCCAACCTGTTTTCCGGGGTTTTCATCCTCGCCGACGCACCCTACAAGATCGGCGATTACGTCGTGCTCGATTCGGGCGAACGCGGCGAGATCACCCACATCGGTATCCGCAGCACGCGCATGCGAACGCGCGACGATGTCGAGGTTACGGTGCCCAACGCGATCATGGGCAACACCAAGATCATCAACGAATCAGGCGGGCCCTACGAAAAATTCCGCATCCGGGTAAAGGTTGGCGTGGCTTACGGCTCCGACATCGACCAGGTGCAGAACCTGCTGATGGAGATCGCCGCGGCGAACGAGAATGTTTGCCATGAACCCGCGCACCGCGTCCGCTTTCGCGCTTTTGGCGGCTCCAGCCTCGATTTTGACTTGCTGTGCTGGGTGAATCAGCCCGCCGCCCGCGGCCTGGTCACGCACGAACTGCTATGCCAGATTTACAAGCGCTTCAACGCGGAGGGTATCGAGATCCCTTACTCCAAGCACGATCTCTACATCAAGGAATTACCGGACCGGAAATAAGGGGACAGTTTACTTAATTCGACGTGTCGAATTAAGTAAACTGTCCCCGTTTTTACCGTCTATTATTCGCCGAAGACGGTGACGATGGCGTTGCGAATGCCGGCGACGAGTTCGTCCAATGTGACCTCGTCGGTCGTCAGCGGCGGCGCAATGCAGACCACTTCGCTGCGCATACGCGTGAAGACACCGTTGTCGATCATGGCTTTTGTCATTTTCGCTCCAACCCCCCACTCCGGCGGATACCAGGTCTTCGTGGTCTTGTCCTCTACCAGCTCTACCCCGCACATCATGCCCTTGCCGCGTACGTTGCCGACATGCGGGTGCCCATCCAGCTCGGCGTGCAGCCTGTCGAGCAGATAGGCGCCCTTGCTGGCAGCCTGCTCGACCAGGTTGTGGCTCTCGATATAATCAAGGGTTGCCAACCCGACCGCGCAGGTGGTCGGATGCCCACTATAGGTATAGGCGTGCATCCATGGCTTGTCGCTGTTGCGGATGGTCTCGGCGACCTCGTCGCTGATACCGATTCCACCGAGCGGCAGGTAACCCGAGGTAATCGACTTGGCGAACTGCATCAGGTCCGGTTGCACACCGTAATGATCGAGTGCGAATAGCTTGCCGGTGCGGCCAAAACCGGTAATGACCTCGTCGACCACGAACAGCACCTCGTACTGATCGCAGATTTCGCGAATGCGCGGGAAATAGTCGTCCGGCGGCACGATGACGCCGCCTGCGCCCTGTACCGGTTCGGCGATAAACATCGCCACAGTCTCGGGACCCTGCTTCAGGATTTCCTTTTCCAGTTCGTTGGCCGCCGCGATTCCCTGCGATGATCCATCCCCGGGCACCGGATAGTGGTATGGGTCGGGTGCCGGTATATGGCTGAACCCGGGCATGCGCGGCTCGAAGGACGGCCAGTAACCGGCTATACCGGTGGCGCACATTGCTGCGAACGTCACCCCGTGATAGCCCCAGATGCGGCTGATCACCTTGGTCTTTTCCGGCTTGCCCTTCGCCTTCCAGTAATACCGCGCCAGCTTGAAATTGCTGTCGGTAGATTCGCCACCGCCCGACGTGAAATAGAAATTATTGATTTGTGGATAACACAGTCCCGACAGGCGTTCGGCAAGTTCGATCGCCGGCGGGTTGGAGCTGCCGTTATAACTCGAACAATAAGCCATTTGCTGCATCTGCCTGGCAGCCGCATCGATCAGCGGCTGGCGTCCGTGACCGCAGCTGACGTTCCACAGGCATGACAACCCATCGATATAGCGATTGCCGTCGGCATCGATCAGGTGGGAACCTTCCGCTTTAACCCAGACTTTCGCGTTGGCGTGGGCCGGGTTGTGGTGCAATGGATGGATCATGTGTTCCTGGTCCTTGTCGACCAGGGCGCTGTTGCTGAGGGGCGCGTTCATATGAATCACTCGCTGTTTGATAGGAACCGGCCATGCGGCGTTTGGATCTCCTTATTATAGGTATTCCGGTTCCCTAATAAACCGATTTCCGCGTCTGTAAACGAAACGCAGGCTCGATATGGGGTTTTGCGGCGCAATTTATTGCGATGGCGCCCGTGGCGCGGCGTATTTTATCGCCGCTCGTCCTGTGCAACTCTGCTGCGTTCGCCCGCGCCGCAGCACAGGCTGGGAGTCTCGTTAGACGCCTGTTACCGCGTTGCCTGTCCGCCCTGTTGCGCGCATTGCAGGATCAGTCCGGCCATGGCGTCGTTTTCGCCGAGATACTGCGACATCTCGATGCTGATCCCGGGGTACCCCGCCCTGGCGCAGGCAAGTTCGCCGGGGATATCCTGCACCACGTGCCGCCCCGCGGCCAGAAAATAGGGTACCGCGACAATTTCGGATGCGCCCAGTTCGATACAGCTGGCTATCCCCTGCTGGATATCCGGTTCGGCGAGTTCGAGAAAGGCGGGCAAGACCGCATCGTAATCGCCGCCGCCGAGTTCCTGCACCTTTTGCGCAAGCCGGCGAACCTCGTCGTTGGCGGACTGTTTACGGCTGCCGTGTGCGATTAGCATCATTACCTTCATTGTCGTGACCCTGTCCCGCGTATCGAGAAAATCAATTAGTGTACGTTAGCGCGGCGCTTTCGGATTTTATCCGCTCCCGGTCGATCCGCGGAGCACAATTCGCCCAACCTGCGGCAAAGTGCTATGAAGGATTTCGCAATTTGTCGAGTCCCCGGGGCAGGCCGCGGTCCGGTGCA
>JAOTTY010000370.1 GCA_029864185.1 Gammaproteobacteria bacterium
ACCGCGCGCACGGGAGATGCTCGACCTCAACGGCTTGCTGAAAAGCACCGCGAGCCTGTTAACCTATGACCGAAGATTCAGCTCCATAGGTGTGCGGCTGCAACTGGATAAGGAGCTGCCGGCCATCGTCGGCGTCGCCGACCAGCTTACCCAGGTGTTCATGAACCTGCTCATCAACGCGATGGATGCCTGTGCGTCGCAGGGTGGGCAAAAAGACTGCATCGTCCTGATCAGCGAGCCCGATGGGGACAGAGTGCATGTCTGCGTGCAGGATTCCGGTATCGGCATGTCCGCGGATACGCTCGAGCACGTGATGGAAACCTTTTACACGACCAAGCCGTTTGGCGAGGGTACGGGGCTGGGGTTGTCGCTATGTGACACGATCGTAAGCGCGCATGGGGGTGAACTCAGAATCGAAAGCGAGCAGGGCAAGGGCACGCAGGTGCACGTGTATCTACCGCTCGATCTCGCCAGCGAGGATCTTCCGGGAGACGAGCCAATCGAGGACAGACGGGCGATGTAATCGTTTCGGAATCAAATCCCGATTCCGAACGCGCTGTCCGCATGCGAAACCAGACGATACCCGACATGCCGATACTCGACGAGACATTTCTGCTCTATACCGCTTGCGTGTTTTATACCGCTGCTTTGATCATCGCCTATCTCGACCGCAGGCGTTTTACCTACGCTTACCTGATTGTTGCCTGTATTCTCGGGCTCGCGAGTCATACTTCGAGCCTGGCGGAGCGTTGGGACCGGATCGGGCACGGCCCGTTTATCAATCTCCATGAAATCCTCAGCAGTAATCTGTGGAGCCTGATGCTTGGTCTCACCTGCTTCATACTGCTGGCACGGCGGCAGCGGGAGGCGATGCGCTTCATTTTCCCGGTACCGGGATTGTTGATGATCTGGTTGTTGCTGACTCCCCCGAGGGATACGCATTTGCCCGCGACTTACGATACGCTATGGCTGTATTTTCACGTGCTGTCGGGAAAATTTTTTCTTGCCCTGTTGATGCTCGCAACCGGCCTCGCGATATACGAATACCTGCGCCTGGCTGGCGACAAAGGACCCGGTACCGGTGCGGCTGTCGATTCGACAAGTTACCGTTTGCTCGCATTCGCGTTCTGCTTCGAATCGCTGATGCTGCTGTTCGGGGCGGTGTGGGCGCAGGATGCCTGGGGCAGGTACTGGGCCTGGGATCCGCTGGAAACATGGGCCTTCCTGACCTGGATCTGCGTCATTTTCGTGTTGCACTGGCGCCTGAATCACCCCCGCAGAGCCGTCTACGCGATCCTGGTCAGCGCCTGTTTCGTGCTTGCATTCCTGACTTTCTTCGGTGTGCCTTTCGTGTCGACTGCGCCGCATAAGGGTATGATCTGATGCCCGCCCGGCGCTTGCTAATGCCACGGCGCGCAGGTTTGCGCTATTTCAGGGTGGGCCTGTTGCTGCTGGGCCTGGTAGCCTTTTCCGGCTGGTTACTGAGCATCTGGATCACGCAGCCCGTCGATATGCCGTTGTCGCAAAACTCGGATATGCCGGCCGACAACCAGGATCTCGATCAGCTGTTCGGGCTCGCCGTGCGGCATATGCAGCAGGGCGAATACGAGGCGGCGTTGAAACGGTGGCACCAGATTCTGCTGCGCGATGCCGGGATTCCCGAGGTCAAGGTCAACATGGGATTCACGCTTTACGAACTGGGGCAGTTCCCGGCCGCCAGGGATTTTTTCGTCAGCGCGATGGAACAGAATCCGTTCCAGGCGAACGCGTACTACGGGCTTGCGCTGGTCAGCGAGAAGGAGGGCGACCTTGCAGGCGCGATGGGCGCGATGCGCAGTTATATCCACCTGGCCGGGCCGGCGGAGGACGAGCGCTTCATCCGCCGGGCGAGGTCCGCGCTATGGGAGTGGGAATCGAAACTGTCCCCGCCGTCGGATGGCGAAGACCCGCCAGCGGGGCGGGCGAACTCGCTGGAATGAGCGCGGAGTTCTCCGATGCCTTTTCCCGGGGGATGCGAACCTGGCAGCCCGGGACGAAAGCTAAAGTTTTATGCGCGCAACGCCGCCGAAGCTGCCGATCCAGAGTATGTCCTGATCCTGCGTATCCATCGAGAACACGGTATTCGAGAACAGTCCCTCGTGAATCGTGAGCCGGTTGCTGAATTTTTCATCCTTGAAGCGCGCCAGGCCGTTACTGGTGCCAACCCAGAGGTTTCCGTTGTGGTCTTCGTGCAGCATGAAGACATGATTCGACGGTAGCCCGTCCCTGACCGTGTAATTGGTGTATTTTTCGCCATCGAACCTGGCCAGGCCGCCACCCCAGGTGCCGACCCAGACGATGCCTTCCCGATCGACTTCAAGGGCGACGATGTAATTCGGGTTGTATGCCGTGTCGACGTCCTCCAGGCCCATCTCGATTTTTTGGCGCGCGTGATGGGTCGACATCATCGCCGGGTCGTGATTGAACGTGTTATCGTTTTTGACGGCGTCGTATGGCGCGCCCTGGCCGTCTTCATGGTTCCAGTTAGCCCACTGGCCGTTGTGAAAGCGCGCCAGGCCCCCCTCGGTCGCCAGCCAGACTTCACCGTCTTTTCCCATTTCGAGGCCGTAAACCCAGTCGTTGGGCAAGCCGTTCCCGGTATTTTCAACGGTATAGGTTTCCCAGGCAGCGGGGTCCTCGAGCCGGCCGCCCTTGACCCGGTTAGCCCCGGACCAGGTCGCGATCCAGAGATCACCGTTCGGCATGACCAGCGCGTCGTACACAAAAGCATCCGCCAGTCCGTGCGGGACATTGTATATTCTAAACTTGTCCTCCAGCTCGTCGTAAACCGCTAGGCCGCCACCGTAGGTTCCGACCAGTATCTTGCTTTCTGTCCAGCGACTGACGTGAAAAACGCCGTTGGCGAGCAAGCCGTTGCGCACGTCGAACAGCCGATATTCATCGGTTTCGGGCAGGTAGCGGATGACGCCGCCCGAAGTTCCGACCCAGACCTTGTCGGCTTCGGCGAAAACGGACTTGACGTTGCGGTTGCCGACACGGAAATGAGTGAAGCTGCTTTTTTTCTGTGTCTGGGAAGGTGCAGCCGCTGCCGAAACCTTGGCGGAAGCCTCTCCAGCGGGCGGCGTAGCGACGGGCTCCCCAGCCGCCTGTTGATCGCCCGCGGTCTGCAATTCAATGCCCCGGTTGAGACCCAGCGCAAAGGCGCCCGCGACCAGCGCGACAACCACGACGATCAAGCCAATAAACGATTTTTTTTGCATATCATAA
>JAOTTY010000112.1 GCA_029864185.1 Gammaproteobacteria bacterium
CCTGAAGCGTTTCATGACCAGCGTCAAGGCCGACGTCGAACAGGAACTGCGCGCCGACGAATTACGCGAAATCCTTGCCCAGCAGCAAAGAGAACTGAATACGCTCAAGGACAGCATTTCCGATGCCGGCAAGGAAATCGAGAAAGAAACCAGCGCGGTCGGCGCCGCGCTAGCGGAAGACCTCGACCAGTCCGCACGCACTGCCGGGCAGGGCACGACTGCGACCGAATCGGAAAAGACCGCCACCGCCGACTCCGCACAACCTGCCGATCAGGATCAGCCCGAAAAAGTAAAAACATGAGCGACGCGGAAGAGCCGGAGGAGAGCCTTGGCGGCAGCCTGATGTCGCACCTGGTCGAGTTGCGGGACCGCGTGGTGCGCATGGTGCTCGCGGTGCTGATCATTTTCCTGTGCCTGTTCTACTGGGCCAACGATATTTATGTTTACCTGGCCGAACCGCTGACGCGCCACCTGCCGGAAGGCGCCAACATGATCGCGATCGACGTCGCCTCGCCGTTCCTGACGCCGTTCAAGCTGGTTCTGATGCTGGCCGTTTTCCTCGCGATGCCGGTGATTCTGTACCAGGCCTGGGCCTTCGTGGCGCCGGGGCTGTACGCCAACGAGAAACGCATCGCCGGGCCGCTGCTGGTTTCGAGCATCCTGTTGTTTTACGCCGGCGTTGCGTTTGCCTATTACATCGTGTTTCCGCTGGTGTTCGGCTTTTTCACCCGAATCGGACCCGAAATCGTCAATATTTCGACCGATATTGGGCGATACCTCGATTTCGTACTGGCGCTGTTTTTCGGTTTCGGGCTTGCCTTCGAGGTGCCCATCGCGACGATTATCCTGGTCGCGATCGGCTTTACGACGCCGAATAAGCTCTCCGAAAAGCGACCCTATGTCGTCGTCGGCGCGTTTATCGTCGGCATGTTGCTGACGCCGCCGGACGTTATATCGCAGGTACTGCTCGCTTTGCCGATGTGGATACTCTTCGAGGCCGGGCTGATCGCATCGAGGATTATCTTCAAGGATCGCGAATTTGACGAAGAAGACGAGGACGACGAGGACGACGCCGAACCGGAGACGGCAATGGCTGCCGCTTCGGGTAATCAGCCGCTGACCGACGAGGAACTGGAAGCCGAGCTGGATCAGGCGGAAGCCGACGAGGCCAAACTGGATAAAAACAGCTGACCGCCCGTAAACCATTCGAAGTCTAAACAATTCGGCGGGCCGTCCGATAACCTCATTATGTTCAGGCCTGCAATGTTTCTTTTCGCCGTATTGACGGCGGCTCCGGCCGCGGCACTGGATCTGTTCGGCGTCGCGCTCGAATCGGCCGCTGGCGATGAATTGCGCCGCGCGGTCGTCGAGGCGGGTATGGTCCCGATCCGTGAAGGCGGAGAGGACGAGTGGTTCGACATTTACGACAGTTCGGCGGTGCTCGACGGTTCTGCCCGGTTTTACCTCGGGGTGGTAAAGCAGGGTCAGCGCTTCGCATTCGCCGAGTACGAATTCAGGGGCCTGAACTCGAAGCCGATACTGCAGCGATTGATAGCAAAATACGGGGCCGCGGACGAGATACAGTCGGGGCGATACCTGTCGGATCGCGGCTACCGCTGGCGGCGCGACGACATCGATATCGAGCTCGTCAGCGACTGGCAGAATTACCGCTTCCGCCTGAGCTATATCGATGCGGGAAACCTTGCCGATTTACAGGCCGAGAGGGCGTCCTACGCCGCGCAACAGCGGGCAGAAACCGCGCAGGTCTCGCTTTTCTGACTACCGCCCGTCGTCGCAATCGGTCCGCTGATCGGGGTGCCGCCGCAGGGCGCGCAAAAACGGTCGATTCCTACTAGACTTATTTATGTCTTCGCAACCCTGATGCAAATGAACACGATCCCGCCAGCGAAACCCTACGCTCCTGTCGACGCCAGCCGCAACGCAGCCGACGGTATTCGCGAACAATTGTCGCGTCTCGATCGCAACGTGGCCGAGGTCGCGCGTGGCGAAAACGCCAGCTCGTTTGCTGTGGGTGGGCGCGATCGCGCGTTAGTCGAGCAAACCGAAATCGTGCGCGCGACGCGCGCCAACGCAAGGTCGCTCGAGGTCGCCAACCAGGTGCTCGGTACCATCATAGACATCAAGGTCTAGGCTAACCGCGCGGGTAGCGGCGCAAAGCTTTGTTAACCCCGTTTGCTTTTTACGGTATCATGCGGCGCCATTCGCACCGCAGTTTCGATAATCCCTATGACTGAAGTTCCCAGGGCGCCGCGACGCCCGACACTGCTCGTTATTCTGGATGGCTTCGGAATCAATCCGGATCCCACCAATAACGCTGTCATGCTGGCCAATACACCCAGCTTCGACCGTTATTTCGACGCTTACCCGATGACGACCCTGGAAGCCTCGGGTCGCGGCGTGGGTTTGCCGGCAGGGCAGATGGGGAACTCGGAGGTCGGGCATATGACTATCGGTTGCGGCAGCATCGTCAAACAGGACCTGGTGCGCATCGACGATGCCATCGAGGATGGCAGCTTTTTCGAAAACCCGGCACTGTTGGATGCGGTGAACGCGGCGCGCGAAGCGGGCCGTCCGCTGCACCTTGCGGGCCTGGTCTCAGAGGGCGGCGTGCACAGCCATATCGACCATCTGCAGGCGCTGATTCGGCTCTGTCAACGGCACCAGGTGGTGCCTCAGGTCCACATGATTACCGATGGCCGGGACACAGCGCCGCAGGCGGCGCTATCCTGTTTGCCGGACCTCGAGGCATTGCTGCGAGACTGCGGCGGCCGGATCGCCACCATTTCCGGGCGCTATTACGCGATGGACCGCGACAGGCGCTGGGAGCGGGTGAGGCTTGCCTGGGACAATATCGTGCACGCGACCGGGATTGAGGCAGAATCGGCGCAGCAGGCCATACAGCAGAGTTACGATGCGGGCCGTGGTGACGAATTCATCCTGCCGACCCGGTTACCGGGACAGCAGCCGCTGCAGGCGGGCGACGAAATGATTTTCTTCAATTTCCGCAACGATCGCGCGCGCCAGATCTGCGCGGCCTTCGCGCTCGAGCAGTTCGACGATTTTCCGCGCGGTCCCGACTATCGGCCGATCAGGGTTACCACGATGACCTATTACGACGACCGACTGGGAGCACCGATTGCATTCGCGCCGACACGCCCCGAAACGACGCTCGGCGGCGTCATCAGCGAGGCGGGTTTACGGCAGCTGCACTGTGCCGAAACCGAGAAATACGCGCATGTGACGTTTTTCTTCAACGGTGGCAGGGAGTCCCCCTATCCCGGGGAAGACCGCAAGTTGATCGACTCGCCGCGGGTTGCGACCTACGACCTGCAGCCCGAAATGAGCGCACCCGCGGTCGCGGACGCCGTCGTCGCCGCGCTGCAATCCGGAAACTACGAGTTCATCGTGGTTAATTTCGCCAACGGCGACATGGTCGGGCATACCGCAGTGCGCGCCGCCGTAATCGAGGCCGTGGAAGCGCTGGATCGCGAGGTGGGCCGCGTGCTGGACGCCGCGATCGCCAACGATTTCGCGGTGGTCCTGACCGCCGACCACGGCAATTGCGACGAGATGGTCGATCCGGTTAGCGGCGAACCGCATACACAGCATTCCAACCATCCCGTGCCGTGCCTGGTGATCGACGCTGCAACCAGCAAGCTGGCGCAGGGGGAAAATCTCTCGGCAATCGCGCCCACGGTCCTGCAGTTGATGGGTCTCGAAAAGCCTCCCGGGATGACGGGCCGTTCGGTTATTCTCGACAGTTGGTCGGAATTACCTTGATCGGAAGCGAAAATTTAGTAATGATTACGAACTGAGCAGTGCGCGATTGATTATATAATAAACATGGCAACCCTAACCGAAACACTAGAAGATATCACGCTGTTTCGCGGTATGAGCGAGGACGACATCCAGGGTGTCGCCTCGCACACGGTCATACGCCAGTTTCCGAAAAATACCGTCATCGTCAGCCAGGGCGACGAAACGGACTCGTTTTACGTCATTTTGCAGGGCAAGGTCGATGTTTTTCTGCACAATGACAAGGGCAAGGAAATTATTATCAACACCCTCGGCACCGGCGAAGCCTTCGGCGAACTCGCCCCTCTGGGCGGCATCCCGCGCCAGGCCAGCATTATCACCACCGAAGATTCCACCTTCGGGATCATTTCGCGCCAGGTTTTCATGGATACCCTGCTGACCAAGCCGACGGTGAGCATGCAGATCATCGATTTACTGATCCATCGCATCCAGGACCTGACCGAGGAGGTCAGCAGCCTCGCGCTCGAGGACGTTTATAACCGCGTGGTGCGGGTGCTCTACAAGCATGCGGAATCGGTCGGCGAGAAGCTGGTTACCGAAAAACTGACCCAGCAGGATATCGCCAGCCGGGTCGGCGCTACCCGCGAAATGGTGCATCGGATTCTCAAGGAATTGAAAACCGGTGGCTACATATCCATCGAAGGCAAGCACATCACCATCGAGAAAAAACTTCCGCCCGGTTGGTAACGCCCGCCTTGTGTGAAAGTGCTAACATAGCGCCGTTGTTATCACGAGAGTAATAAGTGGCCGGTCACAGTAAATGGGCGAATATCCAGCATCGCAAGAAGGCCCAGGACGCCAGGCGCGGAAAACTGTTCACGCGCCTGATCCGCGAAATCGTCGTCGCCGCCAAGTCGGGCGGTTCGGACCTGGATGCCAACCCTGCCTTGCGCACCGCGGTCGACAAGGCCAAGTCGCAATCGGTTCCGAAGGATGCCATCGAACGCGCGGTGAAGCGCGGCGCGGGGGAACTCGATGGTTCCGACTACGAGGAAATCCGTTACGAGGGTTATGGTCCCGCGGGCGTCGCGTTCATTGTCGATTGCCTGTCCGATAACCGCAATCGCACCGTTGCCGAGGTGCGCCACGCGTTTACCAAGGCTGGCGGTAACCTCGGCCAGAGCGGCTCGGTTGCCTACCTGTTTACAAGCGTCGGCGTGCTCCTGTATTCACCCGACCACGACGAGGACAGCGTCATGGAAGCCGCGCTGGAGGCCGGCGCCGAAGACGTGGTCGTCGCCGACGATGGCAGTATCGAAGTATTGACGGCGGCCGAGGATTACGCCTCGGTCAAGCAGGCCATGACCGATGCGGGTCTCGAGCCGGAGGAATCGGACCTGACGATGCGCGCCTCGACCAGTGGCGAGCTCGATCTCGATACCGCGCAAAAAGTGCTGCGCCTGGTCGACCTGCTGGAAAGCTCTGACGACGTGCAGGAAGTGTATTACAACGCCGAAATTCCGGAAGAGGCTTACGAGGCCGAGGCGTAATGATAATCCTGGGGATCGACCCTGGATCGCGCATTACCGGCTTCGGACTCATCGAAAATCACGCCAACCGTATCGAGTATATCCACAGTGGCAGCATCAGGATCAGCGGCGACAGCCTGCCGCAGCGGCTGGGGCACATATTCAACGAGATCGAGGCAGTGATACGGCAGTACCGGCCGCAGCAAATGGGTATTGAAAACGTATTCATGGCGCGTAACGCCGATTCGGCGCTCAAGCTCGGCCAGGCTCGTGGCGCCGCTATCTGCGCGGCGCACCAGGCGGGGCTCGAAATTGCGGAGTATGCCGCGCGCGAGGTCAAGCAGTCGATTGTCGGTACCGGCGCGGCCAGCAAGGAGCAGGTTCAGCATATGGTTAAGCGCTTGCTGGGAATTCGCTTGAGCCTGCAGGCAGACGAGGCCGATGGCCTCGCAATTGCCATCTGCCATGCACAATTTTATGCTACGCGACACAAGACCGGCATCGATGCCAGTCTACTTAAACGCAGGAGAAGTCGTCGACGATGATTAGCCGGTTGACAGGCACACTGGCCGCCAAGCGCGCGCCGCAGATTCTGATCGATTGTAACGGCGTGGGTTACGAGGCCGACGTGTCGATGACGACTTATTACAAGCTGCCCGAGGTCGGCGAGCGGATCTCTATCTGGACGCACCTGCTGGTCAAGGATGACTCCCATAGCCTGGTCGGTTTCGATGACGAACAGGAGCGCAGGCTGTTTCGCCAGTTGATCCGCATCAGCGGCGTGGGCCCCAAGATGGCGCTCGCGATCCTGTCCGGAATCGACGAACGGCAGTTCGCGCTGTGCATCGCCAATAACGACGTGGCGATGCTGACACGCCTGCCAGGGGTCGGCAAAAAGACCGCCGAGCGATTGATAATCGAAATGCGCGACAAGCTCGACGTCATCGCCGCGGAGACGCCGGCGCAGCAGGTCGCAAACGCGGGCCGATCGGTCGTAAACGAGGCGATCGAAGCCCTGCAGGCCCTCGGCTACAGGCCCGCCGACGCGGAAAAGATGATCAGCAGTGCACAGCGGCAGGGTGAAACCGGCGCCAGCGCGTCGCAGCTGATCAAGAAAGCCCTGCAGTCGATGGTCAAGGCATGAGCGAAGAGCGCCTCATCAGCCCCGCGGCGGTCGAGCAAGAACTCTCCCAGGACCGCGCGCTGCGCCCCAGGATGCTCGATGATTATGTCGGCCAGGACGAGGTGCGCGAGCAGATGGCGATCTTCGTCCAGGCCGCGGTCAACCGTCACGAAGCGCTCGACCACGTGCTGATTTTCGGGCCGCCGGGCCTCGGCAAGACCACCTTGTCCCATATCATCGCCAACGAAATGCACGTGAATCTGCGCCAGACGGCAGGCCCGGTGCTGGAAAAGGCGGGTGACCTGGCCGCGATTCTGACCAATCTCGAGCCCCACGACGTCCTGTTCATCGACGAGATTCACCGCCTGAGCCCGGTGGTCGAGGAAATACTCTACCCGGCGATGGAAGATTTTCAGCTCGACATCATGATCGGCGAGGGCCCGGCGGCGCGCTCGATCAAGCTCGACCTGCCACCCTTTACCCTGGTAGGCGCGACCACGCGCGCCGGGTTGCTGACATCGCCGCTGCGCGATCGTTTCGGTATCGTGCAGCGGCTGGAATTTTATAGCGCCGAAGAACTCGGGCGCATCATCATGCGTTCTTCCGGGCTGCTCGATATCGTGGTTGAGGTCGAAGGTGCACGCGAAATCGCCAGCCGCTCGCGCGGGACGCCGCGTATCGCCAACCGGCTGCTGCGGCGCGCCCGCGACTATGCCGAGGTCAAGGCCGATGGCGTCATCACCGCCGATGTCGCGCGTGCGTCTCTGGACATGCTGAAGGTCGACCAGTCGGGTCTCGATCACATGGATCGGCGCCTGATACGGGCGTTGATCGAAAAATTCGACGGCGGGCCGGTCGGCGTCGAAAGCCTTTCCGCCGCGATCGGCGAAGAGCGCGGCACCATCGAAGACGTGATCGAGCGCTACCTGATCCAGCAGGGTTTTATGATGCGAACCCCGCGCGGACGTGTGGTAACATCGCGCGCGTATTCGCATTTCGGGATCAAACTCGGCGGGCAGGGTGAAATCGACATTTAGCCAGACCCTGTTCTCAACCAGTCACCATTAAACGCCAAACGCCATGAACGATGATTCACTGTTAACCATGATCGCCAACGCCAGCATACCGGTACAACTGGTCATGCTGCTGTTGCTGGTGGCCTCGGTATTCTCCTGGGCCCTGATGTACGTCAAGCGCGGGTACATCAGGCAGTCGCAGGCCGAGGCGAAGACCTTCGAGGGCCGTTTCTGGTCCGGGATCAACCTGAGCGACCTGTTCGCTCAGCTTAGCGTGCGCCAGCAGCGCCGTTTCGGGCTCGAGGCGATATTCGAAAACGGGTTTCGTGAATTTGCGCGCGCGCGCAAGGCCGAACTCGACAACAGCGAGGTAGTGCGTTCGGCGCACCGCGCGATGAAAGTGTCGATGTCACGCGAGATCGAACAGCTCGAAAACAATCTGCCCTTTCTCGCCACCGTCGGCTCGGTCAGCCCTTACGTCGGCCTGTTCGGCACGGTGTGGGGCATCATGGAGTCGTTTCGCGCGCTTGCCGGCGTGCAGCAGGCAACGCTGGCCATGGTGGCTCCCGGCATTTCGGAAGCGCTGATCGCGACCGCGATGGGGCTGCTGGCGGCGATCCCGGCGGTCATTGCCTATAACAAGTTCACCAGTGAAATCGACGCGATGATCGTTCGCTACGAGAATTTCCTCGAAGAATTTACCGGAATTTTACAACGCCAGGCTCAGTCACCAAGGTAGGCTATCTGCGGTGAAGAAACGTCGTTCAATTGCAGAAATCAACGTGGTGCCTTACATCGACGTGATGCTGGTGCTGCTGATCATATTCATGGTCACCGCACCGCTGCTGAAACAAGGGGTCGATGTCGACCTGCCGACGGCGCCGGCCAACCCGCTCGATGCCGACAGCCCGGAGCCGATCGTGATCAGCGTCGACAGGGAGGGGCTGATGTACCTCAATATCGCCGCCAAGCCGGAATCCGGCATCAGCGCCGAAGCGTTGGTCAGGCAGGTCAAGGCGGCGCTCACGCGGGAGCCGAAACGCCCGGTGATGGTGCGCGGCGATGCCAATGGACGCTACCAGAACGTCGTCGCGACGCTGGTGTTGCTGCAGCAGGCGAATGTCGGATCGGTGGGGCTGGTAACCGAACCCGAGGAAACGCGCTAGTGTTTGCCGAAGTACTCAAGCATCCGCGGGCCCTGCTGCTGTCGCTGGGATTGCACCTGGTCGTTATCGGGCTGATTCTGGCCAATTTCCAGTTCTCCAGCCAGCCGCAACAGATCAAGACCGGGCAGGTCGCCAAAACGGTCCAGGCCGAGGTGGTCGATCAGCAGCAACTCGACGCCAGGGAAGAGAGCAAGCAGCAGCAGGCACGGGAGCTCGAGGCAGCGCAACAGAAGAAAAAGGAGCTCGAAGCCAGGGAACTTGCCGAGCAGAAAAAAGCCGAGGCCGAGAAAAAGCGCAAGCAAGAAGCGCAGCGACAGGCAGAACTAAAACGCGAAAAGGAGGCCGAAGAAAAACTTAAGCAGGAGGAGGCACGTAAAATCGCCGAGAAGCGAGAGGCGGAGCAAAAACGCAAGGCTGAGGAGGCGCGCAAGGCCGAGCAACAACGCGTGGCCGACGAAAGGCGCAAGGCGGAGGAGCAGCGCCTCGCCGAGGAAAAACGTGTAGCCGAGGAAAAACGCAGAGCCGAGGAGGCAAGGATTGCCGAGGAGAAACGCAAGGCCGAGGAAGCCCGGCTCGCCGAGGAGAAACGCAAGGCCGAGGAAGCCCGGCTCGCCGAGGAAGAACGCAAGCGTAAGGAAGCCGAGGAGCGTCGCCTCGCCGAGGCCGAACAGAAGCGCAAGGAGGCGGAGCTCAAGGCCAAACTGCAGGCCGAGGAAGACCAGCGCCGCCTGGCTTCGTTGCGCGACGCCTATATTCTGGCGATTCGACAAAAAGTGGAGCGGAATTGGATAAAACCGGCCGGAAGTGGGAAAATACCCGTCTGTGAGGTGCACGTGGTGCAGGGACCCGGTGGTATCATTCTCGACGTCACGTTCGGCGCCTGCGGCGGCAGTACCGCGACTTACCGGGCGTCGATCGAAAATGCCGTTTACAAGGCCGAACCCCTGCCAAAACCCGGGGATCCAGCCCTTTTCGAGAGAGAGTTAACGTTTTTATTTAGTCCCGGTGAATAACCGGCGGAGTATGCATATCAAAAAGCTGGCCACATATTTGATTGCCGTTTTGTTGCTTGGCGCGATGCAGGGCGGCAAGGCGGCGTTGACGATCGAAATAACGCAGGGCGTCGACGGCGCGCTACCGATTGCGGTGGTGCCGTTCGATACCTCGCGCCTGAGCAGCAAGTTGCCGGTCGATATCGCCGAAATCGTTGCCAGCGACCTGAACATCAGCGGCGTTTTGAAAGCCATGGATCGAGCCGCGCTGCCTGCCAATCCGCATTACAGCAACCAGGTACAGTATCCGCGCTGGCGCAGCGCGGGGCAGGACTACCTGGTCGTCGGCCGCGTGCTGGAGGAGTCTCCCGGGGTTTACAACATCGAGTTTCAGCTGCTCGACGTGCTCAAGCAGAAGCAGCTGCTGGGGCGCAGCATGCCGGCCAAGATACGCAACCTGCGGTCGCGCGCGCACCAGATCAGCGATTTCATCTACGAGCAGATTACCGGCACGCGCGGCGCCTTCAATACCCGCATCGCCTATGTCCGCGCGCAAAAAGACGCGGCACGCAAGTACGTGCTGCAGGTCGCCGATACCGACGGCTACAACGCGCAGAACGTGCTCGAATCCGATGAGCCGATCATGTCGCCCAGCTGGTCACCGGACGGTAAATCGCTGGCCTACGTGTCCTTCGAAAGCAAGCGCCCCGAGATATTTATCCAGCACCTCGCGACCGCGCGCCGCAGCAAGGTATCGGGCTTCAGGGGTTTGAACGGTGCGCCCAGCTGGTCGCCGGACGGCAAGTTCCTGGCGCTGGTGCTGTCCAAGGACGGCAATCCGGATATTTACACGCTGAACACGGCCACCAAGCGGCTGAAGCGCATTACCAGCCATCGCAGCATAGACACCGAACCGGTGTGGACCGCGGACGGCAACAGCATTATCTTTACCTCTGACCGCTCCGGTTCGCCGCAGCTGTACGAGGTAGGCGTCGACGGCGGCAGGCCCAAACGCCTGACCTTCGAGGGTCGCTACAATAGCGCGGCCAACATCTCGCCGGACGGCAAGTACATCGCCATGGTGCATGGCGCCCGGGGGCAATATAAAATAGCGCAAATCGAGCGCGAGACGGGTAATCTTACCGTGCTCACCGATAGCGCACTCGACGAATCACCATCGTTTTCCCCTAATGGCAGGATGGTGTTGTACGCATCCGGGGATACCGGATCCCTGTTTGCGGTGTCGTTCGACGGGCGCGCCAGACATAAGTTATCCGACCAGGCCGGCGATATCCGGGAACCGGTATGGGGACCTTTCGACAGTAAATAGTGAACGCATACAAGCGGAGCGGAATGTATATGAAAGCAAATAATCTTATCAAGCCCTGGATGATCGCCGGGTGCCTGGCCCTGTTCGTTTCCGCCTGCGCCACGACGCAGGAGGAAATTATCGAGGACGGCCCGCCGCTCGACGAGCAATCGCAGATGAGCGGCGCTGGCGTCACCGGGGATGGCAGCGGCGCCGATGCCACCGGGCTCGATGGCAGCGAAGGCGGCGGTGTAACCGCAATCGTCGACGACACCCCGATGAATGCGATCGAGATGCTCGAGCAAACCGAGGGCGCGCTGGCCAACCGCACCATTTATTTCGAATTCGACAGCGCCAAGCTAACCAGCGAATCGATCGCGATCCTGGAAACCCATGGCAACTTCATCGCCGGCAATGGCGAGGTCAGCGTGCGCCTCGAGGGACATGCCGACGAGCGCGGCAGCCGCGAGTACAACATCGCGCTCGGCGATCGTCGCGCGCAGTCGGTACGCCGCGTGTTGCTGTTCCAGGGTGCTTCGACCGACCAGGTCGATACCGTCAGCTACGGCGAAGAAAAACCGGCAGCGCCGGGCCACGACGAGGAGGCCTGGGCCAGAAACCGGCGCGTCGAACTGATCTACACGGTGAATTGACATGGGCCCCGCGACCAACTCGATGCGCCGCGCCATACTGGGGCTGCTATTCGCCGTACTCGCGCCGGGAGCTGCGTTCGCGCAGTCGGCGCTGACACCCGAGCAACTGACGTTGCGCGTGGAGCGCCTGACCGAGTTGTCGCAGCGCTCCGAGGCCAAGCTGGGGACGATCCAGGAACAGTTGCTGAAACTGTCGGAAGACATGTCCAAGATGGGTCGACTGATCGACAACCGCGCGATGCTCGAAATGATTCAGCTGGTCGATAACCTGTCCGGGGAAATCAGCCTGCTCAACGGTCAGATCGAGCAGCAGAGCTTCGATATCGAGGGCATCAAGAAGCGCCAGCGTGAACTGTATCTCGATATCGATCGACGCCTGCGCGACCTCGAAAGCGGCGCTAGCGCGCAGGCGCCAACCGGGTCGATCAGCCTGCCGCAGGTCGAAACTCCGCTGCCCGCCGTCTCGTCCAGCCAGCAAACGCAATCGGACGAACCCGCGTTGACCGAGACGATGCAGGAGGAGACCGCGTCGCTTTCGCAAAGCCCGTCGCCCACGCAAAGCGAGGAAAAGGCTGCCTATCAGGCCGCGTTCGACACGCTCAAGGAAGGCCGCTACAAGCGGGCCAAGACCGAGCTCAAGACTTTCATCGACCGCTACCCGGACAGCAGCTATGCCGGTAACGCGCAATACTGGCTTGGGGAAGCGCACTATGTTACGCGCAATTTCGATCAGGGCATCGTCGAGTTCCAGAACGTGCTGAAACGTTACCCGACCAGCAACAAGGTGCCGGATGCGATGCTCAAGCTGGGTTACACGTATTACGAACTGAAGCAGTTCGAACAGGCCAAGGCGATACTCGCCGACCTGCGCGAGAAATATTCACAAACCACGGCGGCGCGGCTCGCGACCAAGCGTCTCGATCGCATCCGCAAAGAGGGGCATTAGGGCAGGGATCCATAATTTGCTTGAATTCAATCCGGGGACAGGTATTATTCCCGGTTCTTCACGGGGGGCGTTAGCTCAGTTGGTAGAGCATCTGACTTTTAATCAGGTGGTCGGGCGTTCGAGCCGCCCACGCCCCACCACTTTTTTCTTTATATACAATAACTTATACATCCCCCAGTTTCTCTTGTGAGCTGATTTTCACAAAATTCACAAAATTTTCACAAAATAATCGGCTAAGTTGTTGATTCTTATTCGGTGGCATCGACCTTGATGCGCTTACGATCGTAAACACTTACCATCCTCTCGGACTTGTGACCCGATGCTTTTTTCTTGTCGCCATCAAAGTCCGAAACTCCAGCGGCCTTTAAATCGTGAAAAGAAAATCGCGGCTCAAATGTCTTCATCCTGCGCTGCCATGTGGTCTGAAAGCTCGATCGTCTGACCGGTGATCCGTTCCGGTTAACAATCGTCATTTCAGGGGTGCGTAAACAGCCCTGCAAGCCCCTGTCGACAGCTTTCTTTAGCCGAGGCGACCATAGTGTTAATGCATCGTCAGATCCCTTTAAACGGCGCGTATTTAGCCCTTCATCTTCAATATCCTTTACTCGCGTATCCAGCACTTCGGATAGCCGCATACGACACATATAAGCCATTTCCATAGCGACTTGAATATGTTTGGGCATAA
>JAOTTY010000371.1 GCA_029864185.1 Gammaproteobacteria bacterium
TCAATCTGAGCACCCCGCGCTCTCGCTGCGGCAACTGCGGCCATCAGATCAGCGCCCTGGAAAACATCCCGATCATCAGTTACCTGGTACTCGGGGGTAAATGCTCGAGCTGTAAAACCCGGATCTCGGCGCAATACCCGCTGGTGGAGTTTTTTACCGCGCTGGTATCGGTCATCGTGGGTTGGCATTTCGGGGTAAGCCTGCAGGCGCTCGCAGCACTGTTGTTGAGCTGGTGCCTCATTGCCGCCAGCGGAATCGATATCGGTCACAAGCTACTGCCGGACAATATCACCCTGCCGTTGCTCTGGCTCGGCATGCTGCTGGCGCTATTCGAAGTTTTTATCGATCTCGAGACCAGCGTGATCGGCGCGATGGCCGGTTACCTGAGTCTGTGGAGCATATTTGTTCTGTTCAAGGTCGTGACCGGAAAGGAAGGGATGGGCCATGGTGATTTCAAGCTGCTCGCGATGCTGGGTGCCTGGCTGGGCTGGAAGCCGTTGTTCGTGGTTATCCTGACATCCTCGATGGTCGGTGCTGTCGTCGGTATCACGATGATATTGCTCAAAATGACGGAACGCGGAACGCAAATCCCGTTTGGCCCCTATCTCGCGGCGGCCGGATGGATGACATTATTATGGGGCGATGAATTAATGCAGTTTTACTTCTCGCTGATCGGCTGATTACCCGGGTGTAAAAGCATGTTTTCGGTTGGACTAACCGGCGGTATCGCGTCGGGTAAAACCACGATTAGCAACCTGTTCGCGAAGCTTGGCGTTCCGGTAATCGACACCGACGTCATTAGCCGCAAGCTGCTACAGCCGGGTGAACTTGCCTACCGGCAGGTCCGCGCACACTTCGGTGACGCCATACTGGACACCAACGGAGAAATCGATAGACGCAAATTGCGCGAGATCGTCTTTAGCAACGGCGTCGAAAAGGCCTGGATCGAAAAAATGCTGCATCCTCTCATCTATCAGCGTAGCCACGATGCCATTATCGCGAATTCCAGAGCCGACTACGTCCTGGTGGTAATCCCGCTGCTGTTCGAAACCAATTTCCAGTCGCTGGTAGATCGAATCCTCGTGGTCGACTGCCCGGCGGAGCAACAAATCGAAAGACTGATCAAGCGCGACCGGATCGATGAAAAGTTGGCGCGTAAAATGCTGGCGCAGCAGCTAGACAATTCGGCGAGGATTGCCCGCGCACACGATATCATCGAAAATCGCAGCGAAACAGCAGACCTGGAATCCCAGGTGGCCGTCTTGCATCAGCGCTACCAGCAACTCGCGTCCGCCTGAAACGAGTGCGACGGCCCATTATGGCCGGTGCAACATTAAGGCAGGGATTTCGGCTATACTTTAATGGATTTGCAGAACTCAACGAGCAATGTCGGGCAGATACCAATATTTTGAACAGCCGCTTAACGAGCGCATCCGGATGTGCCTGCGGGTCGAGACGCTGATGAAGCGCTTCCATTATTTCGAGGCCCTGAAAGGCGACTGGAGCGCCTACAGCGCGCTGTTGACGATTCTCGAACTGACTTCATTGCTCGAACGCGGCGATTTGAAGCAGGAATTGATGAAGGAACTCGAACGCCAGCACAGCGCGCTCAAGGCGCTGGCTGCGCACCAGGAAATCGATCACTCCAAGCTCGATATCATACTCAGCAAGCAGAAAAACGCGCTGGAGCGACTGCATAGACTCGACGGCAAGTTGGGCGAGCACTTGAAGCGCGTCGACTTTCTGCTGGGTATCAAGCAACGCACTTCGATTCCCGGGGGTTCATGTGATTTCGATTTGCCGCAGTTGCGTTTCTGGTTAAACCTGGGTCACGAAAAGCGTGTTGCCGACCTGCGGGAATGGGCTTCACCCTACAGCGAGCTGGAAAGCGTTATCGAATTGATATTGAGAGCAATTCGCGACAGCGCCACCGCCAAAGCGGTTATTGCCGAGAACGGGTTTTACCAGAAAGCGCTCGATATCAAGCAGTCGACCCAGTTGATTCGTATCGGGGTCGATGCGGATGAATTTATATATCCCGAAATCAGCGCGGGCAAGCACCGCTATTCGGTAAGATTCATGCGCGCGACATCGGCAGACAACATTCCTGTGCAGGTCAAGGAAGACGTCAATTTCCTGCTATCGCACTGCGCTTTATAGCATCGAGTATCGGGATATCCGCCGGCGGAAAGCGGAACTGGTCGATCTCGTCGACACCGACCCAGTGCAGCGCCTGCTGTTCTCTAGGCCTTGCCTCACCCTCGTATTCGTCTATGGTCCAGGTATCGAGCAGGATATTGCGATCCGGATAGCGATGGTATACCCGCATGTAGGGAGAGCCACTGATCGCCCTGATATCCACCTCCTCGATGATTTCACGCTGCAACGCGGGCCACGGCGATTCACCGGCTTCCAGCTTGCCTCCCGGCAGTTCCCAGTAGTCCTGCAGATGCTTGCCTTTTTGTCGCTGCGCGATCAGAAAACTCTGCGCCGTATTCCGGCGCCAGATTATCGCCGCAACGACGTGAATATAATTTTCCGCGATAGAAACGGGATTGATGACCGGACTGTCAGCTTCTGTATTCCGCATTGATCTTGACGTAATCGTAAGACAGGTCGGAAGTCCAGATACGGGCGCCTGCATTTCCAAGGTTCAGATTCACCCTGATCATTATTTCCTCGCGCGACATTTCGGCCTGCCCCTGCGCCTCGCGATAATCGGGATCTGGTAACCCGCGGTGCAGCAACCGTACCGCTCCGAGGTACAGGTCGACCCGATCGGGATCGATACGGGAAACCGGGGCGCGACCGATCGCCATGATAAACCGTCCCCAGTTCGGATCGGAGGCGAATAGTGCGGTTTTTACCAGCGGCGATTCGGCGATGGTAAATCCGACGCTGCGCGCATCACCCTCGTTCATGGCACCGTCTACACGAATCTCGACAAACTTGGTAGCGCCCTCGGCGTCGCGAATAATCGCCTGGGCAAGCTGGTCGAACACCTGCTGCAAAGCACCAAGAAATCGCTCGTCCTGCGGCTCTGGTCGCAGCCCGGAAGCACCGGTTGCTATCAGGACGCAGGAATCGTTGGTAGACGTATCACCATCCACGGTGATCGAGTTGAAACTTCCTTTTACCATCTTTTCGAGCATCTGTCCGAGCACGCCAGAATCGATATCGGCATCGGTTGCAATATAAGCCAGCATGGTTGCCATATCGGGTTTGATCATACCCGAGCCCTTGGCGATGCCG
>JAOTTY010000372.1 GCA_029864185.1 Gammaproteobacteria bacterium
TTCTTCACGCACGGTGACTTCGGCCTTTTCAAAGGCACGATCGGTGGCGTCCTTGTCGCCCACATCCCAGGTAAAAATGTGATTGTTATGGGTGCGTTTGCCCTGTCCAGCCTCGTCTTTACCGACCAGGTCTTCGCGGATAATCGGCGCATTCGCGTCCATCGCCTTGTGCGGATCGACCAGGGCGGGAAGCTGCTCGTATTCGACTTCCACCAGTTCGGCGCCATCGGCGGCAATGTAGCGATCGTCGGCGATGACCATCGCCACTTCCTGCATCTGGAAACAGACCTTTTCGTCGGCCAGAACCGCCTGGGTATCGCCTGCGAGCGTCGGCATCCAGTGCAAACCCAGCGGCTTCAGGTCTTCCGCGGTAATGACCGCATGCACACCCGGCAGGGCGAGCGCTTTTTCCTTGTTGATGGAAACGATTTTGGCGTGGGCAAATGGGCTGCGAACCACTTCGCCGCAGAGCATGCCCGGTAATTTCACATCGTCGACGTAAAGGCCCTTGCCCTGGATAAATCTCGGGTCTTCCTTACGCTTGCGTGAGCATCCGATGCCCTGCAGTTGCTCCTGCCTTTCGACGGTTTCTGGTGCTGCTGACATAATTATTTCCTCTGCCCTATTCGGCTTGCGAGCCGGTGTTCGCGTTCAGCGCGGCAGCGGCAGTCTGGATTGATTTGATGATATTCTGGTAGCCGGTGCAGCGGCACAGATTGCCCGCCATGCCGCTACGAATCTCTTCCTCGCTGGGGTTTGGGTTTTCCTGCAGAAAACGATAACCGCGCATCAACATGCCCGGGGTGCAGAATCCGCATTGCAGGCCGTGCTCATCCATGAAGGCCTGTTGCAGCGGGTGTAATTCCCCGCCGGCAGCGAGTCCTTCCACGGTCATTACCGTTGCGCCTTGCGCCTGAACCGCGAGCATGGTGCAGGATTTTATCGACTGGCCGTTGACATCGACGGTACAGGCGCCGCAGTGGCTGGTTTCACAACCGATGTGGCTGCCGGTCAACTGCAGTTGCTCACGCAAAACGTGAATCAGCAGTTCGCGCGCTTCGACCAGAACGTCGACGTCCTGGCCATTCAGATTAAAACTTACCTGAGTCTTTGCCATGTCTAGTTACCCCCGGCGTTTTTGATCGCCGCTCTGATGGCCCGGCGCGTCATTTCGCCGCCCATGTGTGTCTTGTATTCCGCGTCGCCACGCAAATCTTCCGCCGGTTCGCATATCTCCATGGCTTTTGTAGCGGCCTGCTTGATCAGGTCTTCGTCGATGACCTGGCCGACCAGAACGGCCTCTGCCGCGCTGGCGCGCATTGCGGTGGCGCCGAGGTTGGTGAGCGCGATGGCGGCGCTCTGGCAGGTATCTCCCGACAGCGTGATGACCGCGGCGGCAGCGGCGGTTGCGTAGTCGCCGGTTTTGCGTTTGAGTTTTTGATAACTGGCGCCGGTATTTGCTGCCTGTGGTGCAATCCGGATTTCGGTCAGGATTTCATCGGCTTCCAGCGCGGTAAAGAAAGTGCCGAGGAAAAAATCGGCCGCCGCAATCTGTCGTGCGCCATTGGGACCAACCAGGGTGAAGGTCGCATCCAGCGCCAGCATCAGGGCCGGGTGATCGTTACCCGGATCTCCATGTGAAATATCACCGCCGATGGTGCCGCGATTGCGTACCTGCGGATCGGCGATCATTTTTGCCGCCTCCGGCAGCATCGGGCATTTTTCCTGTAGCAGGGTAGAGGTGATTAACGCGCTTTCGGAGGTCATCGAACCGATAACGATTTCACCATCCTCTTCTCGAATGCCTTTCAACGAATCGATATTGTTGATATCAACCAGGTGTTCGGGTTCGGCGAAACGCAGTTTCATCATCGGCAACAGACTGTGTCCACCGGCGAGAATTTTGGCTGCGTCGCCATATTGGCTCAGCAGGGCAATGGCGTCAGCGACCGAGCCTGGCGCGTGGTATTCAAACGATGGGGGTATCATCGTGGCTCCTCCGGATTATTTATAATTTTGGGTCGAGAATTATATATGATTTTTTCGCTTAAAAGTGATCAGTTTAATCGGGCTTTTTCGTGATCTAATCCGTATCGCGACGGTCGGTGGCCGCTGCTGTCAGGTCAGGCGATCAGGAAAATTCCCCGGACATATATGGTGACTCCAAAGCAATCTTTATATTTCGAAGGCGGGAATGCCGAAGTTTCGCGGGGATCAGTTGTGCATTTTGAAGCGGGAAATAACGCATCTGGGCGCTCGATTTCGAAGGTCAGTGTACGTGTATTGGATGCCGATCTAGCGGCACAGATACTGATTCACCATCGATACATAGATTGGCTGAAGATCGAAGACAAACCTGTTCGGCAGCCAGAGGGTGCCCGGCGCCGAGCAGGTTTTCTGATGATCAAGATTAATGCGTCAAAATTCCGGTAGATTTACCTGTAAATAGCATAATAGATATGGGGATTTTTCTCGCGCGAGAATCGTTAGAACTTTGTATGGTGCGCATTAACGCGTTGCGCGATGCCGATAGTGCGCAAGCGATGAACTCCGCAGCTTTTCAGTCGCGCCGAGAAGAAAATACCGGCTTAACGCATATGATCTTCCGGCTGCGGCGGCATCAGGTGCAGGCCTTGCTGCAACAGCGATACGGAGATATCGGCTTCGACCGCAAGAAAATTTCGCTCGGCGACATGGCTCGAAACGGTCAGGCTCAGTCGTTGCTCCTTGCGACCATTCACCCACATCGAAATCAGGGTGTTTTCGCCCATCACGGTCAGTTCGCCGACCAGGCCATGGACTGGATTTTCCCGCTCGCCCTGCGACGGGCGTTGTCGGCGATGGAGCACGATACAGGATGGCGGTATGACCCAGTTGATTGTTTCTCCGGGATTGTGCTCTTTTTGCAGTCGCGCCTCCAGCTCGTAATCCAGCCACCTTATTCGAGTTACTTCGTTGTTCTCGTCATGATCGATCACCTGTCCGGAAAAGATATTCTGCAGATCCATCAAACGCGCCACCGCAACATTTTCGGGGCGCTGTATCAGCTCCATCGGTGTCCCGTTTTGCAGCGTTACACCGCGGGAAACGGCATAGATACGATCGGCCAACAACATCGCGTCGTTGAGGTCATGGGTAACGAGCACGATGGGCAAATCGAGTCGCTGATGCAACTGCACGAGTTCGTATCGAAGCTTGCGCCGGGTAACCTGGTCGACAGCCGAAAACGGCTCGTCCATCAGAGATCGGA
>JAOTTY010000373.1 GCA_029864185.1 Gammaproteobacteria bacterium
TTGGCAAGAATCGCAATTTTGAGCGTTGCGGGCAGATGCAGCGCCGCCGCGAGACCCGCGGTGCCCGATCCGACGATGACGACGTCAAACTCATACTGTTGGCTCATTTCGATGTTCCCGATTACCGGTCTGCCAGTATAGTTAAATCCTTTGCATTGCAAAACCAAACCCTGGAGAGACCTTTTAATTGTATAATCGGCCCTTATCTGACGGCTCGGAGAATAAAAAATTATTATCTCCGACATTCATAAGCATACAGGGATATCGATGGGGACTAATCTGCTTGATGCAGAGTTGGTGAAAAGGGTCCAGGCCGGCGATTCCGGCGCCTTTGATATCCTGGTGCAAAAGTATCAGCACAAGGTCATTAACCTCGTAGGCCGCTTCGTATCCGACCAGTCGGAGTGCCAGGACATTGCCCAGGATGCGTTCATCAAGGCGTTTCGCGCCATCGACAAGTTTCGGGGCGACAGCCAGTTCTACACCTGGCTTTACCGAATCGCCGCCAATACGGCGAAGAATCATCTCGCGTCGAGATCGCGCAAATCTCCGGGTTATACCGTGGACGTCGACGACGCGGAACATTTCGAAGGCGAGTCAGGTCTCAAGGAGTACGCAAATCCGGAAAATCTGCTGTTAACCGATGAAATCAGGGCGACGGTTTTCAGCGCTATCGAGAAACTGCCCGAAGACTTGAAATCGGCGATTACACTTCGCGAAATCGATGGATTGAGCTATGAAGAGATAGCAGAAGTCATGGATTGCCCGATCGGGACGGTCAGATCTAGAATATTTCGCGCCAGAGATGTGATCGATAAGGAACTTAGACCCCTGTTAGAATGACTAACAGTGCAGGATTTTATAACCATGGAAACTGTGCTGGTTTAAAACGAGAGTTAGAGATGAAAGAGCAAGACGAAAAATTATCTTACCTGTTGGATGATTATGCTGATGAAAATGCCTCCGGCAATGTCGACGAAGTCATAGGCGACGTCAACCTGCAGTATCGGATGCGACGCTACCGGATGATCGGCGAAATCATGCGGCACGAATTACCGCCGGCAATCGATACCGGTTTTCACGAGGCGGTGATGGCACGGATCGCGCGGGAGGTCGGTGCGGTGCAGGACCGGAAGCCCCGGGCGATGCTCGACAGCTCGACACCGGCTCCGCTACTGAGCCGTGGGATATTCAAGCCAATCGCAGGTCTTGCGGTCGCCGCCAGCGTCGCTATCGTCACCGTCGCTTTATGGCAGCCACAAAGCCAGGATGCGCGTCAGCCCGATGCCGGGCTGGCGGAAGCCGATCAGATCAAAATTCAACAGCTTGCCGGGCAAAGGATTGCAGGTAGCGCGGTTCCGGTATCCACCGGGGTGCCGACGCGCGGGACGCGCTGGAAGATCGACAGGGGATCGCCAGAATTGCAGCAAAAGCTGAACGCCTACCTGGTGAATCACACCGAGTATTCGAACTCCGTGCAGGGTCTTATCCCGCAGGCACGAGTTGCCGGTTTCGATGCGCAACAATAGCGCGGCAGGCAGGGCGGATTTATTGCCCAGGGTGGTGATACCCCTGCTGCTGGCGAGCTGCGTCAGCGCCCCGGCGCTCGCCGACGAGGCAATGCAGTGGGTACAGAAAATGTCGGACGCGATGCGTGGCCTGAGCTACAGCGGGAATTTCGTGTACATGCACGACAACCAGCTCGAGAGCATGCAGATCTCGCATTACCGCGACGCGGACGGAGAAAAGGAACGCCTCTTATCACTGAATGGCGAGGCGCGCGAGGTCTTCCGTGACAACCAGAACCTGACCTGCATATGGCCGTCGAGTCGGAAGGTAGTCGTCGATTTATCGCGAAAGAACAGTTTTTCACCGATTTTTATACCCGACGATATCGCGAGGCTGGAAAAGTTTTATGACATGAAGCTGCTCGGCATGGATCGAGTCGCCAACCATAACACCGTGGTGGTACATATCGAACCCAGGGATACCTATCGCTACGGCATCAAATTCTGGATCAACCGGGATAATCACCTGATGATGAAATCCAGCCTGCTCGACGAACAATACCGGGAAATCGAACAGGTAATGTTCACCAGCCTGCGAGTCTACGGCGACGATGAAAAACCGCTAATAGAAACGCTACCGAAGATCGACGAAAGCTACACCATGGTACGTTATCACCGCGGTGACAGCTCGAAATCGGTAGAGGTCGACAACGCCTGGCAACTGTCCCATACCCCGGGGGGTTTCTGGCGCGAGTCAGTGCTGCGGCGGATGATCCCGGGCACCGAGAATTTTGTCCAGCAGATGGTATACACCGACGGCCTGGCATCGTTGTCGGTATTTATCGAGCGCGAAACGAGCGATTCTCTGAGCGGCGCAACCTCGATGGGCGCGGTCAACGCCTATATGCGCATTCATGCAAATCATTCGATTACCGCGATTGGCGAAGTGCCGGCAATTACCGTGAAAGAGGTAGCCGAATCAATAACTTACCGACAGCAGTAGGGCTGCACGGCGCGGCTGGAGGCGACATGCCGCCACAGGCTCCTTGCGATAATCGGAGATTGGCATCAAACTTCGCACATACCTCCAACAACAGAGGGCTACGCGAATGATTACCGAGCATGCCGTGGTCACGCATTGCGATGGCAAGCGGGTCGAAATCAGGCTACAGCGCGACTCGGCCTGCGGTCACTGCGAACTCAACCAGGGCTGTGGAACAGGGGCTATCGGGCGTCTGTTAGGTCATCGCTCGAAACCCCTGGTAATCGAATCCGATCAGCAGCTGAAACCTGGCGACAGGCTTGTCGTCGGTATGCACGAATCAGCGGTCGTGACGGCAAGCCTGTCCGTCTACGGGCTGCCCCTGGCAGGCATGATTGTGGCCGGGCTGGCGGCAGATCTGTACAATCTGGCAGATACCTGGGTCGCGATCGCGGCATTTACCGGGTTGTTTGCAGGAGTAAAACTTGCATCCCGTCGCGCGCGCAGGCTTGAACATGGCCGACTGACACCACATATCGTTGAAGTCAGGCTGAACCCGCAGCGCTGAACCGGGTCTTACACAAAATATATGAATTTTTCTGGAACAATTTAATGAGATATCTAAGCAAACAAATATATCGGTCCCTGATTGTTATTGCGCTCGGCATGCCGGTAATGGCGCAGGCCGACTTGCCGGATTTCACCAGGATCGTCGAACAGGCGAAGGGCT
>JAOTTY010000374.1 GCA_029864185.1 Gammaproteobacteria bacterium
TTTCCCGTGCGACAGGCAAGCAGGCGGCAGCGGTTCGATCACGTTCGTCGATCCCCCATCCTCGCAAGCGTCGGTCGCCCTCCGCAAATGTCGCCATATATCTGTGCTGGCAGAGTAGACGGCCGTGGCTCTTAATCGCCGGGTTGCTTTCTCAATTACGAGAATAGAATTTAGACCCTTGTCCCGCATCTGAGAAAAAAGATCAATATTTTCGCTATTGCTGACAATTAGCTGACGTTTACGGATTTTTCTGTATTTAAATCAGGGACTTGGCCGGCTCGTTCGCACGCCGGATTTTTGACATGTGGCACGAAGATTGCTTTAATGTAGTTGTAAAGAGAGAAGAAAATAAAAGGAGGTTTCGAGATGCATGAGACGATACGAGTCATTATCTGCGATCGTTGCCCGACCATCAGGTACGGCATGCACAGAATACTGTCGGCGGATGCGGCGATCGAGATCGTGGCGGAACTGCGGGCCGGCGAGGAGTTACCGAGCATAACCGGCGAGATCGATGCGGATATCCTGATCATCGATCTCAACGAGAACAACCCGTCGGAAATCGAGCACCTGCGTCGTTTCAGGGCCGCGAGGCCGAACACGAATATCATCGTTTTCACCGCCTGCGACGACGCCAACCTGATGGTCGAGGCGCTGGGTCTCGGCGTCAAGGGTTTCAGACTGAAGCAGGCCGACAGCGACGAAATCATCAGCGCCATCCATACCGTTTACCGGGGCGGTGCCAGCCTGGCGCCATGCGTCACCAGCGCATTGCTCGACAACATGCAAAGAAACCGGCTGCAGGCGAAGTCCCGGCTCAGCGAGCGCGAGCAGGAGGTGCTGGCGCTGATTGCCAAGGGCCGCACCAACCACGATATCGCCGAGGCCCTGTATATCAGTACCCGCACGGTAAAATTTCACGTCAGTTCGATCCTCGCCAAACTGAATGCGAAAAACCGGACCCAGGCGGCGATGCGGTTACTCCTGTAAGGCGGACGTATAATCGTTTATCCGTATTAACCTTCTCGGCAGTCGCTTCGACTCGCGCCGACGGCAGGCCGACCTGGAGACCGCGTGTCGAATCCCGACAAAATCGAGTGCCGCAATGTGACCGAGTTCAATTTCAGCGCGCGGCGCCACCAGTAACCTGATCAAAATTAAACGTGGAATAAAATCATGAAAAATCTCGACCTCCTGTCCCTCCTGATGCTTTTGCTGTTATCGGCTGCGACCGCGGTCAACGCGTCCGAGATCGGTACCGCCGCAACCGTCGAGGGCACCAGAATTTCCGAAAGGCAACTGCAACAGGCGGTCGACAATTATCTGCAGCAGCAGGGTACCAACGTCGGCGCGATCCGGGATCCCAATCGCTTCAGGGAAGTACGCGCAAAAGTCCTCGACGTATTGATCGGCCAGGAACTGCTATGGCAGGCCGCTTCCAGGGATGAAACGGTTGCCGACGATGCCGAGGTGGACCCGGTTTTCAGGCAATACCGGGCGCAGTTCGATGGCGATGCGGCCTTCGCTGCAAAGTTGCGCGAGGGTGGCTATAACCAGGACAGTTTTTTCGAGGACCTCAGGCGGCGCATTTCGGCGCAAAAATGGATCGACAAGTTCGTCAGAGACAGGCTCGAGGTCAGCGCCGACGAGGTGCACGCGTTCTATCTCGAAAACGCGCAGGAGTTTACCCAGCCGGAAGAAATCAGGGCTCGTCACATCCTCATCAAGCTGGAATCCGGGGTCGATGACGAGGCCCGGGAAAACGCGCGCGTGCTATTGAGCGGTATCAGGCAAAAGATCGTTGGCGGCGGCGATTTTGCGGCGCTGGCGCAACAGCTCTCGCAGGGCCCGAGTGCGGCCAAGGGCGGCGACCTCGGATATTTCAGCCGCGGCCAGATGGTGGCGCCGTTCGAGGAGGCCGCGTTCGCGCTCGCGCCGGGCGAGGTCTCGGAAATTGTCGAGACCCGGTTCGGCCTGCATCTGATCAAGCTCGAAGACCGCAAACCGCAGGTGCAATACGCGGAAAAGGACATGAGCGAGAAAATCCATGCTTACCTGATGCAGCAAAAGTACCGGCGCGCGGTCGACGAGGCGGTGGACAGGCTCAAGGCGGAGGCCCTGATCGAGAAAAGCAACCTGTAAATCCCGTTGCCGCCGGGCCAACGCCGTTCGACCGCGGCCCGCAGGCGCGAGGGTCGCTGCCGGGCAATGCCGGATTGGCGCCCGGGGAAAGGGGGCCAACGATCAATTTTTCAGCCTGATCAGTACTTTAGTACAGGAATACAGTACTTAAGTGCAGTCACGGATTCGGACGCGCTGGGATATAATTTACGCTAGCCAGTGCGCCTGATTTCGGGCGTATCATCGTAACCGGTAATGTAAGGGTGGAACCTGTAACGCAATCTGAGACCGCAACCGTGATTCCCTTCCTGACGCAGGGAACCGTCGACTGGGAGCACGACCCCCTGGCCGCCGCGCTGGTCGACAAGGGCAAGATCCGGCGCTCGGAGCTGTTTCAGCTGCAGGAAGTCTCGCAGTCCCGCAGCGATGCGCTGGGCATCGCGCTGGTGCGCTACGGCATCCTGTCGGAGAGCGACCTCGCCGATAACCTGGCGGAGCTGACCGGGCTGCCGGTGGTCGATGCGCAGGGCTACGAGAACGTCGATTCGCTACCGGACGAGTTGCCGCTGCGGTTTCTGAAGAGCGCGTTCGCGGTGCCGCTGGATCTCGACGGCGAGACCCTGGTGCTGGCCATGGCCGAGCCGCGCGACCGCGACACCATCCATTCCATCTCGAGCACGCTCAACCGCAAGATCGAGCCGAGAATCGGGCTCTACTCGCACATACAGGGTTGTCTCGACAGGCTTGCCGAACTCGAGCGCGGCCCCGTCGACGATACCTCGAACGACGGCGACGAAGCCGAATTCGACAGCGACGACCTGCTCGACAACGTCTCCCATCTGCGCGAGCTGGCGAGCGAAGCGCCGACGATTCAGACCGTCAACCGGCTATTGCACGAGGCGATCAGCCTGCAGGCCTCGGACATCCATCTCGAGCCGGGCAGCGAGGGTGTGCGCGTGCGCTACCGCGTCGACGGCGCGCTGCGCTACGGCGAAACCCTGCCGCTCGCCAGTTCCGCGGCGATCAATTCGCGCATCAAGATCATGGCGAAACTCGATATCGCCGAGCAACGG
>JAOTTY010000375.1 GCA_029864185.1 Gammaproteobacteria bacterium
TATCGTTTTCGGGATCGCCCTCGATCAGTCCATCGATCATCAACAGGTAGGCCGGCGCGCCGTCGCGCACCGTGGCGGGGTCGTCCTGGTTCAGGATCGCAAGCGTGATATTGTCCGCCATTTTCGACGTGGCGGAACTGACGATACTGGCGCAGCCGCTCAGCACGGATAGCGCCAGCAGAATCGGCAGTGCGGTTTGCATCAGCCCTGTTCCACGTGCGCTTTGACCCTTTTTTCTGTCATATCGGAGTATCCGTAGGCTTCGGCCATGGCGAGCATATCCCAGAATGCTGCCACCCATTGCGCGTCGTCTTGCCGACCCGAAAGCTCGATGACTACGGCGGCATCGAGCCAGTAGTGATTTTCCCCGGCGGCGTTCGCGATGCCCGCGAGCCTGACAGCGGCGCTGCCGGGCTGCTCCTCGACGATCGAAAAAGCCCGCATGTTATCGCTATCTCGCAAAGAAACTTTCCCGCCAGCGGCGACAAATATAAACATATCATTCCGGCCCTGGCAAAGTTGCGGCAATGTTAACGTAATTCATTTTTCCGCAACGAAATAATTATCCCAGCGTTCGTCGAGCAGGCTTATTCCGCTCTCCGGCGACACGGGGGCGAGCCTGTCGTCGCTTTCCTCGACCAGGCCCAGGCAAACCAGCTTGTGCAGGGCATCCTCGATTTCGAAATCGATACGGCAATCCCAGCGCTCGTCGAACCACAGCTCGATGGCCCGGTCCAGCTCGCCCCTGGTCATAGGCTGGTCGGCGGTCAATAAAAAATAATACGCAAGAATGGCTTCCTTGGACTCCTCTTCCTCGGCGTCATCAGCGAGTCGATAAAATACACCGGCGTTATTATCCAGGTTCTTGAAATACAGGTTCTGCGTTAGCGCCTGCATGAAGCGAAGTTTGCGGTTCTTGAAATTATTGAACTGTTTCCACAGGTAGCCACCGAGCGCCGCTACGCCCGCGAGCAGGGCCATGATGCCGGCCCGGTCCAGTTCGGCCGGTTGACTGGACACCCCCAGCCAGTAACCGAACAGGGACCCGAGTAGCACCAGCGACGCGCCGAGCTTGGTCGTCAGCACGATGCCGCCACTGACCAGAGCCGGTACCCCGATCAACAGCTTATCCAGCAGGCGCATGCGTACCCGGGTGTTGGGAAACAGCATTTCGAGGTCTGCGCCGGGAACGTTGCGGAACAACTTGAGCAGGGTTGCCCCGGCCCTGCAGCCGGCGAAATCCTGCCCATCCTGTTCGAAATCGTCCCGGACCCTGATATAGACCACGACGCGATCGTAATTGATAAACTCGATCGTCCTCGACGACAGTCCGAACCAGGTGGGTATCTCCTCTTTGCGCCTGGATACGCCCCTGGTGAAAAGGGAGACTTCCGCGAAATCGTCGAAATCGACATGAAGCCGGATCTTGAACAACGACGACTCGTGCAGCGCCTGGTTCAAATCGGCCTCGGTGACGCGTTCGTAGTTGGCTTTTTCCAGCAAACCATCCAGCAGTTCGACGAATGACGCGCCGACTTCGCCTTGTGCAGGTTCCAGTCGCCGGGTGTCGGTATCGGGGTCGATCCCGGCATAGGCGTTCTTGAGCGCTTCGATCCTGCGGTGAAATTCGAAGTGAAATATCTGCTCCAGCATGTAGCAAAGCTGGCGAAAATTCCGCTCCCTCTCGGCCAGCCTGCCATCTCGAACGGCCATTTCGACTATGTCCAGGCGGCGATAGGGAATGAATCGGTATTTTTCCTGTTTGTCTGTCATCGGGCAATGATGCGGGCAGCGTGGGCGATGGCGACACCCGGTCGGACCGGCGGGCCGACTCGAACAGGCTGCGACACCGCGAAAATCCTCGTCGGTGCCGAAGTTTACACCGCGCTCGGGCGTTTGTCGCCGACCGCGATTGTTGCTATTGTCGGCGTCTTGCCCGGGAACAGGCGGGTACCCGATTTGGCGCAGGCGGCAGCGGTAGTGCGAGGTTCTCGGAACGGGAATACCATAGATTCGACTAATGAAACGACATGGGTGACATTTTCGCAGGGCAGGTTCGGCAGCTTGATCCGAAGATCGGCGACGCGTTGCGGCTGGTGCAGATTACCGACTGTCATATCTTCGCCGACGAGGGCGAGCACCTGCAGGGCATCGATACCAGGCAGAGTTTCGCGGCGGTAAGAGACGCGGTCGCGAAGGACATCACCAGCCTCGATTTGTTGCTCGCAACCGGCGACCTGTCCCAGGACGGCTCGGCCGAATCCTATACCTGGCTCGCGCGGCAGTTCGACCGCATCGGGCTGCCCACCTTCTGGCTACCGGGTAACCACGACGCGCCCGACGTCATGGAACGGCATTTCACAGGGGGACGGATAGATGCGGCCAGGCAGGTCGTTGCCGGCGCCTGGCAGATCGTGATGCTCGATTCGACGCTGGCCGGCGAGGTGCATGGCCGCGTTTCGGAGGCAGAGCTCGCATTCCTGGATTCCGCGCTGAACCGGTATCCGGACCGGCACGCGCTGGTCTGCCTGCATCACCAGGCGGTCGCGACCGGCAGCGACTGGATCGATCGCAAAGGCCTGCTGGACGCCGAACAGCTGCGCGAGCGTCTGCTGCGACATGACAATCTGAGGGCCGTGCTGTGGGGACACGTTCACCAGCAAGCCCACCACCGCTTCGACGGCGTCGAGTGGATGTCGACGCCGTCGAGTTGCGTTCAGTTCACGCCGGGCAGCCGCGAATTTGCAACGGACAGCGCAGCGCCGGGCTATCGCGAGCTGCGGCTCGCCGCGGATGGCGGCATCGAAACAACGGTCAATCGCGTCGAGGTGTCAGGTTTCGATACCGAATGACCGGGGCTAGCGCTATTATTCACGGATCAGGTTGAACATTGAATAATTCAGAATCGGATCGACTCATGCGTTCGCTAAGGGTATTGATTATCGCGTTATTACCGATGACCGGCTTCGCAGCCATCGCCGCCGAGCGCTGGTTCAACCAGGCGACCGTCGATTACGGTGGAAAGCTATTTCAGCAAAATTGCGCCGCTTGCCACGGCAGCAATGCCGAGGGCACGCGTGACTGGAAGCAAGCCGACGCCGACGGTAAATATCCGCCACCGCCGCTGGACGGCAGCGCCCACGCGTGGCATCACTCGATTCCACAGCTGGCCAGGTCGATAAAGC
>JAOTTY010000376.1 GCA_029864185.1 Gammaproteobacteria bacterium
CAATGAGCCGAAACTGCATTTTCAAAATCAAAGCATACTTTGATTCTTTTATCACCAACCCACACTATGGAGCATATTGTGAGTAAAAAAGTATCCCCCATTCCGCGCGGCTACCGTACTGCGACCCCTTGCCTGACCGTGATCGACGTCGACAGCGCGCTTGCCTATTACCAGGCCGCCTTCGGCGCGGAGCTGCTAACCCGCCATACCGGCGCCGATGAAAGCGTCGCGATTCACGCCACCATCAAGATCGGCAACAGCATTATAGCGTTAAACCGCGAGGCACCCGAGCAGGGTATCCTGTCGCCAGCGAGCCTCGGCGCCAGCGTCGGTCAGGTCCACCTGTATGTCGACGACGTCGACACCAGCTGGGAGCGCGCGCTCGAAGCCGGCGCGATGGTTCACACCGCGCTGTACGACGCCTACTGGGGCGACCGTACCGGAATCCTGGTGGACGGCAACGGCCACCTGTGGTCGATCGCCAGCAAGGTAGAAAACCTGTCGCAGGACGAAATCGCGCGCCGCGCCAAAGCCTGGTATCCGGCAGAAGTCGAAGCTCCGATCGAGGCTGGCTACCCGGTCGACGCGATGATGGCTGCGGAAACGCTTGCAGACGATTACGTTGCTGTCTAAGCTACGGTCATTCGTTTCAAACAGGAAGGGCCGGGATCAAACCCGGCCCTCCACTTATACGCCCGACTATATGCCAGAGATATCGCTGACCGCGTCACAACAATTAAAAGCCCTCGCATCAGGCAAAATAAGTGCCGTCGATTTACTCGAACAAATCATCGCCCGGGCCGAAGCGCTAGCACCGATACTCAACCCAATCGCCCTGACACTCTACGCCCGCGCCCGCCAGGCGGCGCTCGAGGCCGACAGGAAACGGGCCAGCGGCAAGGCCGGGCGCCTTTGCGGATTGCCGATTACGATCAAGGATTCGCAATTTCTCGCCGGTTATCCCTGCGCCAACGGCTCGCAGCTGCTAAGCGATTTCGTGCCCACCGAAACCTGTCGCGCGATCGAGTTGCTGGAACAGGAAGGCGCGGTTGTATTTGCCAAGACCACATGTCCCGAGTTCAGCCTTACCGGAGTTACGCACTCCGAAATCTACGGGCTGACTTCCAACCCGCGCAATATCGAGCGCACCTGCGGCGGCTCGTCCGGCGGCGCGGCGGTGGTGGTCGCCTCCGGTATAGGGGCTTTCTCGCTGGGCGGCGACGGCGGCGGCTCCATCCGCATACCGGCCGGTTTTTGCGGCATTGTCGGATTCAAACCCAGCTTCGGAGTGGTACCGCGCGAACCCTGTTTTCCGTCCTGGCAATCGATCGTGTCTTACGGTCCGATGACGCGAAGCGTTGCCGATGCGCGCCTGTTTTTCGATATTATCGGGGAGAAGTTCAAAGGTAATACCAACCCGAAACTGAACCGGCGCGGCATCGTTTTCTCGGAAGACCTCGGCTTTTCCCCGGTCAACAACGACGTGCGCGAAGCGTTTCGCGGTGTCGTCGAGAAAATGCGCGCAGATGGTTTCGAGATGATCGAGGATAACCCCGGGCTGAGTTCGTCGGTCAAAACCTGGGCCGTCACGGCCACCTATGACGCGGCGGAAAACGCGCGCGGCAGCGCCTATAACATCGATTACCTGGGCGAGGTTGCGCGCGGGTTTATCGATTTCGGCGAACAGTTCAGCGCCGAAGAATTCGAGCAGGCCCAGGCGCAGCGCGTCGTGATTCGCGAGCATTATGACCAGATGTTCGCCCGCAACAACGCGCGTATCCTGATTACGCCCACGCTTGGCTGCGAGGCGTTTCCCCATGGCAGCATACATCCGCACAAGATCGACGATACCCATATCGAAATGCCGTGGCTGGACTGGGCCAGTTTTCTGTACGACGCAAACCTGACCGGAATGCCAGCCTGTGCGATCCCGATGGGCCTCGGTGACGAGGGTTTACCGATGTCGCTGCAGATCCAGGGCCCCGTCGGCAGTGACTACGAGGTGTTGCGCGTGGCCGAGGCCATCGAAAAGCTGATCGGCTGGGACAACTCGATCGTAACGCCGGTAACCGGTTCCGTCGAACAGACCGCCTGACCGGGCAAATCCCAATTACGGGGACACGATACTTAATTCACGAATTAAGTATCGTGTCCCCGTAATTTTATGTTTCGCTAGAACAGCTTCGAACGGTAGGGATCCTGGTAGATCTCGGGCAGGGCCTTGGGTTCGGCGCCGTGAAATTCGGCGTTGATCGCCGCGGTCCAGAGCTTGGCGCGTTCGAGCAGTTCGCGTTTTTCGGTCTGCATGCGCCCGCGCGACACGATGATGCCGAGGTCGGCGCCCTTGTAGGTGTAGTCGCCTTCGCGGTAGACACGCAGGTAATAAGCCTCGTCGTTGTCGATAACGTTGGTCCAGTCCAGGTCGGGACGATCGAAAGTAATGGCGCCGTGGTTGTCCATGCTCCAGACACCGCTGCGCGGCGCGTGGGTTAGCAGCCGGACCTTGTCCTCGGTTTGCTTCAATACCAGCTGGGTCCAGTAATCGTACTCGTTCCAGCGATTCTGTATCTTGCGCAGGTTGACCTCGTAGTCGACATCGAGGTATTCGAGCAGGTGGAACAGGAATAGCGGTACGCCGCCATAATGCGCGGTGATCAGGTTGGTCAGCGGGCTCGCTCCGCTGATGCGCGGGTTGACCTCGCCGAGGTAAGGCGTGCCGTCATCGGTATCGAGCAGGAAGTCCATGCAGAAAACGCCCTTGTAACCTTCCTTGAACATGCGGTCACCGAGCGCGGAAGCCATGTTGCGCAGCTGGCGGCGTGTCTTGTCGTTGAAAATCTTCGGCCACACGTCGTTGCCGCACCAGCCGCCCTTGTAGGGCGTGATTTCCTCGTAGCCGGTGATATCGGTCTGAATCGGTCCCGACAGCGTGCCGTGCCGGGTCACGCAGACTTCCATGGTGCCGGGCATGTGGTTGATACGCTTCATGATCTTGAGCTTTTCGCCCTTCATGTCCTTGGCGTACTTGTTATAGTCGCTCTCGGACTTGATGAAGAAGGTTGTGCGGCCGGAATCGCCGTAAGGCGTTTGCACCACCAGGTCGTTGCCCAGCTTTGCCCTGTTTGCCGCATCCATCAGTTCGGCAAAGCTGTCCACCTTGTCGACCAGCACGTTGGGCG
>JAOTTY010000113.1 GCA_029864185.1 Gammaproteobacteria bacterium
ACATCCGCGGCGAACCGTTCGTCGGCCGCTCGGGACAATTGCTCGACCGTATGCTGGCCGCGATCGGTATCGCCCGCGACCAGGTTTACATCACCAATATCGTCAAGTGCCGGCCACCCAATAATCGTGACCCGAAACCGCAAGAGGCGCAGGCCTGCCGCGGCTATCTCGACGCGCAAATCAGGCAGGTCGCGCCGCGGGTGATACTCTCGGTGGGACGCGTTTCGGCGCATAACCTGCTGGGCAGCAACCAGCCGGTCGGCAAATTGATTCAGCAAATGCACCAGCTGCCCGGCACCGATATCCCGGTGAAGGTTACCTATCACCCGGCTTATCTGCTGCGTAATCCATCGGCCAAGGCTATCGCCTGGCAGGATTTGAAGCTGCTGCACCAGTTATTGCAATGATCGAATCGGGGCTATGGTTCAGGCGCATGACCCTGAGCGACGTCGTCAGGGTCATGAAGATCGAAAGCGAGGTTTACGAATTTCCCTGGACCGAGCGAATTTTCAGCGACTGTATTCGAGTCGGTTACCAATGCTGGCTCGCACTACTCGAAGCGGAGGTCATCGGCCACGCGGTCATTAGCGTTACCGCCGGCGAGAGCCACATCCTCAACCTTTCGATCGCGCTCCAGCACCAGCGCAGGGGCTTCGGCAGCCAGTTTATCGAATTCCTGGTCGAGGAAGCACGCGCCAGGAATGCGGAAACCATGTTGCTCGAGGTTCGCCCTAGCAATATCGCGGCCATTAATTGCTATAATGCGGCCGGTTTTAACGAAATTGGCAGCCGCAAGGATTACTACCCTGCAAACGACGGCCGCGAAGATGCGCTGCTGTTCGCGAGGCATCTTACGCCGTCAATCGATTCGAAGAGCGGCTAGCCAGCCCCGATAATTCATCCTGGATTAAATTGATGTCAGATATTGACGAAATGCGTCGACGCCGAACTTTTGCGATTATTTCGCATCCGGACGCGGGTAAAACGACGGTTACCGAAAAGCTGCTGCTGTACGGCAAGGCGATCCAGATGGCGGGCACCGTCAAGAGCCGCAAGGCGGCCAGGCACGCGACTTCCGACTGGATGGAGCTGGAAAAGCAACGCGGCATCTCGGTCACCTCTTCGGTGATGCAATTCCCTTACCGCAACAGCATCATCAACCTGCTGGACACCCCTGGACACGAGGATTTTTCCGAGGATACCTATCGCACGCTGACCGCCGTCGACTCGGCGCTGATGGTCATCGATTGCGCCAAGGGCGTCGAGGAGCGCACGATAAAACTGATGGAGGTCTGCCGCCTGCGCGACACGCCGATTATCACCTTTATCAACAAGCTCGATCGCGAGGGCCGGGACCCGATCGAACTGCTCGACGAAGTCGAGGAAATCCTCAAGATACGCTGCGCGCCGATTACCTGGCCGATCGGCATGGGCAAGAGTCTGAAAGGCGTGTTTCACCTGCTGCACGATTCGGTGCACCTGTTTTCGGCGAGCGACGCCGACAAAATTTCATCGGGCCAGGTAATCGAGGGCCTCGACAACCCGAAGCTCGACGAGGTGCTCGGCAGCATGGCCGCCGAGTTCCGCGACGAAATAGAGCTGGTGCGCGGCGCATCCAGCGAATTCGATCTCGATACCTATCTCGCCGGTGAACTGACCCCGGTTTTTTTCGGCTCGGCGATCAACAATTTCGGTATGGCCGAACTGCTCGACGCCTTCAACGAATACGCCCCGCCACCCATGCCTCGCCCGACGCGCAGCCGCATCGTCAAACCCGAGGAGGACAAGCTCACCGGCTTCGTCTTCAAGATACAGGCGAACATGGACAAACAGCACCGCGACCGCATCGCGTTCATGCGTATCTGTTCCGGCAAGTACACGCGCGGCATGAAGGTCTACCACGTGCGCATCGGCAAGGACATGAAAATCTCCGACGCGCTGACGTTTTTTGCCGCCGACCGGGGACAGGTGGAAGAAGCCTATACCGGCGATATTATCGGCATTCACAATCACGGTACGATCCGCATCGGCGACAGTTTCAGCCAGGGCGAGCAACTGGTCTTCACCGGCATTCCCAATTTTGCGCCCGAATTGTTCAGGCGTGCCCGGCTCAGGGATCCGTTGAAGATGAAAGCCCTGCTGAAGGGTTTGACGCAGCTTTGCGAGGAAGGCGCGACCCAGCTATTCAGGCCCCTCGCCAATAACGACCTGATCCTCGGCGCGGTTGGCGTACTGCAGTTCGACGTGGTTGCCCATCGGCTCCAGGACGAGTACGGCGTCGATTGCCAGTTCGAGGCGGTTAACGTCAACACGGCGCGCTGGGTAAGCTGCGACGATCGCAAGAAACTGGAGGAATTCAAAACCAGGCTGCGCGGCAACCTGGCGCTGGATCATGCCGGTGATCTCGCCTACATAGCGCCGTCGCGCGTCAACCTCGCGATGACGCAGGAGCGCTGGCCGGAGATCGAGTTTCTCGCCACACGCGAGCATGGCGAGTATGAAACCGACTAGTCCGGTTGCGCTTGTTGCCGGGCTGCTGTGGCTTGCCTGCAGTCATTTTGCATTCGCCGGCACCGGCTTCGCGACGCGCGACCTGAATCCGGTGCTGCAACCCTATTTCCTGCCGTCGCACATCCCGACGCGCGCCGACAACGGCTGGCGCATAGACCACAGTTTGTTTATTACCAATACCTTCCAGCAAAAAACGACGTCCAACGAAGATTTGATCATCGATGTTGAAAATTACCGCTACGAGCTCGGCATGACCTACCGCAGGGACCAATGGCAAGCCCTCGTCAAACTGCCATTTATCGCAAACAGTGCGGGGAGTCTCGACGGGCTAATTGGTGACTGGCACGACTTCTTTGGATTACCTGAGGGCAGGCGCGACAAGTTTCCAGCCGATCAGTTAAAAATCGAGTATACCCTAGACGGGGTTGTCGAATACTCGCAGACCCGGTCGAGTAGCGGCCTCGGCGACACGGTAGTCGCACTCGGTTACCAGTCCGTCGGAGGAACCGTCTACTTTGCCGGAATCGAGTTACCTACCGGTTCCGCTGCGGACTTCAGCGGCAATGAAGCCGTCGACTTCGCACTCTGGCTTTCGCGGGAAGTCGCAATCGATACCGAAATGACCGTATTCGGTATGTTCGGAATCAGTTTTCCAGGTGACGATGGCAATCTTGAAGGCTTGATCGCCGATCATATCTGGGTGGCACAACTAGGGCTCGGTTATCGCTTTAACGATTACCTGGCAGGCACGGTGCAACTGGATATGCACTCGAAAACAGTCGAGCGAAGCGATCTGAAGCCTTTCGGTAACTCGCTACAGGTCCAACTGGGCCTCGGATTCCTGAAACTGATCGACAATCACCGCCTGGACCTGTTCTTTTCGGAGGACATCGCGGTCGGCACTGCCCCCGACATCAGCTTCGGTTTACGCCTGGCGCGGGAATTCTGAGGCTATTATTGCGCCAGTTCGGTGACGATTTGCGGATTGCTCTCCAGCGTGCGATGCACCGGGCATTTATCCGCGATTTCGAGCAGCCGCTGGCGCTGCTCGACGGTCAGGTCGCCGACCAGCGAAATGCGCCGCGTGATGCGCTCGATACCGACATTGCAGTCGACGCAGTCCTCGGCGTGCACGCGCTCGTGCAGGAGACGTACCTGCACATCCTCCAGCGGTAGTTTCTTGCGACCGGCATACATGCGCAGCGTCATCGACGTACAGGCTCCCAGCGCCATTAACAGCAGGTCGTAAGGCGTCGGACCGAGGTCCGAGCCGCCGTACTTTTCCGGTTCATCGGCGCGCAGGAAATGGCCGCTACTGTACATGCCGCGTAAAAACCGGTGATTGAGCTCGGTGATCAGGACTTCACCGTCGACCAGGTCGTGGCTCGCGGCGGCCTGCGGTGGCGCATCCAGTTCGAGATAGCGGCTGGCCCAGGATGCGATCGTGCTACCGACATACTCGGCATCGGCCGCCTTGCTCAGCAAATGATCCGCGCGGTCCAGCGAGATGAAACTCTTCGGGTGCCGCGCCGCCTGGTAGATTCGAGCCGCCTCGTCGATCGGCACGATCGTATCCAGCGGCGAGTGGAACACCAGCAACGCTGCATCGAGATCGCGAATTTTCGCGGTCGACGAATACCGCTCGATATCCTCGAGAAACTGGCTTTTTATGGAAAACTCCCGCCCCGCGAGCTCGACCACCGCTTCTCCCTGCTGCCTGATGTCTGCCTCCTTGTCGCGGAAAAGGTGGGCAACATGCTCCGCGGTCGCCGGCGCGCCGATCGTTACCACGGCCCTGACCGACTCGATTCGCGACGCCGCACTCAACACCGCCGCGCCGCCGAGGCTGTGCCCGATCAGAATTTGCGGCGCCTGATAACGCGCTTCGAGCGCTTTCGCGGCACACAGCAGGTCATCGACGTTCGACGAAAAATTGGTATTCGCGAAATCGCCGTCGCTACTGCCCAGACCGGTAAAATCGAAGCGCAGCACCGCGATGCCCCTGGCGGCCAGGGCGCGGCTGATCCTGGATGCGGCGGCGATATCCTTGCCGCAGGTAAAGCAGTGCGCAAACAGAGCGAAACTGGAGACCTGGTCCATGCGGTCGGGTAATTCGAGCAGGCCGACGAGCGTTTCACCCGTTGAATTCTCGAACCCCAGTCGGATTTTATTCATTTGTTCGACTCCAAGAGGTTATCATCCTGTGACTCGAGGCAATTGCACAGGTTCCTGTTGACAAGACAGTTTAATCGAATTCTACGCTGGATTCTGTTTCTCTGGGTCCGGGTCGAAGTCTTTCCGGACAATAACCCGCTGTCGGTGCTGGACCCGGAGCGACCGGTGCTTTACGTGCTCGCCGACCGAGGATTGAGCGATCTGCTGGTTTTGACCGAGATCACGCAGCGCTATCATTTGCCCGATCCGCGGGATCCGATTCCGATCGAAGCACTGCGTTGCCATCATTCCGTCTACAGCATCGCCTCGCGCAGTCCGCTGATCGACTGGATCAGGCGCCGACGTAAGCATTCGCCGATGCTGGCCGAGTTCATGCGAGCCTGCGGCGACAATCCCGACCTCGATCTGCAGGTGGTTCCGGTTTCCGTGTTCTGGGGGCGTTCGCTGGCGCGCCAGAAAAACTGGCTGCAGGTGCTGTTTGCCGACACCTGGTCGCTTGGCGGACGCACCCGCAAGTTTTTCACGCTGCTGTTCAACGGGCGCCGAACGCGTTTGATATTTTCCCAGGCACTCGATTTTCGCGAAATCGTCGATGAGTCGGGATACGATGAAATGGACCTGCAGGAGTTCCTGATCTCGGCCCTGCGGCAACAGCGCGAGGCGACGTTCGGCCCCCAGGTTATCAGCCACAAACACCTGTCCGCGCGGGTCATAGAGGACGCCATCGTGCAGGAGCTGGTATCCGAGAATGCCGACAGCAGTTTCCTGAGCTACACCAGGGCGCACCGCTACTGTCGCGAGATTTTCGCCGATTGCACGCAGCTGACGATCGAGGTCATGCTGCGCCTGTTGCGCGCGTTCTGGAACCGCTACTATTCCGGAATCCAGGTCTACAATGCCGGGCGCATTCGCGACGCTGCGCTGAGGTATCAGCTGGTCTACGTCCCATGCCATCGCAGCCATGTCGATTACCTGCTGCTTTCTTACGTGATCTACAACGAAAACCTGGCGCTGCCATACATCGCTGCCGGAGACAATCTCGATATCCCCTTCATCGGACGCATTCTGCGCGGTGGTGGCGCCTTTTTCATTCGTCGCAGCTTCAAGGATAACAAGTTGTACACCGCGGTTATGCGCGCCTACATTTATCAGCTGGTCGAGCTCGGCGTGCCACTGGAGTATTTTATCGAGGGTGGTCGCAGCCGCACCGGCAGAATGCTCAAGCCCAAAATCGGCATGCTCGGCATGACCGTCGAGGCATACATCAAGAGCCAGGCCCGGCCAATGGCTTTCGTGCCGGTTTACATCGGTTACGAAAAGCTGGTCGAGGGCAACTCCTATCTCGGTGAACTCTACGGCGGCAAGAAGAAGCGCGAATCGACGCTAGGCGCGCTGTCGGCTATCTTCCGGCTCAAGGGGCATTTCGGCAAGGTTACAGCCAGTTTCGGCGAACCCATCCTGCTCGACGAACTGCTGACGAGACACTGCAGCGATTGGCGAAATCGCGCTCACCAGATCGACCAGAGACCAGGCTGGTACCGTCGCAGCCTGTCGCAACTTTCCCGCGAAATCATGTACGGTATAAACCACGCCTGCGTGATCAACCCGGTAAACGCCATCGCGACAATCCTGCTCGCGACCCCGCGCCAAAGTATCGAAATCGAGGAGCTGGTGAGCCAGGCGCAACTACACCAACGCCTCATCGGCAGGGCGCACTGCCTGGCCTCGATCCGCATCGAGGGCAAGGTCGACCAGAGCCAGATCAGGCGCATCGCCGGACAAAAACTCATCCATATCCGCGAACATGAACTCGGCGATATCGTTTATCTGAAGCCCGAGGATAACGCACGCATCGGTTATTACCGCAATAACAGTCTGCATAGCCTGGTTATTCCTGCGCTGATCGCCTGTTGTTTCACCAACGTCCGGCGCGTCGCGCGGGCCAGCATTGGTCGCAAGGTCGGGCTATTGTATCCGTTTCTGAAATCGGAACTGCAGCTCGAATGGCAGGATTCCGGACTCGACGAGATCGTCGACGAATGTATCCTGGCACTCGTCGACGAGGCGCTGCTCGAACCGGTGGACCGGGACCTGCGCCGTCCCGCGCACAGCGATCATCGCTTCATGCAGCTGCTCAGGCTTGCGCATATCGTGCAACCGATACTGGAACGGTATTACATGACCTTTATCGTGCTGTGGCAGAGTTCCGCCGCGCCACTGCAAGAAGCGGAGCTCGAGCATCGCTGTCATTTACTCGCGCAGAAAATCTCGATGATATACGGCATTAGCTCACCCGACTTTTTCGACCGCCTGCTGTTTCGCGACTTTATCGCAACGATGATCGAAAAAAGCTACCTGGTCAAAAACCGGTACGACCAGCTCGAGTTCTCGCAGGAGTTCGACTACGTGAGGCTGGACCTGCGCAACCTGCTCAGCACCGAGGTGCGTAGCGGTATCCTGTCGCTGATCAAGGCCGCCCCGACCTGATATACCGGTAAGGAGTTCCCACCGTGCTCGTCTGAGGAAACCCGCTGATCGTCGGAACGATTATTCGGGCCAGCTGCCAGGGATTTGTCTGCGACCGTGGCAAAGCTCGAATTCAACGATATACATCCACGCGTCGCCCCAGGTGGTGGGAATTTCGATACGCTGGTAATAATGCGGGTACCATTCGAGGTCGTCGAGTAACCTGAATTGCCGATCGCTCACCCGGTAAACCTCGCCCCGAATTGCATGACAGCCACGCAGGCAAACCGCCGGGTAGTCATCGAACTCGTACATCGAGTAAAGCTTTTCGGTTCGGTGATCGCCCATATACTCGGCACCGCGCATGAAACGATAATTGCGCTGGCCCCGTTTCAGAGTGCCGTAGACGAATACGCGGTTCATGACTTGCGGATGAACTGCCTGATCTGCCTGCGCTGCTTCTTGTCCGGGCGCGATTCCGAGCGTGGACGCTGCATCAGCGCCAGCTTGCGCTTCTCCGACTCGCTGGCGCGTTTTACGATACTGGCCTCGGTTTCGCGATACAAGGACTGTGCCTCGGCGGCGGAACCGCGGCGATCACCGGTATCGGTAACGATGATTTCGTAGCGCTCGTAGCCGCGCTGAATTTGAAAACAGTCGTTGATTTTGACCGTTCGCGAAGGCTTTATGCGATGCCCGGCAAGCTGCACCTTGCCCCCGGTTACCGCCGCGCCGGCGAGCGCGCGGGTCTTGAAAAATCGCGCCGCCCATAACCATTTGTCGAGTCTTACTTTTTTGTCGGCCGCCGCCTTCATGCGTAGTTTTTATGGATATGTTTCATTACCCGGTCGGCCATCGAGAAGCCGCTTAGCACGGCGCCTTCGATGCGCGGGGCGGTGCACCAGTCGCCGCAGGCGCCAATCTCGTGTTCCTCGACAAACAGCGAATCCTCACTGATCGGATTGATCGGTACAGCATGCTTCCAGCAATGCACCGAGGCGGAAGCCGGCTTGCGCGCCTTCAGGTCGGAAGCTTCCCAGAAAGCGTCCAGCAACGCATGCATGACTCTGCCGCGAAAACTCGCTGCATATTGTTGCGACCATTCCGGCGAAGCGTGCAGCACCCAGCAGTCGGCATCGCCCTCCTTTACCCCGTACTGGTAACGCGAAATCCACGACAACGGCGAGTCGAACACGAAGGCCGCGTCGTAGGGAATCTTGAGACGCCGCTCGAACGCGAGCATGGCGCTCCAACACACCGTCATGTCGACGCGCCCGGCCGGATTGCTGATCTCGGCGACCGTGCGGCACAAATCGGCAACCTGGTGCGCGGCGGTGGCGATGATGACGATATCGAAAGCCCCCTGGTAATCGCCCCGTTCGTTGAACAGACGCCAGCCGCCGTCGGCCTGACGCTCGAGTTCCGAAATGTTGGCGGAGGTGACCAGCTCGCATTGTCGAGCCAGGTTTTGCGCAATCTCCTGCATGCTCGGTACGCCGACAAAGCGTTGCGTGGCGAGATCGCTATTGACGATCTGGCCCTTTGCCAGTTCGACGATCCAGCCATCCCAGGGACGGACAATGCCATCGGTCTGCCAGGCCGAGACAATGTTCCAGAACAGCGGGTTGTTGACGGTGAAATATTGCGCACCGTGATTGAATTCGTACTCGCCGGCGCGAAAGCTGCTCACCCTGCCGCCGGGGAAAACGCTTTTCTCGAAAATTTTTATATTTTGAACAAAGCTTTTCAGCGCAGTGCCGCAGGTTAACCCCGCCAGTCCGGCGCCAATAATGGCGACTGATGGCTGCGCGCCCACTAACGGATTAAAGCGCCGGAAAGTCGCCGGCGTACTTGGAAATCCACTCGCTGGCCGCTTCCTGGGAATCGAGTTCGCGGCCTTCCGTGCGCCTGACCTCCCGGCGATAGTGCTCGATGTGGCAGATCTGCTCGATCATTCGCAGGCGGTATACGTCTCTCGAGTTTTCGAACTCGATACCGATTTCGTAGCCGGCATCCGCTTTTTCGCACCATACGACATTGCCGATCAAGTGGTTGTCCCTGTTCAATACGGGTATCGAAATCCTGACCCGCTGCAAGACCTCAAGCGGCTTCGTCGAGGCGAAGGCCAGGCCGCCGAGGCTGACATTGGTTATTGTCTGATCAACGGTATCGTCGTTGCCATCGTCCACCCAGTCGAGCGATACCTGGATCGGCACGTCGGCCGGGTGGCGAATGAACTTTCGTATCGTCGTGTTATCTGGCAATGGATACCAACATCTGGTTGAGTTTGGCGACGAAACTGGCCGGATCTTCCAGTTGACCCCCTTCCGCCAGCAACGCCTGATCAAATAATATACTAGACCAGTCGGCAAACTTCTTCTTCGATTTTTCGCCATCCAGTTTCTTGACGATCGGATGATCGGTATTGATTTCGAGGATCGGCTTCGAACTCGGCAATTCGTGCCCCGCTTCCTTGAGGATACGCTGCATGTGCATCGCCATATCCTGTTCGTTGAGCACGATACAGGCCGGTGAATCCGTCAGCCGATTGGTGACGCGCACGTCTTCGGCCTTGTCCTTCAGGGCCTCCTTCATGCGCTTGATCAGTTTTTCGGCTCCCTTGGCTTTTTCCTCCAGCGTCTTTTCCGATTCCTCGTCATCGCCGAGGTCGAGTTCGCCCTTGGCCACCGACTGCAGCTTTTTGCCCTCGTATTCCATCAAATGCGCCGTCAGCCATTCGTCGACGCGGTCGCATAATAGCAACACCTCGATACCCTTTTTCCGAAAGATCTCCAGGTGCGGGCTGTTCTTCGCCGCCGAATGCGAATCGGCCGCAATGTAATAAATCTTATCCTGGCCTTTCTGCATGCGTCCGATGTAGTCATCGAGCGATACACTCTGCTCGGCATCTCCGGTATGCGTGGTCGCAAAACGCAGCAGTTTGCCTATCTTCTCGCGGTTTGCGAAATCCTCGGCCGGGCCTTCCTTCAATACCCTGCCGAATTCCTTCCAGAACTTCTGGTATTTCTCGGGATCGTTCTTGGCCATTTTTTCGAGCATGCCCAGTATTTTTTTCACCGAACCGCTGCGGATGCTGTCGATGACCTTGCTGCCCTGCAGGATTTCGCGGGAAACGTTGAGCGGTAAATCCTTCGAATCGATTACGCCGCGTACGAAACGTAGGTAGCGTGGCAGCAGCTTTTCAGCGTCCTCCATGATAAAGACTCGCTGCACGTAAAGCTTGATGCCATGCCGCGGCTCACGATCGTAGAGGTCGAACGGTGCACGCGCCGGGATGTATAGCAGCGAGGTGTATTCGTTGGTGCCCTCGACGCGGCTGTGATTCCAGTCGAGCGGATCCTCGAAATCATGCGCGACGTGCTTGTAAAACTCACGATACTCGTCTTCGCTGATTTCGGATCTCGGGCGGGTCCACAGCGCCGAGGCCTGGTTGACCGTTTCTTCCTCGATAGTAGTTTCGCCGCCTTCGGCCTCGTCTTCGACGGTTTTGTCCATGACCACGGGGAACCCGATATGGTCGGAATAGGAAGTGATGATGGAGCGCAGTTTCCAATCGTTCAAAAACTCGTCCTCGCCCTCGCGCAGCCTCAACGTTATTTCGGTGCCGCGTTCCGGTTTTTCGATCGACGCGATCCTGTATTCACCCTTGCCCTCGGATACCCACTCGACGCCCTGGTCGGCGGGCAGGCCGGCCTTGCGCGTGCGCAGCGTCACCTCGTCGGCGACGATAAAAGACGAGTAGAAACCGACGCCAAACTGGCCGATGAGCCTGGCGTCATTCTTTTCGTCGCCGGTCATCGAGTCGAGGAACGAGCGCGTACCCGATTTCGCGATGGTGCCGATATGGTCGATCACTTCTGCGCGCGTCATGCCAATACCGTTGTCGCTGATCGTCAGGGTGCGCTGATCCTTGTCATAACCGATTTTTATCTTGAGCTCGATATCCTCCTCGTACAGGCTGGCGTCTGAAATCGCGCTGAATCGGAGGCGGTCGCAGGCATCCGAAGCGTTGGATATCAGTTCACGCAGGAAGATATCCTTGTTCGAATAAAGCGAGTGGATCATCAGATCCAGCAACTGGTTTACTTCGGTTTCAAAACCACGGGTTTCGCTATTGGCGGCAGCTGTCATCTGTCGTTATCTCCGGCAACAAAGGTAGATTGATAATCGGAACATATGCGGTTGGCGGCACATGTTTTCAAGCCCCCCAGCTCGATTGGCTCCGGCCGCCAGTCTGCGGCTACTTGACCGCCTGGTTGAGCCAGAGCTTTTGTATCTTCTGATTCAATACCGATCGCTGCGCCGGGTCTTTGGTAATCGCAAGCAGTTCCTCGTAAATGCGGCGTGCATCGTCGGTCAGCCCGGACCGCTGCAGGCTTTCGGCGGCATGAAACCTCGCCGTCTGCCCCCAGGGATCCATGGCGTTGGCGGCCGGCAGCATTGCCGACTGCAGGTACAACAGCGCCGCCTGGTCGTATTGCTCCAGCCCAAGATAGGAGTCGGCTATCCAGTACAGGATTTCGCGACGCTGCTTGAGGTCGATATCGAGGCGCAACAGCTGGTTGAAATGCGTGATCGCCTCCTCGTGCAGGTTCACCGTTTGCATGTCGAACAGGACCTGCAGTATCCGATCGGTAGCGTCCGCGTTCGGTTCGCGATACTCGCCGATCAGGTTTTGCAAAACCCGGTTACCCTCTTCGTAGCGCCCACCCAGTATCAGCACCCGCGATTGTCGTAACTGCCAGTCGAAGTGGCTGGTGCCCTCGGGTATCGTGTTCAGCCCCGACATCAGGCGGGTCGCCTCCTCGATATCGGCGGATTTCAACGCCAGGTCGACCAGCTGATAGCGAATGACTGGCGGAATCTTGCGCGCGCTGGAAAAGGTCTTGCTGCGATTGAACAGGTTGTACAGCAGGTTGCGCTCGGCCTCGTCTATTTCCGCGAAGGTTTGCATGTATCCGCTGCCGGCCTGGTTCGCAACCTGGCTGTCGCTGGATCGCAACATCAGAATCGCGAACAGTGACCGCGACTTGACCGGCGTTACCTTGCTCGCCTTGCCGGCGAGTTCGAGCCACCTGGCGTCATCCCCCAGCAGCATTTCGGAACGGTTGCCGACCAGTTCGGCATACTCGATATAAGCCTGCCATAACAGGTCCACCGGCAGCCTGAACAGCTGCAACGGCGATTGCACCGCGTTACGGAACAACGATTCCAGCGCCACGACCCGGTCGACCGGCGCCATTTGCCGCGACGCGTAGTAACCGAGGGCCCATAGCGACGCGCGCTGACCGGGTTCCAGCTGCTCGCTTGCGCTGTCCTGTTTTACCTGTTGCCAGAGTTCGGACTTGCCGACCTGTTTCAGCAGGAAGCGGGCATAAAGCGTGGTCAGCCGGGCCTGCCAGGCGTCCTGATTCTGCAATACCAGCACTGCCTGCTCGTACCTGCCCGATTCGATTAGTACGCGTGCGCGCAGCAACGACCATTCGAGATCGCTGCTATCGAAGTCCTGGTCGAAACGCAACAACGCCACGCGTGCATCCTCGATGCGGCCGTCGGTGAGATACGATTCGATAACCTGGCGCCGCCAGTTCTCGTAT
>JAOTTY010000377.1 GCA_029864185.1 Gammaproteobacteria bacterium
CGAGGGCGGGATGTGTCGAAAAATGCGCAGGCCCGGGCCAGGTCAGAGCCCAGGACTCTGTCGCCGTACGGATACGCGTTTATCGGTGGATGCGCGCGCGGCAAAAGTCCGCGTTCGGGATCAGCAGCCGCGCGCCTTGATCCGCGATCGACCTGCCAGCTGCAGGGCAGGTGCGGTCGTCGACTCTCGATTGTGCCGGGCGAGAATCTGCTGGTAGATTTGCTGGGTTTCGGGCATCGGTTCCACACCGAATTCACGGCCCAGTACCTCGCGACATTGGCGATACTGGGCGAGGGCGGAATCGGTCTTGCCGAGCTCGATCAGATATTGCATCAAGGAGCAGTGTAAACTCTCGCGACAGGGATCCTGAACCAGCCCCTTGCGGCAGACCTGCACCGCCTCCGTGTACTCGCTCCGCCGCGCATGGCATTCAGCCTTGCGCGCCAGCATGTCCAGGTAAATTTCGCCGAGGCGCTCTCGCTCTTCCGCGCACCAGTCCGCGTACACGTCCTGCTCCAGGTAATCTCCCCGGTAGAGGTACAGCGCTTCGTCGAAACAGCGCAATGCTTCGTCGCAGCGTCCCTTGCTTTGTAATGCGCGGCCCTCGCTTGCGAGTTTCTCGAAATTTTCCGCGTCCACCCAGACCGCATCCCGCTTGAGCAGGTAAGCGCTGCCGACGGTGCGAATGGTGTCCTTATCCGCGCCGCCTGCGCGCAACTGGGTGCGCAGGTAATACATCGTGACCTTCAGGCGACCCCAGCTTCGCTCCTCGTCCACATCCGGCCACAGGCAATCGAGGATTCGTTCCCGGTGTACCGGGCGACCCACGTGCGTCACCAGAAACTTGAGCAGGGTCACGGCCTGGCGGCGCTTCCATTTTTCGATATCGAGGCTGCGCTCGCTCGCAACCAGGCCAAATTTGCCGAGCATGTAAATCTGCAGCAGGCCATTGGGCGAGGACTGCAATCGTTCGTTTTCCCGATCGCGCAGGAAAATCACGGCGATGATCGAGCCATTGGCCGGACCGGTGTTTTGCTCGGGCATTACCACCGACGAGTAACCGACCGAAATCCAGTTACCGTCCTTGCAGCGCACCCGGCAATTGGGCACCGCGCTGGGATGGCAATCGCGGAAACAGCGAAACACGTCGCAGTTGGGACGGCACAGCGGTTCGCCGCCCGGCAAGACTGCCTGCAGCGCTTCCTCGCAGCGCAGGCCGATGACTTCTTCGGGCGCGTAGCCCAGTAGTTGCTCCGCGGTCCTGTTCCAGGCAACCACATGATGATGGTCATCGATCGCGAAGGCGGCATCCGCCGCTCCGGCGACCATCTGGGAAATCAGCAGCCCTGGCGGATTACGGGTCGGTGGTGCGGTCGAGTCTTCTGACATTTGGATGTGCTCCCTTATTATGATTGTTTTAAAAGTAGAGATGCAGCTCGAGAAAATAGGAGGACGAATTCAGCGACGGATTTTGCGGAATACCCTTATTGTCGCGCGCGCCGGCACGAACCTGGACAAACTGATTCAGAAACGGCTCGTAAACCAGGCTGTAGCGCTCGTTCGCGTTTTCGAAGATGTCCCGGTCCGGATCGTGATACTCGTAGGATAGCTTCAAGTTCTTGCCGCGCGAAATCAGGAAGTTGAATTCGAGAATCGAGACGTACTGTTCGACGGTCTCGTCATCGACGATGTCGGCTTCGAACAGCAGGCCGACCCGCCCGAACTGGGCACCGGCGTAGAGGCCGTAGATCAAGGTTTCCGTCTTGCTGGCATCGGTATTGCTGGAATAGGAAGCACCGAATCGGTAAGTCTTCTGTACGTAGGCGGCCGATGCCGTGATGCGCTTGCTCAGATTGGTTTCGATCGAGGACCCGGTGCCGTTGGTGCCGGCAATCTGCAGGGACCACGGCCCGGGCTCGTAGCCGAACTCGAGCCCGACGTCGGTGGTACCGTAAGTGAATCCGGTGACCGCGCGGGTAAAGGCCGAGTCGTCCTGCAGCCGCAACCCGTAGGGCAGAAAAAATTGACCGACCTTGAGATAATAGGGTTCCTCCGCCAGATCACCCTTCAGTATGCCGACGATCTCGCGCGCGTCGCCGCCGCCCTCGAGGGTCTGGTAGAAGATCACGCGCTCGGGAATCAGGTCGACCTCGAGATAAATATTCTGCTTGCGCTGATTGAAGCTGTCATCCCGGCCCTCGCCCGGGGTATCTACCGCCTCGTAAAATGACCGAAAATCTCCACCGATCGCTATGTAATCGTTCAGCCGGCCGGAAAAGAAACTGCTGGTGGCATCGGTCTTCAGCGGGTTTTCCTCCGCATCCTCGTCATCGCCGAGCGCCGGCAGATAATCCCGCCAGTTCAGAAAATTACTGGACAATCGGGTTTGCACATAGACATTGGCAAAGTCGGTGCGCTTGCCGCCACCGGTCATGTTGACGTGGCATTTGGAGCATTTATAACCTTCCTGAATGGCGAGGTATGGTTCAGCCTGCGCGCTTCCCGGGCCCCATAACAGGGCCGCGAGCAAGCCCAGTGTGACCACCCGGCAGGTTAGCTGAAGTCGAATGAAGCCCTCGGTTTTTATTTTTTTCATGAAACGAATACCTGTTACTGCCGGTGTCTAGTCATCTGGATTCGGCCACTGCGGAGCGCCGTCCAATATCCAGTTACGAATGATGCTTAGCTGTGTCTCGCTCAGGGGCGGATAGCCGAGCGGCATTCTGGGGTCGGGTCGATCTTCGCTGATCCGGGTCCAGAGCTTGCTCGCGGCCAGATCGAAAGGCGTCAGCGTGCTGCCGTCGAACAGACCGTAATAATTCTCCGCGCTGAGCACCAGTCCGCGTGGCGGACATTCGATATCGGCAACGCAACTCGGGTTGGACGGCGTCAGGCTGTGACAGGTCGAGCACAGCCGCAGGCTCTCCTCCCACACGTATGGCCAGGATCCCTCGGGGTGGTCGAAGCCATCCACGGACGCAACCGTTTTCGACGCCGTGGAATCCGCTGCGGGCCGCCCGGCGCCACAACCGGGGCTGCCGTCGCCGATCCAGTCCTTGATATTCTTGATCGCATCCGCTGCCAGCGGCGGGTTGGATAAGGGCATGCGCGCACCGACAATAGATTCGCCGTTAGGACCGGCACC
>JAOTTY010000378.1 GCA_029864185.1 Gammaproteobacteria bacterium
TGCCTGAGGTCGGATTATCGTGGGATCGAAAATTTCCCCTTCGACGCGGGTGATATCGATAATATTGCGCGAAGGTTTGCCCGTTTCGAACTGCGAAAAACGGATTGATTCCGGGTCTAGAAATTGTAGGTCAGCTCGAAACTCAACCTGGAAGCCACCTCGCCGTCGAGGTTGCCGAAGGCTCGACCCGCCCGGAATCGGGACAGGACCAGGTCGATTTCCAGCTGCTTCCATTCTTCGATGCCGACGATCAGGTCCAGCTCTGCGCCGATTTGTCTGCTGTTTCCCAGGGGATCGATATCCAGCCTCGAGCCGCGAATCTCGTCCGCTGCTTCGAGTTGCCGGTAGCTGTGGAAGACCAGATCGAATGAACTTTCGGGGAAAAAATGGAATCCCCAGCCCAGCGTGGTAATCGCGATATTCGAAAGCTCGGGGCGCAGCAGGTCACCGTAATAGTGAAAATCGTTGACTCCTCGAAACTTGTCGTCGTTCCTGTTCAGTCCGGACTGCCGGTATGCGGTATCGGTGTCGTCGCCAGGGTTGCTATCCCCGCTGCCCACGGCGTACGCCAGAGAAAAGGTCATTCCGCCCGCGAGCCCGGTCCGCCAGGTGCCGCCAAGATCGAGTGCGGCGCCGCGCAGATCCCGTTCGCTGACCGAATCTACCAGGCTGAAGCGCGGATCGACGGCGTCGTAATCGATTATTTTTTCGGTTCCGGCCACCAGTCCCAGATCGATCCAGTAATACAGCCGGGCCGAGTTTTCGAACCGGTATTTGCCCTGTCTGCGCGCGCCTATCCAGATGGCGTCGAGGTCGACCTTATCGCGGCTTTCCCGCCTGACGATCGTCCCGGCCGTCTCGGTGTTCGAACCATCGCTTTGTAGCAGCAGGAATATACTGCCGAGGTGATCCTTGTCACGCACCCAGGTTGCGGTCGAAATCAGGCGCAGGAGTTTATCCTCCTCCGGATCGATGCCATCCTGGTTCGTGGAAACCCGCGCCAGCTCCCGGGCGATGGCGACTTCCAGATGCAGGGTTGCGGTATCGTAGTGCAGGCGAACGGCATCCAGATTCCTGTCCCACCACCAGGTGCGCTCATCGGCGAAGTTCTGCCTGCCTATCTGAATGCCGAAACTGTCCTCGAACCACCCCCCGCTGTAGTACCACATCTCGTCCCGACTCCAGTCGGATTCGGTTTCGTCCTCGTCGGTCTCGGTTTCCCGGTCGGTTCGATGAACTCCCTCCAGTTCGACGAAGGCGGCGCTGTAATCCGAGAAGGGGTAAAAAAATTCCAGTTCCAGTTCCAGCGTATTGCGATCCAGGTCATCGGGCTCGGTGGCCAGGGCATAATCCCTGCGCGCCTCCGTCTCCAGCGATAGTTCGCCGCCGAGGGTCAACAGGCGCCCGAACAGTTCGATGGAAAATTCGGTTTGCGGGATTCGCTCGTAAGGACGCTGCCGCAGAACCTTTGCTTTCTCGACCCCGGTTAAATCCGAAAATTCGCTTTGCGCCGCGGCTGCGTCCCGATCGAGATAATCGATTCCGCGCGGATTAATGGCGGCGCTGGCAACGTCGATCCGGGGCGGGTCGGGCTGCGCATCGAGGCCGGGTTGCGGCAGGTCGATGCGAGCCACGGTCATATTCCGGTGCCCGGAAACCGGAAACGGGATTCCACCGTTTCCGACCCGATCGAATGCCGCTGCATCGATCACGAATGCCCCGGGGTCGGAAACCTGCCATCGAGCTATCGATTGACTGGCCAGGTCGTGACTGTCGAAGCACTCACACAACACCCGATGACGTCCCGTGGCGCTTACCACGCGGCACTGCGCGCTGCCCAGGCTGTCTAGCCGTTGCGTCGCGTTGGCGATTTCGGAAAACGCACCCAGCTGTATGCTCCAGCACCTCGAGTCGCCCGCGGAACCGGCTGCAATCGCATAAACAGGCAAGGCCAGAAACGTGGCCGCCAGCAGGGCCGGGTATTTCAACGGTTTCGGTTGGATTCGAGAGAATCGCACAACAGGTCCACCAGGCGCAGCTCGCACAGCGTGATTAACCACTCGGTGGTGCGCTGTCGGGACTCGTGCAGCGTACTGATAAAGATATGCCGCAACAGCGTCAGCAGGGCATACGCCCGTATTGGCTGTCGCATCGATTCCCCGGCCAGGGCGACGTAGCGATCCTCGATCGCCTGCTCGACCGCCGCCAGCGCTTGCGGATAACCGTACCGGCGCAAACCCAGCTCGGTGACGTGACCGATAAAGTTGCCGATATCCAGCGCGGGGTCGCCCTGGCAGTAGAGATCGAAATCGAGCAGCCACAGGCGCTCGCCGTCGACGATAATCTGGTCGGCATAAAAATCGCGGTGAATGCCACACAGGTCTCGGCCCGCGAGCGTCTGCGCGAGCCGCCTGGCAAACAGTTTCAGGCGCTCGAGGCGAAATTTCCACGCGGGGAAGGCCTGGCCAACCTGGTCCAGGCAGGATTCAAGGATTTCCATTTCGTCGTCGATCCTGTGGATGCGCCTGACCGGCACGTTGCTGCGATGAATTTTAAACGCGGCCTCGGCAATGCCTGCCGCGAGGCGCGGACCCGCCGGCGTTACCAGTAACCCGGTTGCCTCCTGGCCCGGCACCTTGCGCTGCAACCATAGCCCCAGCTTTTTGACATAGGCCACGGCGTCCGGCACGGATACCCCGTCTTCCACCGCGCCGTGAAAGCCGTTAACGGTAAATGCGCGTGACAGTTCGAATGCCGATCGGCCGGAGCGTCGGCGCCGTATTTTACCAATCAGCGTCACTTCGGGTGACTTCCCCGCGGCGGCGAGATCATACTCGATGACACAGCGCCGGCCCGGCTTGTGCCGCGTCACGCGAATGGCCCGTAAACGTTCGCCGCAGAGATTCTCGAGCGGAAATTTTGCCTGCTCGAAGGCGCGGGCCACCGCGACCGGATCGAGCGCCTCGGCGGCATGCTCCAGGGCCGGGTCGCCGTCAATCGCGAACGGGTCCGTCACCCCGACGAAACCTGGCGGATGTTCCACGGCCGGTGCCGTGACGACTGGGCGGCGATGCGCCGCTAGGCCGCGTGGCGGCTGTTTAATACCTGGTTCCATAGTTCCAGCAAACTGTCGACCTGAT
>JAOTTY010000114.1 GCA_029864185.1 Gammaproteobacteria bacterium
ATCCGGAGCCCCATTTCAGAGACGCTGATTCGCCGACAGCCCGCCGACCCTGACGATTTCGATGATGACCTGAAAGACCAGCAGCGACAGATCGGTTCCCGCGACGTTTCGATTCGGCAGGCCGCATTGTCGAAACCGATCACGCGACGCAGAGGCCCGGAATCGGCAATGACCGCCTACGATGCATCCGATAAATTGCCGTATAGTTGGATAATACAGCCATATTAAATCGGCCTGTTTTAATCAAGCGCGTTTTTCAGATGGCGACCGAGTGTTCCCCGGCAGCCATGCTGCGACTGTCGGCAATCGAAATCCAGCTATTTAGAAGCCATCAAAACCGGACAACCGGATTCTGCCCCGGATGCCTTTATTTCTATTGTGGCTAAGTCGGGCGGTTTCAGTACAATTCGCCCCTTCTCTGGTATCCAGCCCTCCTCTAGCCCCTGGGGTTTTTCGATGGACAACACTTCAAATCTTCTGGCGATCATCCTGCTGCTCGCCGCCAACGGCTTTTATGTCGCTTCCGAATTCGCACTGGTCAAGGCGCGCGGCTTTCGTATAGAGAGCCTGGCAAACGACGGTAGCGCCGCTGCCAGATTGACGATGCGTATCCAGGCCAATCTCGAACCTTACCTGGCGGCTTGCCAGCTCGGGATTACGATGGCATCGCTGGGTCTTGGCTGGGTCGGCGAACCGGCCGTGGCGGCAATACTCGAACCCCTGTTCCGCGATCTGGGAATGTCCGAGCAGTTACTGCATACGACGGCATTTATCGTCGGCTTTCTAATTTTCTCGGCCCTGCATATCGTCATCGGCGAGCAGGTGCCGAAGACCCTCGCAATTCGCAAACCCGAGCCAGTATCCATCTGGATCGCCTTTCCGCTGCATTTTTCCTATTTGCTGGTATGGCCGCTCAACTGGGTGCTGAACCGAACCACCAACGTCATCCTGACGCTGCTCAAGGTAGCTGAAGTCAGTCACGTAGAGGTGTTGACGGGCGCGGAAATCCAGGGGCTGGTGGCAACCTCCCAGCAGCATGGCGAAATCCATGAATCCCAGGCCACCATGCTGCACAACCTGTTCGCGTTCGATCAACGGCGCGTGGGACGTATCATGCTTCCGATTAACGCCGTGCACGTGCTGGATATCTCGGCACCGGCGGAAAAAAACCTGCAGATCATCAAGGAAACCGAGCATTCGCGCTTTCCGTTGATCGACAGCAACAACCATGACGCGCTAACCGGCATGGTGCTGGCGAAAGACATCCATCGCGCGATTCTGAACGGCAAGGCCGAGCCGTGGACCGACCTCGAACATTTGCGCCGCGAAACGATGGTCGTACCCGAAACCCAGCTGATCGCGAAACTGTTCGACCTGATGCGCACCGAGCGAGCGCACATGGCCTGCGTCGTCGACGAATACGGCAGCTTTGTCGGTATCGTCACGCTGGAGGACCTGCTCGAGGAAATTGTCGGCGAAATCGAAGACGAAACCGACGCTGTGCAGCCAAGCCACGGGGTCATACAGATCGACGATAACAGCTGGGAGGTCGACGGACTTACCGCGCTCTCGGATATCGAGCGCGTGATCGGGTTCGAGGTCAGAGACGAGGTCGACGCGAATACGATCAGTGGCTATTTCATGCGCCGGTTGGCGCGCATGCCCGTAATCGGAGACGAGGTGGCCGAGTCCGGATTCCGCCTTCAGGTGACGGAGCAGGACGCGCACCGCGTCGGCAAGGTGCGCATCATTCGAGAGGAAACCGACGACGATGCCGGGGATCCTGCATGATCGACCGCTAACCCGCCTTCGGGTCAGGCGACGTCGATCATAAACCCGCGGTGCGGAAATTCAACGGGACAGCGTGGCAAACCGCTATTGCCGCCATACGCTTTCGGGTTACCCTTGACCGTCAAAAATCATGCTCGTGCGCGGCGGCACGGTTTATCGCCGCGATATCGTTTTGGGGACAGCGGCATCTTTCCGGTGTGGCTGTGTGGCATCCGCGCGGGAGAATATTGACGTGAATCAGACTTCCTGGCCCAGGGTATGGGTCGCGTTCGTGGCGGGCTGCATCGGCGCGTTCCAGATCGGCAAGACCTTCGCGTCGCTGGCGCTGATTATCGATGAACTGGCCCTGAGCCTGATCCAGGCGGGGCTGATCCTGTCGTTGTTCAGCCTCATCGCCGCGTTTGCCGGCGCCGGCTTCGGGCTGCTCTCCGACCGCATCGGGCACCTGCGCACCGCGCTGGCGGGCCTGCTGGTCTCCGCCGGCGGCGCGTTCCTCGGTGCAACCGCGACCGGGGTCGAGGTTTTGCTGCTGTCGCGGCTGATCGAGGGATTCGGGTTCATTCTCGCGGTGGTGGCGCTGCCGTCGCTGATCGGCGGCTCGGCCAGCGACCGCAGCCGCCCGCTGGCAATGGGACTCTGGGGCGCTTTCATGCCGGCGGGTATCGGCGCGTCGATGCTGATCACCCCGGTGCTGCTGGAATGGCACGGCTGGCGTGGGTTATGGAACGACGTCGGGCTCGTCATCCTGGTCTGGGCCGCTATCCTGTTCCTGACCTTCCGCGGCGCGTCGGGAAAATCCGGCATCCGCCTGAGTACGGCCGACTTCGTCGCCAACATCCTGCGCGTCGGCCCATTGCTGGTGGTCGCGGGATTCGTCTGTTATTCCAGCCTGTACCAGTCGCTGACCGCCTTCCTGCCGACCATCCTGGTTACCGAGTACGGCGTGACGCTCGCGAATTCGGCGCAGCTCGGCGCCCTCGTCGTCGTCGGCAATATCATCGGCAACGTTTCCGCCGGGTGGCTGATCGGGCGAGGCTTTGTGCCGTGGAAGCTGCTCACGGTTTCGTTCGTCGCGATGGGCGTCTGCGCGACGCTGGTGTTCGCGACGGTCAGCGACCCGCTCGTCAAGACATTCGCGGGATTCCTGTTTTCCGCGTTTGGTGGCATGTTTCCGGGCACGGCCTTCGTGCTCGCCGCGGCTTACTCGGTCAAGCCCTCGCACATGGCACTGATGGCGGGCCTGATGCTGCAGGGCGCCGGAATCGGGCAGACCATCGGGCCGCTGATGGTCGGTTCGGTGGTCGAGTTCTCGGGCAGCTGGAACAGCGCCAACGCGGTCGTGATCGGCATGGCGGGTATCGGACTAGTCTGCGCACTGCTGCTGCGCAAGCGCACCTGATGCACTCACGGGTTCCTGGCGCGGGCGGCAAATCCGCGCGCCTGGCGCGGCGCGTCGCCCAGCTGAGCGCCGGGATCCGTGATCGGCTGCCAGTCGATATCGGGGAACCGCTGCGACACGAGCTCCGCTAACGAACATCCCTGCTCGATTGCTTCCGCGCAAAGCTCCCTGACCCTCGCCTGCGCCTCGGCTCGCGGCAGGATTGCGGCCAGCCTGAAACTGACGGCCTCGGCAAAGGCCAGGCCATTGCCACCCTGCAGGTTGGCCAGCATTCTGTCCGCATCCGGCGCCAGCCTGGCGGCCAGCGCAAGCGCCAGCTGCAATGACCGGCCGGCCGCCATGCAGATTTGCGGCAAGGCGTGCCATTCCAGCGACCAGGCGGCGCCATCGCGCTGCTGGCGATGCAGCAATGCCTGCTGCATGGCGCCGTCCAGCGCGACGCTCAGCTGAAACAGGCTGACCAGGGTTTCGGCGGTGATCGGGTTGTTCTTGTGCGGCATGGTCGACGAGCCGGCACCCTGCGGCAGCTTCAGCTCGCCGACCTCGTCCTGGGCGGCGAGCACGCAGTCCTCGCCCATCCTGGCGAGCGCGCCGTTGATCCGGGTCAGCAGCGCGGCCAGCTCGGCCAGCGCCGCACGGTTGCTGTGCCAGCTCAGGTCGGTATCGGCCAGTTCCAGCTCCCGCGCCAGCGCGCTGCGCGTTGCGGCAGCCTTCGCGCCGAGCGCGCTGGCGTTACCCGCGGCGCCGGCGAGGCTGACGCGCAGCAGGCGCGGCCGCAGTTGCGCGAGCGCTTCGAGCTGATCCAGCAACGGCGCGCCCCACGCGGCGACCACGGCGCCGAAGCTGGTCGCGGTCGCCGTCTGCCGTCGCGTACGCGCCGCCATCGGCAGCTCGGCATGCGCCTCGGCATGATCCGCAAGCGTCTGCAACAACAGGCGCAGGCGCGCGTCGACGATGTCGCAGACGGTGCGCAGGCGCAGCATCAGGCCCGTATCCATGACGTCCTGCGAGGTCGCACCCCAGTGCACATATTGCGCAAACTCGGGCAACTTCAACGCTTCCCGCATCGTTTCCAGCAACGCCGGAATCGGGATACCGGCACGCCCGGTCCCTGCCGCGAGGCTCGCCGGATCTGGCTGCAGCGCGGCCGACGCCCGCTCGATCGCGGTCGCGCTGTCGGCCGGAATGATGCCGAGCGCGCCCTGTGCCTTCGCCAGGGCTCCCTCGACGCGCAGCATGGCCTGGATTTCGGCGTCATCGGTAAACAGCCGGCCGATTTCGTCGTCGTGCAGCAGCTCGCGATAAATTGCCGAATCGAACGGGGAGACAGCCATGTTTATGTTCCACTCACAAGGTCGGGCGGAATCCGCTTGAAAACGCTGGACGCGCGCATACCGCTCACATGTCCAGGAACACGGTTTCGCGCTCACCCTGCAGATGAATGTCGAAACGAAAAACGCCGTCGCGCTCGCGCTTTGCCAGCAGCGTGTCGACCCTGTCGCGCGGTTCGACGCGCATCAGAATCGGATCTTCGGAGTTCGCCTCGGGCAGGTCGGCGAAGTAAAGCCGCGTGTGCAGCCCGACGTTGATACCGCGCGCGACGATCCACACGGTGACGTGCGGCGCCTGCAGCCGCCCGTCCGGGTAAGGCACCCGCCCCGGCCGAATCGTCGCGAACGCGAATTCACCGCTTTCGAGGTCGGCGGCGCAACGCCCCCAGCCGCCGAAGTTCGGGTCGGCCGCGCCGCGGGTATCTTGAGGCGAAGGGTAAAGACCGGCCGCGTCCGCCTGCCAGATCTCGAGCACGGCGTCTTTGAGCGGGCTGCCCTCTCCATCGTACACGGTGCCGCGCAGCGTAATGCGCTCCCCCAGCGTGTGCTCGTTGACCATGCGGCTACCGGGATCCTCGGCGTAAACGCCCTCGATACCGGCGAAATTCGGCGTGCAGCCGATGTGCACATAGGGCCCCGCGGTTTGCGACGGCGACTCGTGCAGCGGCTTTTCAACGTGCGCCATCTAGAGACCCTCCGGGCGGTTTTCGAACGGGGTCTGGCCGCGACCGCGCAGCGTGATGTCGAAACGCCAGGCCAGCCTGTCCATCGGTATGGTGGCGTCCATGTCGAGCCGCGCGATCAGGGCCTCGACCGCGTCGCGGCGCGGAATCGCGTTGACGATCGGGCACAGCCAGATCAGCGGATCGCCCTCGAAATACATCTGCGTGATCAGCCGCTGCGCGAAGGCCGGGCCGAACAGCGAGAAGTGGATATGAGCCGGGCGCCACGAATTGGGCCCGTTCGGCCAGGGGTAAGGCGCCGGCTGGACGCTGCTGAAACGATAGTAGCCCCGCGCGTCGGTCAGGCAGCGCCCGCAACCGCCGAAGTTTGGATCCAGCGGCGCGAGGTAACCCTCGTTCCGGTGCCGGTAGCGGCCGCCCGCGTTTGCCTGCCAGACCTCGACCAGCGCGCCGGGCACACCGCGCCCCGACTGGTCGCGTACCTGGCCATGAACCAGGATGCGCGGACCGATCGCGCTGGCGTCGCCTGCGGCGTAGTTATGGATCAGGTCGCTATCCCTCGGTCCCAGCACGGAATGCCCGAACACCGGCCCGGTTTCTTCTGACAGCGTGGTCGGTAGCGACAACAGCGCCTGTCGCGGCGATCGCAGCCGGCTGCTCCGGTACTCGGGCGCCAACGCCGGCGGATGCCGGCCGCGATCGCGCGGAATATAGGCGCCTGGCCCGGTATCGGAACTCAAGTTTCCACCCCCATTTCGGCGTAGGTCTCGCGCGCGATCCTGATTGCATGGTTGGCCCGGGGCACGCCGGCGTAAACCGCGACGTGCAGCAGGGCGTCGATGACGTCGGCGGGGCTTGCGCCGGTATTCGCGGTGGCGCGGATATGCATCGCGATCTCGTCGAAATTGCCGGTCGCGGCGAGCAGCGCGATGGTCAGCATCGAACGCTCGCGCAGGCTTATCGTAGCGCGCGCCCAGACGCTACCCCAGGCGCCCTCGGTGATCAGCGCCTGGAAGGCGGCGTCGAAATCCGTTTTGCGCGCCTCGACCGCATCGACATGCGCATCGCCGAGGACCTTGCGGCGTATCTTCATACCGTCCGCGTAACGATCAGGCATGACCGGTCTCGCGAATGAAATCGTTCAGCAGGCGCGCGTATTCGTCCGGCTTCTCGACGCAGGGCAGGTGCCCGCTATCGTCTATCTGCGCGTAGCGCGCACCCGCTATCAGGTCCGCGGTTGCGCGTACCGCTTCGGGTGGAACCGAGCCGTCCTCGTTGCCGGCGATGGCGAGCGTCGGCAGGGTCAGTGCCGCGCTGCTGGCGCTGTAATCCGTGGCCGCGATTGCCGCGCAACAGCCGATATAACCGTTTAGCGGCGTGCGCGTCAGCATGTTGCGCCAGGCCAGCAGCTCCAGCGAGTGCTCGCGATGAAATGACCGCGCGAACCAGCGCTGCATGATATTATCGGCGATCGATTCGATGCCGCCGTTGTGCAACGCGTCGATGCGTTGATGCCATAACTCCGCGGTGCCGATGCGCGCTGCCGTGTTCGAAATGACCATCGCGCGCAACAGCTCGGGATAACGCGACGCGAGGCCCTGCGCGATGATACCGCCGATGGAAAGTCCGACGAACAGGCAATCGCGCACCCCCAGAGCCTGCAGCAGGTGCGCACATTCGTCGACCAGTTCATCCATCGTGTAGTCGCCGCCGGGACAGCTGGACAGGCCATGGCCGCGTGTGTCGTAGCGAACGATCCTGAGACCGGCGGGCAATCGCGGCAGGATCTTGTCCCACAGGCGAAAATCCGTCCCCAGCGAATTGGCAAATACGATCGTCGCGCCGTCGGCATCGCCGTCGACGCGATAATGCAGCGTTACTTCCCCCAGTTCGATCATATCCATGTTGCACTCCTTCAGTAAGGCAGCCCGATGTAATTCTCGGCCAGCGACGCCTGCGCCGCGACCGAGGTCTCGAGATACTCGAGTTCCGCCTGCTGCATGCGCCGATCGAAGTCGGACTGATCGGGAAAACGATGCAGCAGCCGGGTCATGCTCCAGCTGAAACGCTCGGCTTTCCAGACCCGCGCAAGCGCCCGGGCGGAATAGGTATCGATACCCTCGTCTTCGCGGTCCAGGTAGTGCTGCTTCAGTGCCTGCCACAGGTAATAAACGTCAGACGCGGCCAGATTCAGACCCTTGGCCCCGGTGGGCGGCACGATATGCGCGGCGTCGCCGCACAGAAACAGGCGTCCCCAGCGCATCGGCTCGGCGACGAAGGAACGCAGCGGCGCGATGGATTTCTCGATCGACGCGCCGGTGACGATGGATTCCGCCGCGTCGCGCGGAATGCGGCACTTCAGTTCGTCCCAGAATACCGCATCCGGCCAGTTTTCGGTCGCGTCGTCGAGCGGTACCTGCAGGTAGTAACGGCTCAGATTCGGATTGCGCATCGAACACAGCGCGAAGCCGCGCTCATGGCTAGCGTAGATCAACTCTTCGCTGACCGGCGGCGTCGGCGACAACAGGCCGAGCCAGCCGAACGGATAAACCCGCTCGAACTCTCGCCGTACATCGGCCGGAATGGTTTGCCGGCCGACGCCGTGGAATCCGTCACAGCCGGCGACGAAATCGCATTCGACGCGCCGCTCGCGACCCTCGTGCCTGAAGCTGACCCGCGGAGAGCCGGAATCGGCATCCTCTATCCGCACCTGGTCGACTTCATGCAGGATCGTGCCACCCATGGCATCGCGCGCTCGATACAGGTCGCGCGTCAGCTCGGTCTGGCCGTATACCCTCACCGTGCCGCCGGTGTGGTGTTTGAAATCGATGCGAAATCCACGGTTGGAGACCGCCAGGTAGATGCCCTCGTGCACCAGCCCTTCGCGGTCCATGCGCTCGCCGACGCCGGCCTCGCGCAGCAGCTCTACGGTCCCCGATTCCAGCACGCCGGCCCTGATCCGTCCGAGCACGTATTCGCGGCTGCGCCGCTCGAGAATGACGGTCTCGATGCCGCTGCGCTCGAGTAACTGGCTTAGCAGCAGGCCGGAGGGACCGCCACCGATGATCAGAACCTGGGTACGCCTCGAAGGCTTGTCGGTATTCACCGCGACAATTTCGCAAATTGGCAGCTTTTGTCAAATGAAATATTGCGGCTGGCAAGTCCGGTTGCGACCGCTTCAAAGGTCAAATATACCGGCGCAAAATTACCTGTAACGAGAAAATCGGCCGAGCGACCCGCGCTCCGTATAGTGCGCGGGTCGGTCATGAGCCTGATCTTTATCGAGCTTAAAATGCGGACTGTATGTTAATCTTTATCACCTAATCCGTAGAGCGAAGGTATACCAATGCGCGCGATAGCGATCATCAAAAGCGAACACAAGAACCTGGGCGCGGTGCTTTACAGCCTCGAGAAACTGATCGAGGAAATCGACAAGGGGAAACACCCGGATTTCACCATCTTCCACGGATTGTTAACCTATCTCGATCGCTTTCTCGATCGCTACCATCATCCCAAGGAAAATCTCTACCTGTTTCCGAAACTACTGGAGCGCGCCCCCGATACCGAGGCCCTGGTGCGCGAACTCGGCCAGCAGCATACCGAGGGCGAACTCCTGTTTATCGAGATGCTGAAGGCGTTGTCGGCCTACGAGTTTTCGGGCGCGGCCGAGTTCCCGCACTTTCGCGAAACCGTGTTGAAGTATACCGAGTTCGAGCGTAACCACGCGCACAAGGAGGAGAAGGAAATATTGCCGCGCGCGAAGAAAGCGCTGCAGGCCTCGGACTGGGAGGAAATCGACGCCGCCTTCGGTGAAAACCGGGACCCGATGTTCGGCCAGGACTGGAACGACGAATTCTCCGAGCTGTTCGACAGCATCGTCAACCGGCTGCCGGCGCCACTGGGGCTCGGCGATGACTGGAAATGACCAGATTTTGCGGCATTCGGCGGTTAGCCGGAACCGTTAAATCGATTACGCTTACGTTTCGGCGCCGTTTCGAGGATCGCAAGAATCGCAGCTTTCGATCCGCCCGGTCGATGCGACACTCCTCGTTACGGCCTGGCAACGAGGAGATGCTGTTTTCGGGCACGGGTTTTCCCGGCATGCCCGGAAAACGACTACCCGGCACCAACAGGCCCGGTTCGCTGCGGAGATAAGATATCGAAATCCGGAATATCAGCGACCTCATCACGGGCCACAAGCTGCCCGCCGAACAGGGCGCGATCAACTGGATGCGCGGGCCCCTCGGGGGACTGTTTACGCTGCGCTGGTTCGATCCGGCATCGATGGTCTTTCTGCGCAGGCTGTATCTGCCCCTGTCGAGACTATGGGCCGTGGCGGACGCGGCGCATGGCTCGGTGACGCGATTTGCCGAGATCGCCGGGATCGAGCCGAACTCGCGTCAGCGACAGCGGCTCGGCAGGGTTTTGTTTCGTTTCGAAGTGTCGCGCGCGCGGGTCAACGCCGCCGACGCGGCCTGGTGCGACGCATTTTTCGCCGGCACGCGAACGATACCTGGAGACCTCGCCGCAATTGAGAAGGCGCGCAAGGAAGCGCACCAGGCACATAACCTGATGCGTCGCGACCTGCGTTTTCTGTTGCACTTCAAACCCCAGACTTCTCGCTATGAAATTCCCACGCGGGCCGCCGTCGAAACGCTATACGGCACGATCAGGAGCAACCCGGATCCCTATTACGCAGCGCCCGCCGTCATGCCGGCCATCGAACAGTCCCGGCCCTTCGCCGCGGCCGACGGCAACCAGTACTGGATTCGATTTCGATCCCCGTCGTCACGCACCGCGGATTCGGTTTATGCGCGCGTACACGAACCCGCGGGGATCGACAACCCGCCGACGATTATTTACGGACACGGCATCTGCGTCGAATTCGACTACCTGGAGGGCCTCGTCGACGAGGTCGACGTACTGTGCCGCCTCGGTTTTCGGGTGGTGCGCCCCGAGGCGCCGTTTCATGGACGCCGGCGTCCCGAGGGCTACTACGGCGGCGAGTACATCAGCGCCACGTCGCCGCTCGGCGTGCTGGACACCTTCACCGCGGCGGTGACCGAACGCGCGGTGCTGATGGACTGGTGCCGGCGCGGTTCGAATGGACCCGTTACGATGGGCGGCAGCAGCCTCGGCGCGCTGATCGCGCAACTCGTCTGCGGGCAGGCATCGAACTGGCCGCCGCATCTGCGACCCGACGCACTGCTGCTGATCATGCATTGCTCGAGAATCGAGGACGCGTTGATCCACGGTTCGATCGCAAGGTTGTTCGGTGCGCTGAAGGCGAAACATGAACGCGGCTGGAGCGTGGCCACCGTGGCGGAATACCTGCAAGCCCTGGATCCGCCGCAGCAACCGTCGGTCGATGCCGCCAACATCGTTTCTGTGCTGGGCGAATCCGACCAGGCGACGCCTTTCGCGGGCGGCCTCGAACTACTCGATCGCTGGCAGCTGCCGCCGCAAAACCGTTTCATCTGGCCGCAGGGGCATTTTTCGCTGCCGATTGCGTTGACCCGCAACGACGCGCCGCTGCGACGCTTTCGGCAAATCGTGAAATCTCTGAACTGAGGTGAACGACCCCGTCGTCATTCCGTTGTGGGCACTGCTGCTGCTGATACTGCTGGCGCTGCCTTCGCTGATTACCCAGGTTCTGATTCCGCTGTGGCTCAAGGTCTGGAACCGCTGGTCTCGACGAACTTTCCATGACGTCAACCCGCAATTGCAGCTCAAGCTGTCGCCGTTCACGCTGACCCGCTACCGGGCCCTCGCGAACCAGCTGGCGACCGACCCGCAGTTGCTCGGCGCGGCGGCCGAGATCGCCGAGGAAAGGGGCATGACGCTCGAGGATGTGCGTGACAGGCTGCACAGGATCGCGCTCGAAATCGTGCCCGCGTTCAACCCGTATTTTTATTTTCGCGTCGGTTACCGCCTCGGACGCAGCATGCTGCGCGGATTCTACCGGATCGCGATCGGGTTCGTCGACGAGGCGTCGCTGGAAACGGTCAGCAACGAAGACAGCGTTATCTTCATGTCGAATCACCGCACCAACATGGATTACCTGCTGGTGACCTACCTGACGTCGCAGCGCACCATGCTGTCCTTTGGCGTCGGTGAGTGGTCGGGCATTTTCCCGATCCGCCAGCTGATGCGCAGCGCCGGCGGTTATTTCATTCGGCGCGATTCGAACGACCCGCTGTATCGCCGTGCGCTCGAGCGCTACGTACAGCTGGCGACCGCGGCGCGCGTGCCGCATGCGATTTTCCCCGAAGGCGCGCTGTCGCCCGATGGCGGTCTGCAGCAGGCCCGCTTCGGCCTGTTCAGCTTCGTCACCAAAAATTTCGACCCGGCTACCTCGCCCGACATCGTCGTCGTTCCGATCGGCACCAACTACGATCGCGTGGCGGAGGATACCAACATGGTGCGCGCCAGCTCGGCCGAATTCAGGGCCAGGGGCAGAAGCTTCGTGATCTGGTCGGGCATCAGGTTCGGCCTGCGCACGCTTGCGGAAATTCTGCTACAGCGCCGCTCCTTCGGTTACGCCTGCGCCAATTTTGGCCGACCCCTGTCGTTTCGCGACTGGCTACGACGACACGACGTCGACTGGCCGACCCTCGACCGCGCGCAGCGCTTTGCCTGGCTTAACCGTTTCGGCGAAGACCTGATGGCGGTGGTGCGCGAACTGATCCCGGTACCGCCGGTGGCGACGCTGTGCTGGGTCATGCGGCAGGCGCCCGCAACCGGACTCGACAAGGAGGCGCTACTGGCGAGATTCAGGGAGGCAATCGCGCTGGCTCGCAAGCGCGGCGCCTTCGTCGTGGTACCGCGCTCCGACGATCAGTTCGCGCTGCAGCAGGCGCTCGAGCTGACGCTGCTGAGGGGCATGATTCGATTCCAGGCCGAAAACAACTACCGGATCAACCCGGACAAACAGGCGCTGGTCGCCTACTACGCAAAATCGATAGAACACCACTTCGAAGCGGACGTAAACTGACGGCGGCCGCGGTGCCGGCGGTTTTTTTGCATCCTCCGGGTCAGGACAGGCCCGGATCGACTCGCAGGGTGAGCTTGCCGAACTGTCGCCCCTGTTCGAGGTAGTCCAGCGCCTGCTCGGCTTCGGCGAAATCGAAACAACGATCGATCAGCGGGACGATCTGCCGCTGCGCCACCGCCGTGAGCAGGGCGCGAAACTCGTCGTGGGTACCCAGCGTGCTGCCGAAAATCTGGATCTGGCGGATGAAAACCCGCTGCAGGTCGGCGCGCGGCTGCGGCCCGCTGGTGGCGCCGCAGGTAACGATCCTGCCGCCGCGGCGCACCGCGCGCAGGCTCGCGGGCCAGCTCGCCTCGCCGACGTTGTCGATAACCACGTCGACACCCCTGCCCCGGGTAAAATCCATCACCGCTGCGACGACGTCTTCGCGCCTGTGGTTCACACCGCGCTCCGCGGCCAGATCCCGCGCCCGCGCAAGCTTGTCGTCGCTGCTCGAGGTCAC
>JAOTTY010000379.1 GCA_029864185.1 Gammaproteobacteria bacterium
CCGAGCTGGAGCAGGAACGCGAGGAAGCCAGCCGCGTCGAGCGGCGCCTGATCGACAAGCGGATCAAGTCGCTGTCGCTGGAATTGCCGCCGTTGCCCGATTTCAGCCATTTCCATGCCGCTTTTGCCCCAAGCGCAGGGAACAAGGTGAAAACCGGCGAGGGTGATATTCGCAGCGCGTTTTTTCTCGCCTACGATGAGGAAAACTGCGAGTACATGACCATTGACGAGGAAACCATCGGCAAGGCGATGAAATCGGGTCGAGAACTGGTTTCGGCAAGTTTCGTGACGCCGTATCCGCCGGGTTTCCCGGTGCTGGTGCCGGGGCAGGTGATCAGCGAACAGATCCTTGCCTTCATCCGCGCGCTGGACGTCAAGGAGATTCACGGCTACGAACCTCAGATCGGCCTGCAATTGTTCACCGAGGAAGCGTTGCAGAATCTGCAGAAATAATCACGGGGACACAATTCTTGATTCATTAATCAAGAATTGTGTCCCCGTGATTTCTGGTGAGGAATCAAAACCGAAGCACGGGAATAGGTTTACTGGTGTAAATTTCGCCGTAGGCCTTGCTGTTTTTCGGATAGCCCGCGGGATCGATGAAGTCGATGCGGTACTCGCGCGCTGCAAACGAATCGAAGTCGAAGGACCAGCTCTGTTCGGGCCAGAAATACTCGCATGCTCCCAGTTGCGGGTAAAAAGCCGCGTCGTACAGTGTGCCGAAGCCGCGCGCAAACTGGGTTTGGTACAACGGAGGGCGCAGAAACTCCCGCGTAAAGCCGTGCGCCGAGTGCGCCGCGCCCGCGGTCAGATCTGTAAGGTACCGGTAGCGCCCCCGGGTATCGACCTTTTCCTCGTAAAGTGGCCAGTCGCTGTCCGCCTGGTGGTTGGTGGCGATATGCTGTTCGAAAAATACCGGATCCCGCCCGGGTGCGAGCGCCACCATTTGCATGTTTGCCGCACGATCGAGCAGCAACAGGTTATAAGCCCCCTGGACGGGAACGCGCCGAATGAGGTCGCAGGCCTCCCTGACGTCGCCGGCGAACTCGAGCAGGTAGCGCAGCAAAATAGATATGCCGAATCCCTCGGCAAACTCCTCGCGGCCGCCGAAAGACATGGATACCGCGAGACCATCGCTGTTGATGCCGTCGAGCACTCCCGACATGCAGTCCATCATGCCTATCACGTCGCGCTGGTGGAACTTGCTGCGCATCAGCAAACCGTCGAAGACGTAGGGCGAGTAATCGTAGCTGCGCACCATGACGAGCTGGTCCGCCCGGTATACCGCCTGCGAGCAGCCGCGGAACAGCGGCGGCGGACAATACTGGGCGAGGAAGCGCGCGGCGTGGTCGCCGCCTCCGGCGAGATCGACCATGGCCTCGTAGACCCGCTCGAACTCGGGCAGGTACTGCCGCAACGCCCTGGCCGATTCGAAGTAGGTCGGTCGATCGCGTTCGCCGTAGCGCAGGAACCAGCGCTTGTAAGCAGGCCACAGGCGATTGAAATGGTGCTGCCAGGCAGGTCCGGGATCGTCTTCCGCAAACGCGCGGAAGGTGAACTTCATATGGGTTGCCGTAGACACTAAAAGGGCGAGAAAGGCGGATCGATGAACGCAGGTGACGGCTGCTCGTGGCTGCTTTCCTCTTCCTCGGCGATCGCCTGTCCGATCGGTTCGAGATCGTTACGGGTCCACCAGTACCAGAATCCCTGCTCGCGCAGCCAGCTGCCCAGCTTGTCGATGCTGTTCCACTCGCGGCCGGCGCCGCGCGCGTTGTAAACCCGGCACAACTGGTTATCGACATAAACCGCGACGGCCCAGGCCAACGGGTGCTTGCCGGAATCGCCGTATCCGCCGCCCTGGTGCATGCGTTCGACGCGGTAGACGACGGCGAATTCGCCGAGCCTGGCGCTGTCACGCAATGGCGCCAGGTCGGCCTGGGTGACCGAACCAGTGATCCCTAATTCTACATCTTGAGTCATGGTGTTGACATTATTGGATTCGTTAACTACATTATGGATCATAGTGTAGTTAATCGCAATCAGTCGAAACTGCATTTTCAAAATCAAAGGATACTTTGATTCTTTTATCACCAACCCACACTATGGAGCATATTGTGAGTAAAAAAGTTTCCCCAATTCCGCGCGGTTACCGCACCGCCACCCCTTGTCTGACCGTGATCGACGTCGATAGTGCGCTTGCCTTTTACCAGGCCGCCTTCGGTGCGGAGCTGCTAACCCGTCACACCGGCGCCGATGAAAGCGTCGCGGTCCATGCCACCATCAAAATCGGCAACAGCATTATAGCGTTAAACCGCGAAGCACCCGAGCAGGGTATCCTGTCGCCAGCGAGCCTCGGCGCCAGCGTCGGCCAGGTCCACCTGTATGTCGACGATGTCGACACCAGCTGGGAGCGCGCGCTCGAAGCCGGCGCAATGGTTCACACCGCGCTGTACGACGCCTACTGGGGCGACCGTACCGGAATCCTGGTAGACGGCAATGGCCACCTGTGGTCGATCGCCAGCAAGGTCGAAAACCTGTCGCAGGACGAAATCGCTCGCCGCGCCAAGGCATGGCATCCGGCAGCGCTCGCGGATTCGATCGAACCAGGATACCCGATCGAGGCGGTGATGGCTCAGGAAACGCTTGCAGACGAATACGTTGCTGTCTAAGCTACGGTCATTCGTTTCAGTCAGGAGGGGCCGGAATCAAATCCGGCCCTCCACCCATACGCCCGACTATATGCCAGAGATATCGCTGACCGCGTCACAACAATTAAAAGCCCTCGCGTCAGGTAAAATAAGCGCCGTCGATTTACTCGAGCAAACCATCGCACGCGCCGAAGCGCTGGCACCGATACTCAACCCAATCGCCCTGAAACTCTACGCCCGCGCCCGCCAGGCGGCGCTCGAGGCCGACCGGAAACGTGCCAGCGGCAAGGCCGGACGCCTTTGTGGGTTGCCGATCACGATCAAGGATTCGCAATTTCTCGCCGGTTATCCCTGCGCCAACGGTTCGCAGCTGCTAAGCGATTTCGTGCCCACCGAAACCTGTCGCGCGATCGAGTTGCTGGAACAGGAAGGCGCGGTTGTATTTGCCAAGACCACATGTCCCGAGTTCAGCCTTACCGGAGTT
>JAOTTY010000115.1 GCA_029864185.1 Gammaproteobacteria bacterium
GTCAAAGATGCCATAAAAATGGTATCGATAAATAGTATGTTTATGTAACGGACCGCAATTTGGAGGCAGGCATGAAAAGAGTTGTAAAAACAAGCTTGTGTACATTAGCAACAAGTCTGCTCATGATTGCTTCGCTTACGGCCAAGGCTGCAACACTCTCGCTGATCGGTGGTGCGGTCGACTATGTGCCCTGGAACTGGAATCCTTCTCCTACCGCCCCGGGCCTTTCGGTTGGCAATACCATACAGACTTTCAACGCAGCTCAGGCTGCTGTCGGAGAAGGCATCGCTATAGATGCCAATGCCAACATCGTGTACACATACATAGGCAAAGAAGCCGGCTCTACCAACCTTTTCGCGGGTTCGGACGTAAGGTCGGATAGTATTTTCCCCGCCTTCTTAACTGGATTCACCGCACCCGGCACGACAATCGCGACCACGGGTTCCAGCGGATTGCTGGATTTCAGCTTCGTCGGTCTAGGAACCTGCTGTGTCGATCCGGGTGCCTTTATCAATGGCGGCGGTTCCTTCGGCTTTGATGCGGGTTTAAATCTGGACGACTCAAATTTGGGGCTTTCGCTGGCAGTCGCGATGATTAGCCCATCCTCTGCTTACCTGATGTTCGGTGACGGTTTCGGCGACGCCGATTATGACGACATGGTGGTCCGGGTTGATGTGTCCGCGGTGCCGCTTCCCGCAGCAGTATGGCTATTCGGCACCGCTCTGATCGGATTGGTTGGATTGGGTAAGCGGAGAAAGACAGCTTAACCTGTAACCGGAATTAATTATGAAACCCCGCCATACAGCGGGGTTTTTTATGTCTGCTCCTTATAATCGGGCGTCACCGTCAAGATCTGATGAATACGAGTGCCTGTAATCTAAATTTGATCGTGGTACTTTGCTATAAACCCTCCGGCCAGTCGAAGTCGTCGCCATCTGCGTCTTCGCGCTCCCAGCTGTATTGCTTGCGCGCCGGTGGGGGGTCCTGGTGTCGCAGCACGAAGGCCAGCACCATGCCGATCACGGCGCCGCCAAGGTGCGACTCGAAGGAAACCTCGCGCGATTCGGGTAAAATGCCCCAGATCATGCCGCCGTAGAGGAAAAACACCACCAGCGAGAGGGCGATGGCGCGCCTGTCCCAACGCAGAATGCCGACCGTCAGGACAAAGTACAACATGCCGAAAGCGAGCCCGCTGGCACCGATGTGATAGGCTTCGCGGGCAAACAGCCACACCGCGAATCCGCCGCCGAGATAGACTGCCGGCAATAATGTCCGCGCAGCTCGCGGATACCCGTACAGCAACATCGTTCCGATCACGATAACCGGCGCGGTGTTGGCGAACAGATGCGCGAAGGAGCCGTGGATGAACGGCGCGCACAGTATTCCGGTGAGCCCCGCCGCCGCGCGCGGATAAATTCCGTAACTGGAAAAATCGAAACCGCCGAGATGCTCCACGAGTTTTACCACCCATAGCAATAGCGTAAGGGATAATGCGATGGAAAAAGCGCGGCGCAGTCGTGGCCCATCGGTGCTGGTTTCGGTTCGGTTTTGATTCTCCATGGTCGCGGCATACCAGGTCCCTTCGAAGAGGCGGGCCTGGGATCAATCGGGTGGATTCAGCAGGTTATGGTGGCCGAGGTTTTGCAGCAGGCGTTCGCCGCATAGCGCCATCGTCATGTCGAGTTCGCGGTGAATGATTTCGAGCGCCAGCGACACGCCGGCTTCGCCGTGCGCACCGAGACCGTAGATAAACGCGCGGCCGATGTAGGTGGCCTTCGCGCCGAGGCAGATCGCCTTCAACACGTCCTGTCCGGAGCGGATGCCGCCGTCGAAATGAACTTCGATATCATTGCCGACCGCGTCGACGATCTCCGGTAATGCGCTGATCGACGAACGTGCGCCGTCGAGCTGGCGCCCGCCGTGATTCGATACGATGATCGCATCGGCGCCGGTTTTGGCCGCCATGCGAGCGTCCTCGGGATCGAGTATGCCCTTGATGATCAGCTTGCCGCCCCAGCGCTCCCTGATCCAGTCGATATCCTGCCAGGAAAGCTTCGGATCGAACTGTTCCGCGGTCCAGGACGACAGCGAGGACAGATCGCCGACGCCTTTGGCGTGGCCGACGATATTCCTGAAACTGTGGCGCCTGGTCTTGAGCATGTTCAGGCACCAGCGCGGACGCGTCAGCAATTGCAGTGCGGCATCGAGGGTCGGCTTCGGCGGCGCGCTCAGGCCGTTGCGGATATCGTTGTGACGCTGGGCCAGAATCTGCAGGTCGAGGGTCAGCATCAACGCGCTGCAGCCGGCGTCCCTGGCGCGATCGATCAGGCGGCCGACGAAATCGCGGTCCTTCATCACGTAGAGCTGAAACCAGAAGGGTTCGCTGGTATGTTCGGCGACGTCCTCGATCGAGCAGATGCTCATCGTCGACAGCGTGAACGGCACGCCGAATTTCTGCGCCGCCCGCGCCGCCTTGATCTCGCCGTCGGGATGCTGCATGCCGGTCAATCCGACCGGCGCAAGGGCTACCGGCATGGCGACGGGCTGGCCGATCATTTCGGTTTTGACCGAGCGGTCGGTGATGTCGACGGCAACCCGCTGGCGTAGCTTGATGTCCCGGAAATCGGCTTCGTTGGCGCGGTAGGTCGACTCGGTCCAGGAACCCGAATCCGCGTATTCGTAAAACATGCGCGGCACGCGGCGGCGCGCCAGCTTCTGCAGGTCTCTGATATCGCAAATGGCTGTCATGGTAACTCCGGTGGTAGCGCGCGCAGTTTACTTTATTGGGCCGGTAAATCCATCGCCGCGGCGGTGCCGTAATTTTAATTTACTGCCTGCAAATAAATTCGGTTAGCATTCGAAGGCGATGCTCTCGATCAAAAATCTCTACAAGTCTTACCAGTATGCCGGCCTGCGCCAGAACGTGCTGGAAGGCGTCGACTTCGAAATGGACGCGGCTTCCTCGATCGCCCTGCTCGGCGAGAGCGGCAGCGGCAAGTCGACGCTGCTGCACCTGGTCGCCGGGCTCGATCGACCGGACAGCGGCGAGATACTGTTTGCCGGCCATCGGGTGCACGCCGAACCGGAAGCGGCGCTGGCGGCGATGCGGCGCGCGCAGCTCAGCCTCGTATTCCAGCAGTTTCACCTGATTTCGACCCTGTCCATCATCGATAATATCCGCTTTCAGGCCGCATTGTGCCAGCGCCTCGATGCGCGCTACGAGCACGAACTCATCGAGCGACTCGGGCTCGGCGCACAGCTCGACAAGTATCCGTCACAGCTGTCGCGCGGACAGCAGCAGCGGGTTGCAATCGCGCGCTCGCTGTTGCACAAGCCGCAGCTGGTGCTCGCCGACGAGCCCACCGGTAACCTGGACGAAGCCTCGAGCCTCGAGGTGATGGGATTGTTCAGCGAACTGGTCAAACGCGCCGGCAGCAGCCTGCTGATGGTCACCCACAGCAAGGCCATGGCGGCATTCATGGATCGGCGCGTCAACCTGCACAACGGCAGGCTGGCCGAAATCGAATGAATCGCGGATTTGTCTGGATTCTGAAGGCCTTGCTGAGCCATTACTGGCGGCATCCGTGGCAGACGCTGTTCATGGCCATCGGGCTTATTGCCGGTGTCGGTCTGTGGTCCGCGGTACAGATCATCAACCAGCACGCCGAGGCAAGTTACCGGCAGGCGCAAAGCCTGCTCGGCGCGCAGGCCAGCTACTGGATCCAGAGCCGACGCGACGAGGGAATCGAACAATCGCTTTACATCGATTTGCGCCGTGCGGGGTTTCGCCAGGTTTTTCCGTTGATAGAGCTGGAGGTCGGCACCGTCGAAGGGATATCGGTCAGCATCATCGCGACGGATTTACTGGCGCTACCCGGGGATGCCTTCGGCGCGGAAGGCGATACCGGGGATTTCGCGGAAACCTGGCTGAAGTTCGTGCAGCCACCCTACCGCGCGTGGGTACCCGAGGCCCTGGCGCGCGAACTCCGGCTCGAAGCGGGCGCGCAGTTGCGGTTGCGCGGCGGCCGGTCATTGCCGCCGGCGCTGATCCAGGCGCGTGAACAACAGGGCCGGCGCGTGTTGCTCGATATCGGCGCCGCGATGTCGCTGTCCGGCAGCGACCGCTTCAGTTACCTGGCGGTGGGACCCGTTACCCAGCGCGAGCACGCGAGGCTAGCGGCGCTGCTGCCGGAGTATCTCGAGCTGACCGAAAACCAGCAGCACATCGACCTGCGCGAACTCACCGAGTCACTACACAGCCACCTGACCGCGATGAGCCTGTTGTCATTCGCGGTTGGCCTGTTCATCGTTTTCAACGCGGTGCGTTTTTCGCTGTGGTACCGTCGCGCCACTATCCTCGATCTGCGGCTGATGGGCTGCGCGACGCAGCAGCTGTTTACCGCGATACTGCTGGAGACGTTGCTGTGGAGCCTGATCGGAACCGCACTCGGGTTCGGGCTCGGTATCCTGTTAGCCCATGCCCTGCTGCCAGGCCTCGGCGCCAGCCTGCAGAGCCTTTATGCCGCGACCGTCGATTCCGATCTCGGGCTGAGCCCGCTTACGCTATTGCAGGCCTGGAGCATAACCTTGCTGGGACTGGTCTGGGCCCTTAGCTGGCCGCTCTACCGGCAATTGCAGCAGTCCAGCCTCGAAGCCGGTCGCAGCGCGGGATTACTGCGCGACGAGGCGGTCGCGCGCCGCCGACTCGCGCTGGCGGCGCTGGCATTGGCGCTGATTGCCGGCCTTGGCTACGGGCGCATCGAAACCGTCACCCAGGGTTTCGTCGTGCTCGGGCTGATGCTGTTCGCCGCGGCCTGGCTATTGCCGATATTGCTCGCCGCGGGTCTGCTGCTAGCCGGCTGGCTGGTGCCGCGCAGCCGGTTGCTGCCGCGCTGGATGGTCAGCGACGGCTGGTCGCAGATGCCGGCGTTGCGCAGCGCGATGATGGCGTTGCTGCTGGCGCTGACCGCGAATCTCGGTGTCGGCACGCTGGTGGACAGTTTCCGCAATGCGTTCGTCGGCTGGCTGGAGGTCAGGCAAAGCGCGGATATCTACCTGCGTGGGCCCCGGGTAGATTATGGGCGGCTCAGGGCCTCGCCATCGACCCGATCATGGCTGGCCGCCAGTCATTATCGCATCGGCGTCAATACCCGCTGGCGCGACCGGCCGACCCTGGTGCGGGGCATCGATCCGCGGGCCCCGGACAGTCTCGAGTTGCCCCTGTCGCTGTGGCAGGGCGAGTCGGCCGCCGCCGCGCGCCGGGTCTGGCGCGAGCAGCCGGGCAAGGTGTTGATAAACGAGCAGCTGCACTTTCTGGCGGGGGTCGAGCTCGGCGAAACCATCGAGCTGAACACGGATGGTGGCGCCAGGAAATTCGAAGTGGTGGGCGTGTTTTACGACTATGGAAACCCCTACTTCCAGTTCTACCTGCCCTACGAGGTGGTCGCGCGCAACTGGAGCCACCACTACTCGCGCGGTATCGCGCTGTGGCTAAAGCATGATAATAACGAGGCCATGCAACAGGCAGAGGCAAGCCTGACAGCGCTGGGCGCACGACCGGGGGACTGGATTTCGCAGGCGCAGGTGCGCCGGCTATCTGTGGGTATTTTTGACCGCACCTTCGCGATTACCGCGGCGATGAACGGCCTGACGATGATCGTCGCCGCGATCGCCCTACTGGCGTCGCTGCTCGCCATCCTGCAGGAACGTCTGCCGCAGTTCGCGCAGTGGCGCGCGCTCGGCTTGCGCCAGGGTGAGCAGCTGCTGCTGGTGGCGACCCCGCTGCTGATTTTCTGCGTCATCGCGTGGCTGATGTCGATACCGCTCGGGGCGCTGCTGAGCTGGATTCTGATCCACAAGCTCAACATCATCAGTTTCGGCTGGAGCATGCCGCTGGTCTGGGAATTCGAGCCGGCGCTGCGGCTCGCTCTGCTGGTGCTGCTTATCTGCGCGGCGACGCTGCTGCTGGTGTCTTACCAATGGCGGCGCAAAATGCCGCAGGCGCTGGCTCAACTCGGGGAAACGATATGACACGGCGATATATCCTCGTCGCCCTGCTGTTGCTTGCGCCCGCCGCTGTGGCGCAGGATGTGCTCGGCGGTTTACGCGACCAGGGGCTTGGTTTTGCCCAGGTCACGCCCGGGAAAAAGCTGCAGTTTCCGCGCGATCACGGCGCACATCCGGATTATCGTATCGAATGGTGGTACCTGACCGCGAACCTGTCCGACGACGACGGTCGCGACTGGGGCCTGCAGTGGACGCTGTTTCGACAGGCGTTGAGCCCCGAACCGGTCGACAGCGGCTGGAACAGTAACCAGATCTGGATGGCGCACGTGGCGATTACGACCCCGGACGGACATTTCCATGAGCAGCGCTTTGCGCGTGGCGGTATCGGCCAGGCCGGGGTCACGGAGATCGAACGCGACGGCTTTTTTAACGCCTGGATGGACGATTGGGAGTGGCGTTCGAACGGCGCTTCGCTGCTCCCGGCCCGGCTCAGATTCACCATCGGTGAGCGTGAAATCGACCTGTCGCTGGAAGCGACCGGGGAGCTGGTGGCAAACGGGATCGACGGCTACAGCCAGAAATCCGCGCAGGGGCAGGCCAGTTATTATTACAGCCACCCGTTTATCAGGCTGGGTGGAACCGTCAAATCGGGCCCTGAGAAAATCGACCTCGCCGGCAAAGGCTGGCTCGACCGGGAATGGAGTTCGCAGGCGCTGGCGCAAAACCAGCAGGGCTGGGACTGGTTTTCGCTACACCTGGACGATGGCCACAAGCTGATGGTTTACCAGTTGCGCCATGACGGCGGTGAACACTGGCTCAGCGGTAACTGGATCGGCGCCGATGGCTCTACCCGGCTGTTGGGCCGCGATGCGATCGATTTGAGCCCGCTGCAGCTGCGCGCAATTTCCACCGGCGAAAACCGGTCGCGCAGGCTGCCGATGGAATGGCGGCTGTTGCTGGTCGAGCAGGACCGCCGCTGGCGCATTCGGCCGCTGTACGACGACCAGTGGATGGATACCACGATTCCTTACTGGGAAGGCGTGGTGATTGTCGAGGGCGAAAACGGGCAGCGGGCAGGGGTGGGCTACATGGAACTGACCGGTTACCAGTAGCCGCCATAAGTCCAGGAACACGATACTTAATTGCGTCCGAGATAAGTATTGTGTCCCCGGAATTCGTCCCCGTATCACGGGGAAATTGTTGTATCATCGCGAGTTTTTGCAAGCCGGGGGATAGAGTTATGAAAGTATTGATCGATATCTGTGTAGTGCCGATGGGCGTCGGTGTATCCGTGTCGGAATATGTCGTCGAATGCCAGCGCATCTTCGAGGCCGCCGGGCTCCACCACGAAATGCATCCCTGGGGTACCAACGTCGAGGGCGAGTGGGACAAGGTCATGGCCGCGGTCAGGCAATGTCACGAAAAAATGCACGAGATGGACGCGCCACGCTGCATCAGCACATTGCGCGTCGGTACGCGTGTCGATCGCGAGCAGTCGATGCAGGACAAGATCGACAGCGTCTATTCCAAAATGGCAATCTAGGAATTCTTGCCCGGATCGAAAATTTTTCCAGGGAGATTATTGATCTGAGCAAATACCGGGGCTAGAGGGCGTGGTGCGAGGCGGCCTGGATCAGGGCGGCCTCGATTTCATCGGAGAAACACGCGAATATCACTTCTTCGACATGCCTGCACTGGCGCAGCGTGCGCAGCGTAGACTCGATCGCAATCGCCGCCGCCTGGTCGATCGGATACCCGTAAATACCGCAGGAAATTGCCGGAAAGGCGATGCTCTCGAGGCCGTGCTCGTCGGCCAGCAGTATACTTTTACGGTAACAGCTCGCGAGCAGCTCGGCCTCGTCGTGTCCGCCTCCTTGCCATATCGGTCCGACCGCGTGGATCACGTGGCGCGCCGGCAGGCGGTAGCCGGCGGTGAACTTGGCGTCGCCGGTGTCGCAGCCGCCCAGGGTTTTGCATTCAGCGAGCAGTTCCGGCCCGGCGGCGCGATGGATCGCGCCGCAGACGCCGGCGCCGTCGGCCAGCTCGGGATTCGCGGCGTTGACGATAGCGTCCACGTCCAGCTGCGTGATGTCGACCTGTCGAATATCAATCTGTGGCATCTTTCGCCTCCACGCCTGCCCAGAATCCTGTCAGCAATTGTTTCAGCGATTCGGGATCGTTGCAATACCGAGGATTCCAGTGTCTTGGTAAATGGCGCGCATAGCCGGCCTGCCCGAAACGTCGATCGAGCAACACCACCACGCCGCGATCACTCTCGTCGCGGATCACGCGCCCGGCGCTTTGCTTGACCCGGACCAGGCCGGGAAAGCGAAACGCGTAATCGAATCCGTCGAGCGACAGCGACTCGAAATCCTGCTGGATCAACAGCTGCTCGCTGCCGGCCTGAGGCAGGCCCACGCCGACGACGATCGCACCGATCAGCGCCTCGCCGCGGTAGTCGATTCCCTCGGCGAAGCGGCCACCCATGATGGCAAAGCCCAGCTGCCGGTCGGCGTCGAAAAAACGCGCCACAAACCGCCGTTGTGCCGACTCGTCGAATTCGCGTTGCTGCAGCAGGGTGTCGATTTTCGGGTAGCGCCGCGTGAAACGTTCGTAAACCTGCTGCATGAAGTAATAGGCGGAGAAGAACACCAGGTAATTGCCGGGTCGCGCCTGGTAGCAGGCCGCGACCGAATCGCAAATTGCGTCGATGTGGCGCTCGCGTTCGCGAAACCGGGTGTCGACGTAGGTAGCCACGTAAACGCCGAGATTATCGGCGGGGAAAGACGACCCCAGGCAAAGACTCCTGCAGTCCTGGTCCAGCCCCAGCGCCTGCTCGAAATAGGTCGCCGGCGACAAAGTGGCGGAAAAGCCGCAGACCGCGTGAAACAGCGGATAGCAGTCGCGCAGGTATTCGAAGGCATTGAGGCAAAGGAGTTTCATCTCGCGGGACTTGAGCGGTTTGCATGCGAGTGCCCTGTGGTGGTTTGCGAACAGCTGGCAGATGTTCTGAAAGCGAAACACCTCCTTCGAAAAATCGATCGTGGCGGCAGCGATGTGCTTGTCGGTGAAGATGTCGATGCCGAGCTTTTCGCTGAACTTCTGGCTTGCGCGCAGCAGGCCTGCGGGCACGGATACGGAAATCGACTCGTCCTGATCCTGGCCCCGTAGTTCGCGGTCGAGCGCCTGGCGCATCGATTTCAGCGCTGCCGAAATCTGCCGGCTGTTGGCCGCAGCGAGGGCCCTGTCGATCTGGCGCCGGCTCAGGCTTGCCGAGTACATGCCGCGGGCGCGGTCCACGAGGTTGTGCAATTCGTCGATCAGCAACAGCTTGCGGCGCTGGTCGGCGCGGAAATAGCCGAGTTGCACCAGCGGGTCGAACACGTAGTTGAAATCGCAGATCACTACCTCGACCCATGGCAGCATTTGCAGCGCGAGTTCGAACGGGCACAGCTGGAACTCCGTCGCGGCGGCCTGAACGCAGTCGACGTCGAGTCTGCGCATCGTCAACAGCTTTTCGCGCGCGGCGGGCAGACGGTCGAAGAAGCCGAGACAGCGACGGCAACGGCCATCCTCGTCAATTTCGCTGTCGTCGAAATTACACGGGCAGCTGCGCGCCTTGGCCTGGATAACCAGGTAGGAGGCGCCGGTCTGCATCAGCTCGAGCGCGCTGACCGCCTGCTGCTGTCCGGATACCTTGGCCGACAGGTAGACGACCTGGTCGCACTGGTCCTCGCCGATCGCCTTGAGCGCCGGAAACAGCGTGCTGATGGTCTTGCCGGACCCGGTCGGCGCCTCGACAATGAGACGCTGACGACGCTGGATCGTGCGGTAAACCTCGGCCGCGAACTGGCGCTGCTGGTCGCGGAAAGCGTCAAACGGAAACGCCATTGCGCGAGCCTGCGCGCGCGTCAGCGCCCGCTGCGCTGCGACCAGACGATGCCAGCCGAGGTATTGGCGCAGAGTGGCTTCGACAAAGGCCTCGAGTTCGGTGCGGACGAACACCTCGGCGTGACGTTGCTCCTCGCCGGAGAACAGGCTGACCAGGTTGAGGCACAGGGCCACCTGTTCTAGCCGATGTTCGCGCGCGTAAATGGCGCCGTAGCACTTCAGCTGCGCCCAGTGCACCGCGTCCTGTTCGCCCCCGGGCACATGCCGGTAGACGGTCTTGATTTCCTCGATGCGCCGCGGGGTTTCAGAGGCAAATAACAGGTCGATACGCCCGCCGAGCTCGATATCGTAGTCGTCGACTCGCAGCAGCCATTTCACCGCGACCTCGGAGTCGGCGCGTGCCTCGTAGCGTCGCTGGATTTTCTGGTGCGTCTGCAGTCCCTCGAGGGCCTTGACTCCGGGGCTGCCGTCGAGCCCGAGGTCGCCGCCGCGGCAGCAGAAATCGACCAGCTCGCGAACCCCCAGTTTCAGCTGCTGCGCCATGTCACCCTGGCCAGGCGGTGCGGGATGTCGTGATCCCGGAAGTACTGCATCCAGCGCCGCTGGTTTTGCTGCAGGCTGTCGCCAGGACCCTTGACCTCGATCAGGCAGTAGCCGCCCGCTGCGGGGAAGTGAACCAGGTCGGGAAAGCCGGAGCGATTGTCGCGCAGATCGCTCAGAATGCGATCGAAGATGGCGCGCCAGTCTGCGAAACCGATGCGCTCGAGCGCGCGTTCGATGATGTCGAGATCGAGCCATTGCCAGTTGACCAGCGGATTCATCAAATCCTTTTTTTGCCGCCAGCGCCGCGACACGAGGCGCCAGATGTCGTCGTTGTCACCGATCGAGTCCCAGGTCTGCGCCAGTAAATCGCGGCGGGCCGTGCAAAATTCGGGCGTGTAAAAATCGCTGGGCCGATATTGAAACGGGTTGTAGAAGGCGCCGGGCAGTGGCGCGAATACGACATCCCAGAGCAACAGCCCGAGCACCCCGTTGAACAGGCTGTTCTCGAGGTAGAAGCAGCTGCCCGCGGCATCGACGGCGTTGTAGTATTCGGCTACCGCGAGCTCGACCGAGTCCCGGTGTTCGAGCTCGAGGTCGACGATTTCGGGCTGGTGCGTGATGCGCAGGCGTTCGGCCGCACGCAGCGGCGCGAATCCGTGACGGTGGATCAGTCGTGCCGCGAACATGCAGGCGAACTGGGTTTCCTGTTCGTCGATCGGCTGCTCTAAGATACGGATGCAATTGTCGAGCGCCTGCCCGTGCTGGCCGAGCTGATCGTGGATACGCGCGCTGCGCTCGCGGCTGGGCGGTAGCCGGCACTGCCGATAGAGCGCCAGAGCTGCAGGCAGGTCGCCAGTCCGTTCGAGCTGGCGCGCGATTTCGTAGCGCAGCCGCTCGCTCTTTCGATAGGCGGGAGCGCGTGACGCGATGTCGTGTGGAATCAGCCGGACTATTTCTTCGAGCTGCGCCCGGTCGGAACGTTCGCAGAGTTCGAACAGGGCCTCGAGCCGGTAAAGCAGCCAGTGCTGCTGGATCTCGAGCGTGTTGCGGTAGGGGCGGTGATGATGGTCGATGTTGTATCTCTCGTACTGATACAGGCCTAGATCGCGCAGTACGAAGTCGGTCATCGACTGATTCAGGTTGCCGAAAAACAGCATCTGACAAATCTGGTAATGATCCTGTCGTAAAATCCTTATCAGGCTGCCGCTGGCCGCCAGCGCCTGGAAATACTGCGCATCTTCCTGCTGCAGCAAGAACCTGTCGAGTTCGTTACGCCTGAGTTTTGCAAGGCCGGATTTGTCGGCTACCCGGTCGAGCAGTTCCGGCTTGGTGAAAAGCGACAGCAGCACGGGATATTCGATTTCGCCATCAAGCTCGATGAAGGCCTTGCGCGCCAGTTCGTCGAGCGTCGTGTCGATGCAACCGATCTCGCGGTAATTCAGCTTATCGCGGCGAAACCATTCGCCGCTGCGGTTGAGCAGGCGGATACAGAGTTTTTGTGCATCGTCGCTGAGCCCTGCGAAATCCTCGAGAAACTCGAGCTGCGCGGGCTCGAGAATGTCCTTGTAAAGCCTGGCGACATGCTCGAACAACGTCAGCACGTTATCGAGGTAATAGGTTTCAGGTAGATCCGGCTGCATTTGACTGTATTCTACACGACAATATAACAGCGTTGCATACAACGGTGTTATATATTATATTCGACCCATGGAAACGCTCACCGACATCCAGCAGGCAGTTTACGACTATACCCGACAGGCGTTGCAACGGGGCCGGCCGTTCCCTTCGTTGCGCGAAATCGCCGTTCATTTCGGATTTCAGCACACCACCGCACGCTTTCACCTGAAGGCGCTGGAAAAGAAAGGATATATTCGTCAGCGTTCGCAACGCGTTTCCGATTATATGCTGGCGCAGCAGGATGAAGCGAGCGGCGAGCGATTCGACCTGGTCGCGCGAATACCCGCCGGTACGCCGCTGCCCGTGTTCGATGAAACCCGTGAAACCTTCTCGGTAACCCATGATTTTTTCGGCGGCGGCGACATACTTGCAATCCGTGTCGTCGGCGACAGCATGTCAGGAGACGCGATCGCTGACGGCGATATCGCGATGATCAAGCACCAGCAGGAAGCCAGCAAGGGGGATATCCTGGCGCTGCGCATCG
>JAOTTY010000116.1 GCA_029864185.1 Gammaproteobacteria bacterium
CCGGTTTCGAGGATTAGCGCGCGCGAGTCGATCGAACTCGCGGCGACCCTGCCGTCGCCGGTCGCGAACAATCCACGCAGCAATACGCGTGCCTTCCGTAAACGGGTCGACAAGATCTGGCGTTACTTTCGCCGCTGAGGGATCGAGCCACCCGGAAACCCCCTTCGACGCGCGGCGGCGTGCCGGCCAGGTAGCCCCGGGGTTTCGGCGCGATATTTTGCATATAATTCAGATAATTAGATCTGTCCCAGTTTCTCGATAATTAGATCTGTCCCAGTTTCTCGGAAACCCCGTCCGACGCGCGGTGCTAGTGGTTGCCCGCCACCTGCAGTTTGCCGATGACGCCGTGTTTTTCGATCAGCTCGGTCACCAGCCCGCTCGATTTGGCGTCGGCGATGAACGCCTGGGTAAAGTCATGGAGAGCGGTGTTTCCCGGCCTGGTGCCGAATGCCTGGCATACCGAGGTATAGCTGCCCTCGAGCACGCGCGAGCCCGGCAGCTTTTCGGCATTGTCCTTTAACGCCGGTACCAGTCCCGCCAGCGCGTCCAGTTTTTGAGTAACGAACAGCTCGAAAGCACCGGCAAGGCCCGGGGCGCGGCACAGTTCAGCATGCTTCAGGTTTCGGCTCAGGAACAGATCGTAGGCGGAACGATCCGACACCGCGATTCGTACGCCTGCCTGATCCACGTCGTCGACGCATTGCAACGGCGAACCGGCGGGAATCAGGTAGGTGGCTTCGATCTCGACATAGGCATCACAGAAGTCGATCACTGCGGCGCGTTCCGGTTCGATTGCAATCAGGCCGACATCCCACTCGTCGCGGGCCGCGGCATCGGCGACCTCGCCCGGAGTGGCATAAGTGATATAGGAGACGGCGACACCGAGGCGTCTGGCCAGGGCCGCGGCCATGTCGGGGGCAACACCTTGCGGCTCCCCATCGGGGCTGGTTCCCGTAACCAGCAGGATATTGCCGAGATTTATGCCCACGGTTAAGCAGTCGGGATTGATGAGATCGGATTTTGCCTGTTCCAACATGGTTGATCTTGTGCCTTTACTTTTTCTGAATGGAAATCATGTAGCCTGGTTTCACGATATCGGCCAGCTTTTTCCAGGCGAGCAACCGTTGCCCTTCCCCTGCCGGGTTCTGCGCCGGCCGGGCTCAACTTGGCAGCGATTGTGCATCAGCAATACGGCTCACGATCGATTGCCGAAACAGGTCCGGTAATTCAGGAAAACGTGCTTTCTGTACTGCCGGCATGGCCAGTAGTTTACCTCCAGGCATGGATTTTCGGTAACTTGTCGGTTACCTGAAGTCCCAGCAGATCTTCGAAAACGTCCGACCGTATAAAGATCGGCGCGTAAGCGGCATCGATCAGCGAAAAATTCTCGCCGTTGAAGTATGGCTCCTGCATCAGTACATTCTAAACCTGACCGAGGCTGGCGTTGAGGTCGGCGACGATAGCGTCGTAACTTTGTTTGTCGGGGGCAACCATGAGCCGGAATGTCAGGCTGCAGCGGTTTCCACCAAACTCGATCCAGCTCTTATTGATCGCCCGTTGTAACGGGTTGGTCGGATGCAATTGACCGGGCGTGATGTCATCGAGAAATTCGTTGATGACAGCCGATTCGAAGATCGCTGCGTCGTTGTCGACACGCAGCACGGGTACTTTTCCAAGCGGAGATATTTCGTTGAACCAGGCAGGCGGGCCGTCCAGGTCGATGAAGGTCATCTTGTGCTCGATATTCTTGTAATCAAGCGTGATCACCGAGCGTTGAACGAACGGACAGCGCTTGGTACTGATGAGCTCGGGTTGCATTGCTTGTTCCCTTAATTCCGACTAATTCCGGGGGCAGTATACTAAATTCGTTCGGATTCGAATGCTCAGGTAAGTTCGAGATAGGTATACTGTCCCCCGAATTCATTGCCGCAGGTAGGCGACCAGATCGTCCAGATCGGAAGGGTTCATCGACCAGCGCGGCATCGCAGAATCGAGGGATTCGCCGGCGGGATCCAGACCCGTGGTGATGGCCCGCCGCAGGGACTCGGCGTCGTAGTTGCCGTGATCGCCGTGGCCGTCGTGCCCGTGGCTGTCGCTGAACAGCGCCTCCGCGGTAAGCGCAGGAGCCTTGACCCAGAATTGCGGCCAAAGCCGTTTGCCCCCGCGGTCGGGGCCGTGGCAAACGACGCAGCCGCCGCCGTGCATTTGCCGGTGCCGATTCATCATGCCGGTGCCGCCACTGGCGGCGATGGCCTTGCTCGAGGCGCTGGTCCCGGTGAAGTAAATGCGTTCGCCGCTGGAGGCGAACGCTGCCAGATCGTAAGCGGTGCCGAAATGCTCTTCCCGCGGCGAACAGGAGGCGAGCAACAGCAGCGCTGACAGACCGACGATTTGCATGCTTGCCGAAACCGCGCCAATAGCGCTTATTACATACACTCCATGTGTTTCGGTCCCTGGCAGTCGAGTTCCCGCTGCGTCCACAGGCTCTTGATGTAGGCGACGAGGTCGCGCGCATCGTCGTCGGAGACATCGGCGTCCTTCCAGGCCATCATACGCTGGGTTCTAGGCGATCCCTCGAGAATCGACTTCGCCAATTGTTCGTCGGTGTGATGCCAGGCGTGCGCGGACTCGTCCAGCGCCGGGGCCATGACATAATTCTTGTCGGTCAGCACTTGTCGTGTATAGGTTTCGCCGACCCCGTCGACGCCGTGGCAGGACTGGCATTTTTCGACGTATATGCTTTGACCCCGCTTTTCGGCATCCGTGCGCGGATGGTAGGGGCCGCGCAGCTTGTGCCAGTCGTCGCCGTAGTTGTCGGACACGATCAGCTTGCCGTAATGATTCCTCGCCACCAATCGCGACGGAGTCCAGCGGGTGGCGCTCAGCTGCTGCAATACCTGGCTGCCGAAGCGGTTGTTGATCGTCTTCCACTGGTTGTTTTTGCCGTCGAGCTTGAGCAGGCCCAGCGTAACCACGAATGCATAAGTCGAGCCGTCGGGTGTCGTCGCGACCATGGCCGCCGGCAGGCCGAAGCCGGTTTTGTGCGCGCGCCAGCTATGGCCGTGGTCGTGACTGTGGTAAAGGCCCTGGTTGGTGGCCGCGATATACTGTTCGCCCTCGCTGTCGACGATCGCGAAATCGTTGATCTTGGGCAATTGCTGGAGCGGAATTTCCGCGCCCTGCGAGCCGAAAGCCGCCAGTGCCAGAAATAGCGTCAAAAGTATTTTTGCCTTGTGCATGAATGCTAGTCTCCGTTTCTGATTTAGTTAATCGTCGGATTCGTCCGCCCGCGTCGAATTACCCGAGCGCCCGTGATAGTACCGGCCGGCGATAAGCGGCACCGCGACCAGCAGTCCCAGTAGTAGGATCGTGGCGGCGAAGTCTACTGTTCCGCCGTCGATGACTTCGCTGCCCATGTGGGCCAGCAGGAAACTCATCGGCACCAGCCCCAACAGGGTCGCGAGAGCAAACCGCCAAGCCTTCAGCGGGGTTACGCCCGCCGCGTAGCTGACCAGGTCGAACGACATGAAGGGCAGCAGCCGGGCGGCGAACACGATCAGCATCAGGCCGTTCTGGCTGCCGAACCGATGCAGCGCGAACTTGTCGAAATGCTTGCTGGCGATTTCGTAGCCGACCGTGCGGGCGATGAAAAATGCAATAATGGCGCCGATTTCGGCGCCAGTGACGATATAGACCGTCCCCAGCGTATGGCCGTAGACCGCGCCGGCCGCGAGCGCGATCGGCGCGCTGGGCAGGGGGTTGAACACGATGGCCAGCACCATGAGCCCGACGATGAGCGCCGGGCCCAGCATGCCGAGCGCGCGAATCTGGGCGACGATCGGCCTGGAGTCGGTGAAATAGACCATCAGGCCGGAGCCCTCGAGCGCGAAATAGCCAAGTACGAGGGCAGCGAGCAATGCCAGGACGAACAGGTGCTTGAGTCGAAATTGTGTCATCGTCGCGATGCCTTGCCGTTCGGGCCCCCGGGCGAGCCGGCTCCAGCGCTGGTCGCGCCAGGGCCATGGCGGTACGCATGCCTAATCGGACTTGCCCTGGTCCACCAGCTGTTGCAGCAGTGCCTCGATGTTTTTCAGCTGCTGCTCTATGTTATGCATGTGCTGCATGCGCATCTGCATCATTTGCGGATTCATCATCTGGCCCATGCCGCCGCCCATCATTTGCGAGTGTATCATCGGCATCATGTTACCGGGCATCATCATGCCTCCGCCATACTGCTTCATCGGCATGTCTGCGGTAGCATCCGCGGGGACTTCCTCGGCTGCCCGGACGGGTGCCGCCATAAGGATTGCAAGAATGATTGCGCCAAGTTGTTTCGGGTTTCACATTGTACCTTCTTCATTGTCGGTTGAGTGTGGTTAGAAGTCATCGCAAGCCGCTAGCTCTCGGCAGTTAGAGCTTTGAAGCCGGAAAAAATTCCGGGAACCAAGGTGACAGTTTACTCAATTCGAAGCCGAGTAAACTGTCACCGTGATTCGTTTGCTTTTGCAATCAGGTCGGTTTGCAGGTTCGGAATCCGCTGAAGATGTTCCAGCGGTCGGCGCCAAAAAAATTGCGATAACCACCATGCATCATGCGCCCGCGCGTGGTCCAGGCGCCGCCGCGCAATACTTTCGTGTTGCCGAACAAAGTCGTCGAATACTCCTTGTAAGCGTCCGCCGTAAATCCGGGAAAGGGTTGGAAGGTGTCGCTGGTCCATTCCCAGACGTTACCCGACATTTGTCGGCAACCAAAAGCGCTGTCGCCGGCCGGATAGGCAGCCACGTCGACACAGCCGAGCGCGACGCCGTCCAGGTTGGCGTGGCTGGCGGCAGGCGCTTCGTTGCCCCATGGATAGCGTCGCTTGCTGGCTGACAGGTTGCCCAGGCTATCCGCTGCGCCGAGGGCGGCGACCTCCCATTCGAGTTCGGTTGGCAATCGCAAACCGGCCCAGCGGCAATAAGCATCGGCTTCATACCAGCTGACGTGAATAACGGGTTCGTTATCGGGCAGCGGAATTGTTTTATCGAAACGGCGCATGCTCCACTGCCGGTTACCTTGCGGCGTCCAGTAGCCGGGGTGCGATACCCGGTTTTCCTGTACCCAGGCCCAGCCGTCGGGATGCCAGTAATCCTCCTGCTGGTAACCCCCCGCCGCGACGAATTCCGCATACTCGGCATTGGTGACCGCTGCCCGGGCAATGGAAAAGGGAGCGACCTCTACGTCATGTGCATACTTTTCGTTATCGAACATGAACGGGGCGTCCTTCTCTGCGCCCAGGCGGAAACGACCGCCGGGTACGTCAACGTAGCCGGGTAGTCCACCCGCGCTGCGCAGACCGGAGGCATCGATTGCCGCGCTGAAAACCGGTGTCGGATAAGCCAGTGTCTGGCGGCCCCAGAGAAAAGCCTCGCAGTGCATATCTTCGTGAAACACACCGAACTGGTAGATAAAACTGTCCTGCTCGCTTGCTATCGTTCCCGTCAAACGTTCGCACAGATTGTCCAGCACCGATTGCATATAAGCTTTGGTTTGCCGTAGATCGGGTAGCGGTAAATCCCAGCGGGTGTCGTGCGCGACCGTGATCGAGTCATACAGGCTATCGGCCTTCTGATTTCCCAGAACGCTTTCACGACCGTATAGCTCGCGCAGAATAAAGTATTCGTAAAAATACGCGACATGACCGATCTCCCAGCGTAGCGGATTGATCGTGCCATATTTCGGCCCCAACAGTTGATCCTCGTCCAGGTCGGCAACCAGTTCATAGGTCCTGTGCCGGGCGTTTTCCAGCATGGCAATCAGATTTGTGTTACTAATAAGGGCGGTCATATCGTGATGTAAGCTCTGCTTTCATGAAAATTCACCTGGTCACTCCAGCCAAGGAAAATTCGAGGAATGGCAACCGTACCTCGGCAATGCGCTGGGCCGGTCTGCTGCGCAGCGCAGGTCACCGGGTCAGGATCGATACCGATTATAATGGAGAACCCACCGACCTGGTAATTGCGCTGCACGCCTGGCGCAGCGCGGCTGCGATTCGACGCTATCGTGAAGCAAGCCCGGAAGGGCCGTTGGTGGTCGCCCTCGGTGGTACCGACGTCAATACCTATCTGAAAACCGATCCGCAAACGACCCTGGACTCGATGAAAATGGCAGACGCCCTGGTTGGTCTGCATGACCTGGTCGCCGCTGAGTTGCCGCCCGAGTTTCGTCGAAAGTTATCCGTGATTCGCCAGTCGGCGAAGCCGCTGCCGCGGCCGCGAAACCCGTCGAAGCGCTGCTTCGATATCTGTGTTATCGGTCACCTGCGCGAAGAGAAAGATCCTTTTCGAACCGCCCTCGCTGCGCGCCTGTTACCGGTGGAGTCCAGAGTCCGGGTGTTGCACTACGGCAAGGCGCATGGTCCTGAATGGGCCTTGCAGGCCGAGGCGGAGATGCGGGTCAACCCGCGATATCGATGGCAGGGCGAGGTATCTGCCGGGCAGGTCCGCCAGGCTTTGTTGCGCGCTCACCTGATGGTCATCAGTTCGCTGCAGGAAGGGGGCGCTAACGTGGTTTCCGAAGCCCTGGTCGGGGGTGTGCCCATTATTGCCTCTGATATCGCCGGCAACATCGGCTTGCTGGGCCGCGATTACGGCGGTTATTTCCGGGTCGGCGACGAGACGTCCCTGGCCGAGCGGATACGCCGCGCCGAGGTCGATGAACGCTTCCTGAAGTCGCTGCAACGGCAGGGCAGAGCCCTTGCACCTATGTTTACGCCAGAGCAGGAACTGTCGGCCTGGCAAAAGCTACTGGCTACGATTACCTGATCAGCCGCACCGGTTCGAGTTGTTTCCCCTGCACCTTGACCCGGCCGACGACGGCCGCCTTGCGATACCCGAGTTCGACTAATTCTTGCAAACAGGCCTCGGCACTTTGTGCGGGCAGGCTGGCCAACAGCCCGCCCGATGTCTGTGGGTCGAAAACCAGCGGATACAGGGGGCTGGCGGCTGCCTCTTCCATATTGGCAATGGCGCGGCGCAGGCGCAGGTTGGCCGGCTGCAGCGAGCTCAGAATCCCCATGGCAATCGTTTCCAGGGCGCCGTCGATAAGCGGTAACGAGGCCAGGTCTATTTCCACATCGACAGCGGAGGGTTTGACCATTTCCACCAGGTGGCCGAGTAGTCCGAAACCGGTGATATCCGTGCACGCCGTTGCACCGTGAGTGTATAAGCATTCGGCGGCGCGTCGATTGGACTGGATCATCGATTCGACCGCATCCTCGATCCAGCGGCCCCTTGCCTTGTGTTGCATGTTCGCGGCAAACAGGGTGCCGGTACCCAGTGGCTTGGTCAGCACCAGTGCATCGCCTGCCTGCATGCCGCCTTTACGCAGGATCCGTTCGCGGTCGGCGATGCCGTTCACCGCGAACCCCAGGGCCAGTTCCGCGCCCTCGCTGGTGTGTCCGCCAACCAGCGCAGCATTGGCATCGTTCAACACCACCATGGCGCCGGCCATGAGTTCCCTGAGGGTGTCCTCCACCTTGCTTTCGATGGCAAAGGGCAGGGTTGCAATGGCGAGTGCCGACTGCGCTTCGGCGCCCATCGCGAAAATGTCGCTCAGGGCATGATTGGCCGCAATCTGCCCGAAGATAAACGGGTCGTCGATAAAAGAGCGGAAGTAATCGACCGTATGCACCATGACTTTTCCAGGCGGCACTTCGACGACCGCGGCATCGTCGGGTTCGTGCAGTCCGATCAGGATATCGTCACGGCTTACGGGTTTCAGATCGGCGATGGCGCGACTGAGCACATTGGCGCCGACCTTGGCACCGCAGCCACCGCAGCGCATTGCGATTGCAGAAATTTCTTTCAGTGTGTCCTGGTCGGCAAGCCTGCGATCGAGACGGGAAACCGCCTGGTCGGGCATCGCTGGCAGTTCGGTGTACTTCAGCATCCAGCGACGATCGATCCAGTCTTTCCATTTCCACAACAGCGCTGCTTCGAAGTGCCAGTTGGCCTTGGTGGCGATGGCGTACTGGTCGCCACTGCTGATCAAAGCCAGCAGGGTTTTTTGCGGCTTGAACGGTTTCAGCGGGCGATTCAACAACGCCCTGCGCAGGTTTTCCGCCAGCGGTTTACCCTGGCGGACGGCGAATACCCCGGCTTTGGGGCGTGGATGATCGACGACATTGACGATGTCGCCGGCCGCGAATATGTCCTGGTGAGAGGTCGACTGCAGGCAGTCGTTGGCCTGGATGAAGCCCTTATCGTCGACCGCAAGGCCCGACTCGCGCAGCCAGGCGGGCGCGCTTGCCCCGGTAACCCAGAGTATCTCGTCCAGCTGCAGCCTGTTGCCGTTACTTAGTACAAGGTCCCGATCGGACACCTCGATCGCCGCGGTGTCGCGATGGACCTCGACTCCACGCTGTTCGAGGATGCGCTCGAGTCGGCGCGCAACGCCAGCGGGAAAAGCCGGCATGATCTGCGCGCTTTTGCTGATCAGGTGAAACTCCAGTTGCTCGTCCTGGCGTTGATCTTGCTGCAGCAGGTTTTGCAGGCGGAACTGAATAGCCAGCAGGATTTCCACGCCGGCGGCGCCCGAACCGACTACCGCGATGCGATGGGGTCCCGGTTGTTGCAACACGCGCTCGAGCAATTGATGCCACTTATCGACGAAGCGATTGATCGGTTTGACCGGTGTCGTGAATTCAGCGGCACCGGGCACCGAATTGATGTCGGGGCGTGAACCGATGTTGATCGATAACAGGTCGTAACTGACTGCTGGCCGCCCTTCGCAGATGACCTGTTTGTTGGCGGTATCTATGCGTATGGCGGTGTCATGATAGAGTCGTGCCGAGGCAAATTGACACAGGGGTCTGAGGTCGATATGCGCCTCGTCGAAACTGTAGTGGCCCGCCACGTATCCCGGTAACATTCCGGAATAGGGTGTTTGCACATCTCTGGCGATTAAGGTCAGGCGGACCCCGGGTATCGGTTTCATGCCGAAGTTTTTGAGCACCGCCACATGGCTGTGGCCTCCCCCGATCAGTACGAGGTCTTTTACGATGGCGTCCTGGCTGGAATTCATGATCTCGTCTGGTTTTTTTCAGTTTTGTCTGGCGCGACCGCTCGAGCGCAGCCGCTAACGAATATAACGGAGTAACAGGTGACAGACCACGATTAATCCCGGCCCGGGGATTTATCGGCAAATACCCGGACCCGGCACGTACAAAGGGAATTCCGGGGACAGTATACCTAATTAGTCGAGGTTGGTTTTGGGCCGGGGCGTTTTGGGGCGAGGTTTTTGCCGGTTTGTTGCTCCAGGCTTTTATGAATTCGGTGCTGCCGAGAGGGCGCCCGGTGCGATTTTGTCGCCGGATCGACTCCGCCCTGTCGTTGCGGGTGCTGCTGGACAGGCAGGCTTCCCAGTCGGCTACGCGATCGAGCATGGGCTTGACGATCACCAGGATGTCGTCCCTGCCTTCGAGGTGTGCACGCGCGCTGGAACATCGCCATGTGCCGGGGTGTCGACACAGTCCGGCGACAACCGGATTGCTTTCGACATATCGGGCCGTGGCAAGCAGGTAATCTTCATCCATCAGGAAGGAGTGAAAGCGCTCCTGCCCCAGATGACCGCGCCAACCCTGGCGAGATTTAATATACCGGGTATTATGGTGACAGTTACCTTAAATTCCGAATCATGTAAACTGTCACCATAAATCCCGGTATCGAGGATCAGTCCGTCATCGACAAGATCCTGCAGCACTCCAGGAACCCGGTTGCAAGCCCCGCCGGAAATAGCCTACTATTCTGTACAGATGTGAGGCATGGACTTGAAAAAATTACTACTCATCCTCCTGCTAATCTTCTCGTGCAATACGATGGCGGAGTGGGTCGAGTATTCAGCCAGGGCCAATGGTGATGTCTTTTATTTCGACAATGCGCGAGTGCAAAAGAACGGTAATCTCGTTAACGTGTGGAATAGAATTCGATATAAGTCCTCGGTCATGGGGGCCTCGAGCTATCAGAGCTTGATGAAAATAGACTGCTCCGAGCACTCGGAAACAACGCTACGCAGTACGTTCTACACCGATAAAAACTGGGCCACCCCGGCAATGGCAACTGACACCAGGCAGAAGCCAAAGGTGTATATAACTGCGAATTCAGCCACGGAACGTCTGGCTGACATCCTGTGTAAGCAATAGCGCGTAAATCTGTCGGGAATTTGTGGCAGTGGAAGAACCAGACTCGATACCGAAGCGGCGCAACAAGATTCGACAACGCCTCGAGGCAATGAACAGACCGACGCAGCCCCTTAAACGGAGCATGCGGACAAGTAAACACAAAAAATGCTCGCGCTACTTTCATAACGCGAGCACTAATTTCAGCTAATTACTTCTTATTCAGCTGTAATTCTATAAATTTCACCTTCATCGGTAGCAGCATACAGCGCATTATCCGGGCCCATCACCAGGCCGCGGAATCGCTTCGAAAATCCGAGCGGCATACGCACGATACCCCTTATTCCCAATCCGTCAGGAGTGAGATCGATGATGTCGATGCGGGATCCAGGCGGCGTATCGCCGAAAGCTATGCCCATGATGCCAACGGTTAAACGACCTTCATAGATACCCCAGTTGCTGCCTTTGAGGAATGCGGCGGATCCGGTGCCCTGGGAAAAGCCATTGTTATTCCAGGCAGCCGGCATCAGGTCTTTAAACCGCGTATCGCTCATCGGGGTATAGGCGGCTCGTACCGCGGGATCCACGGCTTCCATTTGTTTTGGTTCATAACCGCAGTACTGGTCCGGGCACGCGCCTCTGCCACCTCTTTTCTCTGCGGGGTCCCAACCGGCATTACCACCATTGACCAGTGCGGTAATTTCGTCGTTATGCCATGGCCCGTGCTCTGCAGTAAACGCTCTGCCATCGCTAGGACGAAAATCTATACCCTGTACATTTCTATGCCCATAAGTGTAGATACGCTTGTCAAAGCCGGCAGGAGGATTGTTTCCGGGGTGTGCGTTACCATCTCCATCGATCCTCAGTACTTTACCGCATAGTAACTGACCGTCTTGAGGACAAATTCCTCTGTGACGATCACCACCAGTTACCCAGAGGAATCCTCCCGGTCCAATACGTAACCTGCCGCCATTGTGAGCGCCAGGCCCACCGAATGGCTGGTTCGACTCGAATGGCTTGTATTGAATATCGGTAACGATATCTGTGCGGTTAGAAACGCTCTTGAGGTCGTTACCGACGTTAAACTTCATAACAATGTTTCCGTTACACTTTTCAAAATTGGTTTTGCAACCGGAGCCATGATATTTGGAAGAAGTGGAATAAACGTAAAGGGTACGATTCTTGGCAAAGTTGATATCTGCAACTACGCCCAACATACCAGCTTGACCTTCACAGAAAAGGTCACTACCAGAATCGGCGTAGTCCTTAGAGCCCTTCATTCCGTATAGTGCATTCACACTTCCGGTTTTTGTTCTTACTGAAAGACCTTTACATTTTTCAGTAAAAAACATTGTACCGTCAGGTAAAAAAGCCATATCCCACGGATTTTCGAGTCCGGACATAAACACCGACGATTTAATCGTCGGTATGTTCATCCCCTCATGTTCGTCTGCATAGGCATTAGAAGATAATCCAAACATCACAGTAGAGGCTATGACTGTCGAGAAAAACTTAACTAATGTGTTCATCAATAATCCCCCTCAATTAATTTCGTATTTCGCGTCTTTTAAATACGCGGCCAGGTTTGCAATTTCTTCATCTGTCAAAGGCTTTGCCATCATGATCATCAAAGCCGAATTGGGACCTATTTTAATTCCGTCCCTGTAAGTCTCTAACTTTGACTTCGTGTAAGAAACTTCATTTCCAGATATTTTTGGATAACTGGCTAAACCTTTACCTGCTGGCCCATGACAGTTGATACAAGTTTTGTTATATCTTGCCTCTCCTGCCTCCTTATCTCCGCTCAATGCATATCCGGAAAAATTTAGAAGGAATAGCAATAGTAGTCCTTTGGCTAATCTAATAATGCCGATTCGTCCCCTGAATAAAAAAATTACATAAAAGTAAAAACGACTGCACTCATTATTATCCAACAAAATTACAAGCCTCTTCTCTCAGCGGCAACGAAAAATTTTTGCAGGAAAGTCCCAACCTGTCAATGCTAAGCAAACCCTGTAAATTGGGTGTAATGAGGGCTTAAGCATTAAGTTTTTTTATGCACTCCAGGCGCTGTTTTTGTTGGCCAGGCAGGACTCGAAAGTCGCCGGGCAGAGCGTGAACCTGACACGATTGCATGGAGTATTTCCCGGGGCGCCGGGCCGTCCAGACAGCAAACACCTTGCATACTCAGGGGGCAGTGCACCCGGTTAGCCTCCCGGGAACGGGCTGAGATTAATCGGTATACTGTCCCCGAATCAGGTGTCTTCGCATTACCGGCGGTATGCTGGTTTGTGGCGGGTATCGGTTAACTTCCGATGCGCGTGCGAATCGAAATACCGATATAGACGTTCCGCTCCGGGGCC
>JAOTTY010000117.1 GCA_029864185.1 Gammaproteobacteria bacterium
CGGAAACTCGGAGGGCTCGAGGTCAATTTCCTTGAGCTTATTGAGCAGGTTGAAATGATGCACGTCGACCTTCGGGCGCTTGTCGAACTCGGCGCCGCCGAGGTAGCGCTCGATGCTATCGGCGGCGATAGAAGCATGCCCGATTGCGGTCGTCAGCAGGTGTGGGTGAATAATATCTCCGGCGACGAAATGCCCAGGTTTGGAGGTATGCTGAAAAAACTTGTCGGCGTTCATCAGGTTACGCTCGTTACCCATTTCCTCGATGCCGCGCAGGTCGCCACCCTGGCCGATCGCGGACACGATAAGGTCGCATTCGATTTCGAACTCGCTGCCCTCGATCGCCTGGGGGATGCCGTTTTCGACGGTGCATTTGGCCATTTTCAGCGCAGTCGCCCGGCCCTCGTCGTTGACAACGATTTCGATGGGCATGACGCCGTCGAAAATTTTAACGCCTTCGCGCAGCGCGTCCTCGACCTCGTGTTCGGTGGCTGTCATTTCGGCGCGTTCGAATAGCGAAGTCAGCGTCACGTCGGCACCCTGGCGCGATGCCGCATAGGCAGAATCGTGCGCGGTGAAACCGCCGACGACGAATTCGGTCAGCTGTTCCTTCGGCAGCTTATCGACCTTGCCGAGACGGCGCGCCACCGATACCACATCGATGGAGGTATCGCCGCCACCGACGCAGACCACGCGATCGGCGGTGACTTTCAGTGCACCCTTGTTGAAGGCCTCGAGGAAGGCAACTCCGGAAATACAGTTCGGCGCGTCGCCATGCTCCAGCGGCAGACCGCGGCCGGACTGGCACCCGATCGCCCACAGTACCGCGTCGAACTCCTTTTCGAGGTCCTCGATGCTGACGTCCCGGCCGACGCGGGTGCCCATGCGCGTATCGATATGTCCCATTTCGAGGATACGGTTGATTTCGTGGTCGAGAAACTCGCGTGGCGTGCGGTAGCCGGGAATACCGTAGCGGAACATGCCGCCGAGTTCGTCATGCTCGTCGAAAATGGTGCTGGCGATGCCCTTGCGGCGCAGCTGGTAGGCGGCCGCGAGACCTGCAGGGCCACCGCCCACGATGGCAACCCGGTGCTTGCCCATGTCCGGTAAATCGCCGAACTTGAAACCCTCTTTCCTGGCAGAATCCCCGATAAACTGTTCGACCGCGTTGATGCCGACGAAATCATCGACATTGTTGCGGTTGCAGCCCTGTTCGCAGGGGGCGGGACAGACGCGTCCCATCATCGACGGAAACGGATTGGCGTCGGTAGAACGCCGGAACGCGTATTCCTGCATGCTGACGCCTGCTGGCGGCAGCTCGATGCCGCGCACGATGTTGAGCCAGCCGCGAACATCTTCACCCGACGGGCAGCTGCCCTGGCAGGGTGGCGTGCGGTGCACATAGGTCGGACACTTGTAAGAAGTGTCTTCGTTGAAAATATTCTCACCCTGCGAGCGCCAGCGATGCACACCGTCCTCGTATTTCCTGAAGGTGAGTTTCTTGGTTACTTCCTTTTCTGACGCCGCCATGAATTTCTCCGTCTGATTATCTATGTCTAGTGTTCGTTACCGAGTACGATTGCGTTGCTGACCAGCTGATGCACGCTGACGATCTGGTCCATTTCGAAGCCGTAGTAGGGCAGAATCTTGCTGAACTGGCTCTTGCAGATGGCGCAGATCGCAGCCAGATGGGTGACGCCTTGCTCATCGACCACCTGCTTGAACGCTTCCATGCGCGGCAGCGAGCCTTTGACGCGCAGCTCGACGAGGTCGTCGGTCAGCAATCCCCCACCACCACCGCAGCAAAAGGTTGCTTCACCGATCGTGTCGCTGGGCATGTCGAAAAAATGATTGCAGCTCGCCTTGATGACCGCGCGCGGTATGACGAACTGGCCGCCCTCGAAATTGCCCATGCGCGAGCCGCGTGACACGTTGCAGGAATCGTGAAAGGTGAGCACCATGTCGTCGTTTGCCGACGGATCTAGCCTGAGCGCTTTGCGCTGTATCAGGTCGTAAGTCACTTCGCAGACGTGTTGCGGCACCGGGTAGTTCGGATCGAGGAAGTCGAAGGGGCCGGCGAGGGTGTTCAGAAAACTGTAGGCAACCCGCCAGGCGTGCCCGCACTCGCCGAACACGATGCGTTTGACGCCGAGCTCCAGTGCCGCCTCGCGAATGCGCATCGATAATTTCTGCATGTTGTCGTAGGAACCGATGAACAAACCGAAGTTGGCGGCCTCGCTGGCGTAGCTGGATAAGGTCCAGCTCAGGCCGGCCTGGTGGAAGACCTTGGCGTAGCCGATCAGGCCATCTACGTGCGGCTCGGCAAAGAAGTCGGCGGACGGAGTAACCAGCAAGACGTCGGCTCCTTTCTGGTCCAGCGGCAAGCGCACGGTAACACCGGTTTCGTCCTCGATATCTTCTTCGAGACCTTCCAGCGTATCGGCGAGCGCGGGTTCGGGCAGGCCGAGGTTGTTACCGATGGTCTGTGCCTTGCCGATGATTTCGTTGCAGTATTTCTGGCCGACACCGATGGAATCCATGATTTCGCGCGCCGCCATCGATATCTCGGCGGTATCGATGCCATAGGGGCAGTAAACCGAGCAACGGCGGCACTGCGAGCACTGGTGAAAATAACTGTACCATTGGTCGAGCAGTTCCTGATCCAGGTCACGCGCGCCAACCAGCGACGGCAGATACTTTCCGGCGAGTGTGTAGTAACGCCGATAGACCGAGCGAAACAGGTCCTGGCGCGCCACCGGCATGTTGTTCGGATCCGAGGTGCCAAGGTAGTAGTGGCATTTATCGGTGCAGGCGCCGCACTTGACGCAGCTGTCGAGAAACACGCGTAGCGCGCGCGAATTATCGACCAGCTCGCCCATCTTTGCGATCGCGACCTGTTCCCAGTTGTCGACCAGTTCACCCGGGAAACCGATATTCTGCTGGTGCTCCTGTTTGGCGTAATAGGGTTTGCTGTGCGCCATCACGCCGATCTCGATCGGCGGGATCTCGGGGTAGGACTTCAGGGCCGGGGTTTCGAAATCTGCCATGATCGCTGTTCGCGTCAGCCTGCCGTGTTGGGGGCAGAACGGGTTGGCAGGTGTCGTTTTTCGCGCGGATTGTCGACCTGGTTGCGGGTCGGGCTGAAGAATACGCCCGGCGCGTGCAGTAACTTGCTGAACGGGAATATAAACATCAGCAGGGCGACCATCAGCAGGTGCAGGTTCAGCAACCAGTCCGCCGGCAGCGGCTGCCAGTCGAAATACATCAGGCCGAGAAAGAAGGCCTTGACCGCGACGATGTCGGTGTGAGCGACGTATCCCATGCCGAGTCCCGTCAGGCCGATGCCGATCAGCAACGCTAGCATCAGGTGATCCGACGGCGAAGAGATGTAACGTACCCGGTCGACCAGCAGTCGCCGTGCCCACAGGCCCGCGAGTCCGGCAACCATCGCGAACGCGGCATACTTGCCGATCGGCTGGATCAATGCCACCCAGGACCAGACCGGATCGGTAAAATAGCGCAGGTGGCGCAGCAAGACGAACAACAGGGCCGCGTGGAAGACCCAGCCGAACAACCAGATCCACTTGTTCGACTTGAACAGGCTGTTGAACAGCGTCACCTCGAAGAACATACGCCTGACAACGCCGCCAGTGGTCGTTGGTGCCGGGGTCGTCGGAATGCGCAGCGGGACCGGGGTCGCGGCGTAAAGCCTGATCCGGTAAGCCAGGCCGGCAAGCAGCGTCGCGCTCGCGACGTAAAACAATAGCGTAAATGCGATCGTCAACAATGACATGCGAACGTCATCTCCGGGCTTACGCCAACGGGAACGGACATATTCCCGTTTTCGGCAAAGCCTCGAAACGGGTTATACGCAGCCGGTCGGCTTCGGCAGGCCCGCGTATTTACAGGCCTGCTTGGCCGGGCCGTAGGGAAACAGTTCATACAGGTACTTGCTGGTGCCCTTGTCCTTGCCGAGTTTCTTACCCACGGCCTTGGTCAGCACACGCACCGCGGGCGCGATCTGATATTCCTCGTAGTAATCGCGCAGGAAGTTGATGACCTCCCAGTGATTTTCGTCGAGGACGGCGCCGTCAGCCTTGGCCATCTCGTTGGCGAGCTCTTCGCTCCAGTCGCTGAGGTTTACGAGGTAACCTTCCTCGTCCGTTTCATAAGTGTTGCCGTTGATTTGAATTGCCATTATCTACCTCTAACAGGTTTAAGTTTGCCGATTGCAATCAAAGCCAAGACTGCAGCTTGTCGTATTCGGTGGTGAGTTTTACAAAGCCGTCGTAGTCTACCAGCGATATCCCCTCGATCATGTTGTCCGGGTCGATACCCCTGGCCCGCAGGTCGGGTTGCAATGCGTAAATCGGGTGCCTGCCCAGCGCCTGCCGCATCTTTTCCGATGCCGCGGCGTTTTTCTGCACCGCGTAAATGCCGTCTTCGATCAGCAGGATCGCGGCGTCGGCTCGCGCCAGGCGCAGGCAGGTATCCAGCGAGTTTCGATCATAGGGCGATTTGTTGACTATGTGTAATACGGACATGGCGGCTTCTTCTAAAAATCCAGGATCACGTCCTGTTGTTCGATAATTTCTGCGAGTTCGGCGCTGCTGACGACATGAATCGAGTCTTTCTCAGCCCAGTCGTCGTCTTCGTCTTCATACGTCAGCGGCATCAGGTCATCCTTGCTCAAACCGCGCATTTCCAGGGATTCATGTTCGACGTATATCTTGCTGACGTCGTAATCGCCCAGGGCCCTGAAAGTCGGCGAAAAATTCTTCGATCCGATTGCCGCGGTATCCTGGTTGCGCATCAACTGGTAGACGCCGTCATCGATGAATGCGAGGCTCACGTCCTGCTCGAAAGCGGCGCCGATCAGCACTACCTCGAGCGATTCCAGCGCATAGATAGTTCCGTGCGGGGCCTTGCGGTTGACGTATAAGAATCTTTTCGAAGCCATCTAGTCACCAAATACGATTAAGCGATCGGCCTGGATGCCGGCATCGATCAACTGGCCAAGTCCTGAAATCTGGAATCCCCTGGACATGTTGTCGGCGTCCTTGCCGGCACGCTTCGCCTCGTCTGCATCGAGTATGCCGCGGCGCTGTGCTGCCGCCACGCACAGGATCAATTCGACGCCTTTATCTGTCGCAAGCGCGGACCAGCGCTCGCTGATATTACGGTCGTCCTGCGGCGGAACGCTCAGTCGGGTGCCGTTGTTGACGCCGTCGTGATAAAAAAACACGCGTACGATTTCGTGCCCGGCGCGCAACGCCGCCTCGGCGAAGTGGTAGGCCGAGTCGGACGCCTGGTGCGTGTAAGGACCCTCGTTGACCACTATTCCAAATTTCACGCGTCTACCCCGTCAGAACCGGATATGGGTCGATGCGTTGAGCGAGCGCCGCGCGCCGCGCCAGTTGTCGACGTGGAACTTGGTAAACGGCAACTCGGTCAATTCGAAGAAGCGCGGCCAGCCGATGCGCTCAATCCAGTCGTTCAGGCGCTCCCAGTCGCGCGCATTATCCTTGTAGGTTTGCAGGATCTTCTTGACGATCGCGGTGGCCTCGGGCCAGCGCGGCGGGTTATTGGGAATGCCGGCGGCCACCAGCTTCTGAAAAGATGGCTTGCTGCGTGCGTTCGAGTGATTGCCGCCGACCCAGATTGCGAGCTTGGTGTGCTCGGGGTCGTTGATTTGCATCGGCGTGCAGGGTGGGTAGCAGGCGCCGCAACAAATGCACTTTTTCTCGTCTACCTCGAGCGAGGGTTTGCCGTTGACCAGTGCCGGACGAATCGCCGCGACCGGGCAGCGCGCCACGACCGAGGGCCGTTCGCAGATATTGGCGACCAGGTCGTGGTTGATCTTCGGCGGTTTGGTATGTTGTACGTTGATCGCGATATCTCCCTGTCCGCCGCAGTTGATCTGGCAGCAGGAGGTCGTGATGTGGACTCGATTGGGCATGTTCCAGTTTTTGAACTCGTCGATCAGCTCGTCCATCATCGACTTGACCACACCGGATGCGTCGGTGCCGGGGATATCGCAGTGCAGCCAGCCCTGGGTATGTGAAATCATCGCCACCGAATTCTTGGTGCCGCCGACCACGAATCCTTCTTTCTCCAGCGCTTCGATAAGCGGTTCGACCTTGCTGCCGTCGGCGACCATGTACTCGATATTGCTGCGGATCGTGAAACGGACATAGCCCTCGGCGAACTTGTCGCCGATATCGCATAGCTTGCGCAGCGTGAAAACGTCGAGAATGCGCTGCGTGCCGGCCCTGACGGTATAAATGGCTTCGCCGCTGCGGGCGGTATGCTTCAGTACACCCGGGCGGGGATCTTCGTGGTAAGCCCAGTTGCCGTAGTTCTTGCGCATCAGTGGATGCATGTATTGAAATCCATCGGGACAACCGGATTCAATCGGGGTACGTTGGCCTTCCATTATCGGGCTCCTGCTTGATTTTCATTGGACATAATCGCTAACCTCGAACGGCGCTGGCTACGAGGCTTTCTTTTGTTCGGCCTTGCGGTCGAACCACTTCTTGGCTTCGATATCCCAGTCGTCCATGCGCACGTAGGAACTGGTGCGGGTTTCCGAAATCATGTTCGGGTCGACCTCGACGCCGATGCCTTCGAGGAAATTGACCAGGCCGATGCGCTCGACCATTTCGCCACAGCGCTCGTGCTCGAGGCCGTTTTCGGCCCAGTAGTCGATGACTTCTTCGGCGAGCTCGGTCAGCGCCTCGTAGTCTTCCTCGTCTTCGAGTTTCATGAACGGCACGATCACCGTGCCCATCAGGTCGCCGATCTTGAGCGTGCGTTTACCGCCCATCAGTATCGTGACACCCTTGTCGTCTCCGGGAGACAGGGCTTTGGGCACGACGTTGAGGCAATGCATGCAGCGCACGCAGTTGTGGTTATCGACCTCGAGTGTGTCATCGTCGTTCAGCGACAGCGCCTTGGTCGGACAGCGCGTGATGATATTGTCGATGGTGTGCTGGCGGCCTTTCTTGGCGACGTATTCCTTGAATGCTTCCTGATCTACCTTCATGTCGTCGCGCCAGGTGCCGATGATCGCGAAATCGGAACGCTCGATCGAGTTCATGCAATCGTTGCCGCAGCCAGAAACCTTGAACTTGAATTTGTAAGGCAGCGCGGGACGGTGCACGTCGTCGGTAAAGTTATTCAACAAAGTGCGATGGATGCGCATCTCGTCGGCGCAGGACTGCTCGCAACGGGCCGCGCCGACGCAGGACATGCCGGTGCGCACGCAGGGCCCGGCGCCGCCGAGATCAAAGCCGTAGTCGTTGATTTCGTTAAAGAAATGCTGTGTATTCTTGGTCGAGGTGCCGATGAACATAATGTTCCCGGTCTGGCCGTGGAATGTGACCAGGCCGGAACCGTATTTTTCCCAGCTATCGCCTAGCTGGCGCAGCATATCGGTGGTGTAATAGTTACCTGCCGGCGGCTGCACCCGCAGCGTGTGAAATTCCTTGGACTCCTCGAAAGCCTGGGCCACTTCGGAGAAGCGCGGTATGATGCCGCTGCCATAGCCATACACGCTGACGGTGCCTCCTTTCCAGTAACCCTTGCGGGTCTCGTAGGAATGCTCCAGCTGGCCGAGCAGCGAATTGGCGACCCCGTTGATGCGTTCGTCGCCATGTTCGTCGCGCAGGCGCTTTATTCCGGAAATGAAGCTTGGCCAGGGACCATTTTCGAGCTCGTCGAGCATTGGGGTGACATGTACTTTTTTAGCCATAATGTGCTGTTCCCGTTTGTCTGTTTGAACGTATTCCGGTAATGCGGACCGGAAGTATCAGATTAAAGTGCAGATCCATCCTGTTGCAGATCCGACGATATGCTGGCGATGGACGTTAGTTTGTTAGAATAAGGCTTGATGAGCCATCCCCCGGTTGGGGTGCTGTAAAATCCAAACTTATCCCCATTGAGATAGGCTCAATTTATGTACCCATACGGGTTATCTTCTCTGGTCCTTTTTTTTTGAATTAAATCTATAAAAATCATTGTCTTACATGTGGACCCAGGTTTGTTTTCGGACTCCTCCCGATGGGATGCTCCATTCGCTCTTTGCGTGTAATAGAATTCAGTCTGCCTTATACAGGTAAACCACCGCCACATGGATCGAATTTGAACGCAACCTTAGACCATATGAACGCCGCCCTCAACGATTGTGACGAAAATTCACCTTTTCGGCTGGAAAACGAGGGTGCCTACCGGGTGTGGCGAGCCCGCAAGCTCGAGTCACGGCGGCTGCTGGATGCACAGCATGTATTCGCGATAGATTCGGACGTGGTCCTGCCGCAGCCGTTGCGAGAGCGGCTTCGCCGCCAGGTCGACGCGTTCAATTTCGTTATCTTCGCAACCGGGAGCGTCGTCGACAAGCGTGGTTTTATCGCTATCAATCGCCAGTTTGGGCTGACGCAAATCGACTCCAGTCCCGGAGCCGACGCGGATAGTGTCACGTCGCTGCGGGTACTGGACGATGCGGACGAGCGTGCTCAGTATATTCCCTACACCAATCGTGCGCTGAACTGGCACACCGACGGTTACTATAACCCGCACGGGCGCAGCATCAACGCTTTCGCGCTCTACTGCGTGAACCAGGCCGTACGCGGCGGTGGTAATTACCTGTTCGATCACGAGCTGATGTACATCCTGATCCGCGATCAGTCGCCCGAGCTGCTGGCCGCCTTGATGGCGGACGACATGATGCGCATTCCGCCGAATATTCAGAATAACCGCGTCGTCCGTGCCGAGGAATCGGGTCCTGTCTTTTCGATTCAGCCTGGTAACTGCATGCTGAACATGCGCTATACCTCGCGTCCACGCAACATCGTCTGGAAATCGGACAAGCGCAGCGAGCGCGCGCTCAACCTGGTGCGCGAAATCCTGATGGATGGTGCGGCGGGCGTCGAGCTACGCCTGCAGCCGGGTCAGGGCGTTATTTGCAATAACCTGTTGCACGGTCGGCAGGCATTCCACGACGACGCGAGCCAGCCACAGCGCCTGATCTTCCGGGCGCGCTATTACGACGCGATCGATCTCGAATCCGGACTCGACCTGCAGCCCGCGGGCTACCAGGGATAGGCGACCATGTTCTGGCGCGAAGACAAGGATTCCAGTGACGAGTACCGGGTGCCTGACGACGTGTTCGACCTGGTGTTCAAGCTGCGCGGCGAAAGCCTCGATATCGATCATGCCTTCGCGCTGTCCGAAGCTTTGCGAGCCTGTCTCAGCGAGGATGTCTGCGCGCGCATCGGCGTTCACGGTATCCGCATGGCGGACTCCGGAAACGGCTGGAATCGACCCGAGGGGGTAGATGCGAAATTACCCCTGTCAAAGCGGGCTCGCCTGGCCATTCGAGTGCACAGGGACGACAGCGAAGCGGTTTCGCAGATCACCGAGCAGAAGTTGCGGCTTGGCGACCAGGCGGTAGAAATCGGCGTCTGTACCGTGCGCAAGCTATCTGTCATGGGTACCCTGTACGCGCGCGCGATCAGCTGTGACCCGCAACAGACGGAATCCGATTTTCTGCAGCAGGTCGCGGCAGAACTGAACGCGATGGATATCGATGTCGCAAAAATGATGTGCGGCAGGTCCGGCTGCATTCGCACCGACGACGGGAGTGTATTTACGCGCGCTCTGCTGGTCGCCGATTTGAAAGCGGAGGAATCGGTGGCGCTGCAGCAACGCGGTCTTGGTGATGCCCGCATGCTTGGCTGCGGGCTATTTGTTCCCCACCGGGGAATAGCCGCGGTTTACGAAATTCAGGAATAGTACCGGCAATCGTAGAATAGTTATCGAGGTTTGAAACATGACAATTAGCGTAGACGGCGTGGTGATCCCCACCACGGCCACGGGTTTTCTGGAAAACATCGAGGACTGGTCGAGAGACGTTGCCAGCGCGATCGCGGCCGAGGAAAAACTCGAACTCGGCGATCGGCACTGGGACCTGATCGATCACCTGCGCGACGAATACATCAACAACGGTGGCAATCAGCCGAATACCAGGAGCCTGGTCAAGGCCATGTCGAAGCTGTGGGACGATAAATCGGTTAGCGCGAAAACCCTGTACGACCTGTTTCCCGGAGATCCGAGCAAACAGGGCGGCAGGATAGCGGGCCTGCCGGAAAGCCGCAGAAAGGGCGGCTACTAGGATCACGACGAGTCAGAATGACGAATTAACAAAGGAAATCCAATGAGCGAAAAACAGAAAGTCATCAAGCGGATGCTGGAAATGCAGCACAGGTTCATCGACCTGGAGCAGAAGGGCGATTTTTCCGCCGAGGAGTATTACGATAGCGACGGCGAATCGGAGCTGGCCAGGTACAAGCGCGAATTCGATGAACTCGCCACCAGGCTGGTCGACATGGCCCACGAGGAAAAGGGTTCGCATCGCTAGGCCGGCATCACAGCTCGGCCCACATGCGAAACAGGTTTGCGTAGCAAAGATCAAGCCGCTGTAACGTCGGGCCCTGGCCCTCTCGTGCGAGCATTTCCCTGGCCTGATCGAGCTGCACCAGAATTTCCCGCTGGTCGGCGCGCCGGATGTGACTCTGTACCCAGGTTACCGCGACCAGGCGTTCCCCCGCGGTAACTTTCCTGACCGAGTGGTAACTGGTCGACGGATACAGCAGCGCGTGCCCCGCCGGCAGCTTGATATCGGTGTTGCCGCCCGGGGATTCGATGCAGAGTTCTCCGCCCTCGTATTCCTCCGGCGCGTTTAAGAAAATGCTGATCGAAATATCGGAGCGATACCTAGAATCGGGCGGACCCATGATCGGGTCGTCGATATGACCGCCATACTCCATGCCGCTGCGGTAGCATGCGTAAATGGGTGCACAGATTTTCGCCGGCATCGCGGTTTGCAGGTATACGGGATGCTGCAGCAATTGCGTCATGACGACATTGTTCAATGCTTCGAAACTGTCCTGCGGCGCGGCCAGTTCCAGGTTGTTCTTGTTGATCCTGGCGTGCCGGCCGGCGCTCAGTTTACCATCGACAAACTCGCTTTGCCGCAGGACCGAACAAACCGCCTCGAGCTGCGTCGGGTTTAGTACATCGGGAATTTTTACAAGCATAGTTTCAGGATAGCCAAATGAATATAACCGTGGAGTTCGATGATAAGAGTTATCTGCTGGATGTGCCAGACAGCCTTGCCGTGGAAGCTGCGGATTTCTTCGCGAAAATGGACCAAGACATGGATCATGGATGGCAGATGAGTCGCTGGTGGGTTCCCGATCCGGACCAGACCCAGCGATGCCAGATTGCCGCCGACAAGCTGTTGACGGCGATACAGAAAAATAACAGCGAAGCGGCCCTGTTGATGTGTGCCTACATCCTGCGCAGTAAACCGGCAACCCGGACGATTCGCATCAATACCGCGGGCGAAATTCAGGGTAACGAGTTTCTCGACGAGTAGAAGCCGCGGCTTGGTTCATCGAGAGCACCGCGTCACGGTATGCAATTCTCACCGAGGCGTAGAGGGGCTGCGGGCGCGAGGAGAAGTATGGTTGGTCGGTTTCGTTGATGAAGGAGCCTGCCCGGCTGAATGTGGCGGCGCGACCGGATTCGGAACCGGGTGCTTTTTCCGTTATTATTTGCGCGGCATTACAACGCCTGTGTGCAATCAGGGGAATCCTCGAATATGAATAAGGAGAATCGACTTCACGGTGTACTGGCACCTGTAGTGACACCGTTTGACGCACAGCTCAAGCCGGATGCAGGGCGCCTCGCACGCCATTGCCGGTGGCTGCTCGACAACGATGTCAGCCTGGCCGTATTCGGCACCAACTCGGAAGCCAACTCGATGTCCAGCGGCGAGAAGGTCGAGCTGCTGGATCGATTGGTAGAGGCGGGTTTGCCGCCCGGGCGCATGATGCCCGGAACCGGTTGTTGCGCCCTGACAGACAGCGTGGACCTGACCCGCAAGGCGGTGAGTCTCGGTTGCGCCGGCGCCCTGATGCTGCCGCCTTTTTATTACAAGGGCGTCAGCGATGAGGGCCTGTATCGCAGCTATGCAGAGATAATCGAGCGCGTCGGCGACGCCCGGCTGAGAATCTACCTCTACCATATTCCGCAGGTCTCCGGGGTACCGCTAACGCTGCCGCTGATCGAGCGACTGTTGCACGACTATCCGGATGTGGTCGCCGGGCTCAAGGACAGCTCTGGTGACTGGGATAATACCCGTGCCATACTGCAGCAATTCGGGCCCGCTGGTTTCGACGTTTTCTGCGGCTCCGAATCCTTCCTGCTGGCGACGTTGCGCCATGGTGGTAAGGGCTCGATTACCGCGACCGCCAACGTCAACCCGGCGCCGATTTCCCGACTTTACCGCGAGCATACGGGTACCGATGCCGATGCGCAGCAGGAAGCCCTGAACGAGGTGCGCGGCATG
>JAOTTY010000380.1 GCA_029864185.1 Gammaproteobacteria bacterium
CTATTTAAAACCCGCCCGATTACTTATGCTATTGGCCGGTTGCCGCCCTTCGGTTTCATGATTCTCTTGCGAGTAGAACGACCGGTCCTGGTAAAAGCAGACGTTCAGCCTAGCGTTGCCGATTTCTAGTCGCGGAGTGGCAGCTTTACCGTCAGAATCCGCCGTTAGGCTAGAATGGCTGAAGAGGGCGGCTGCTGACCCAAAGCAGACATTCGATGCCACAATCTGCAAGGAAGCACTATGTCAACTTTTGAATACGTAATGGTCTTAGTGTCGATCATCGTCGCGTTGGCGATCGCGCATCTGTTGACAGCTGTCGCTGATACGGTGCACCGACTCAGAGGGCAAGGTCAGCCGATTAAACTGGACGCAGTCTTTAGCATCTGGACCGGGTACGTTCTGATATGGCTGGTCTCGTTCTGGTGGTGGGAATTTAAGTTTCAGGAAGTGGTGACCAATTGGACTTTTGGCCTCTACCTGTTTGTCATTGGTTACGCCATCGTCTTGTTCATGCTCGCTGCAATCCTCGTCCCGCACCGCATGCAAGGCGTGACAGATACCTATGTCTATTTTGTAAAAGGACGGAGATGGTTCTTTGGTACGTATTTGTTCGCAAACGCAATCGATGTGTTCGACACGTTTTTTAAGAGCTATGAATGGGGAATGCGCCCGGCGGTATGGATTAATTATAGTGTAATTATCGCTGTGGCAATCGCTGCATTTATCACGGAGCGTCGCTCGATCCAACTGGGAGCGGCTGTTGTTGCATTTTCGGCACAATTAATTTACCTGTTCCAGGAGCTGGGCGTACTCGGTTCGTGGTAACGACTGCTACTGACCCGAAGCGACCGTCGTTTATAAATGCGATGCATTCCATCAGCCAGCGTGTTGTTTCAGATACGACTCGATATCAATGATCAGTGAGTCCAGCCTCTGGTTGTAATCGTCCATTCGATCCAGGTACCAGATGTTCCACCCGATGTGCAAATACCGAAGCTGATTCTGAAACTTTGTAAGTTGGTGGACATCATTAATCAGCAATCGACCATTAAGCCCGTCCCAGATCTCCGTTGCCGAGTTACGCCCGATCTCGTTAATATTCTCGTCGTAGTCCTGGCCGCTATCGATAACCCGAACCGTAACGCTTTCATAGAAATTACCGAGCCGCGTGACGAGAGCGGGATCGTCGAGCTCGGCCAACTGTCCTGCGGCGACCATAGTAGTCCACGCTGCGCGTCGAGGATAAAGCGTCCGGTTTGAAAAGAAGATCGAGTCCATTGCGTCTGCCACCGGGTCGAGCGGCATGGTATCGGGACTTGTCAACGAATGGATCAGAGCTTTGTACTGCCCGTCTCGCTCGATCTGAATTGCCCGGATTTCGGCGACGTCGGATCGATCTTCGCGCATCTCGTCGAGCATCTGGGCCAGCGCAATGTGAGCCGCCCGAGCTGATTCGCGATCCCGCGACATACCTTCAAGAACGATCGCCAGATATACGGAGACAATTATCAGGGCGCCCTCGGCGAGAAGTCTGGCCCAGGGGAGTTTTGGAATCTTCATGGATTTTCCATTGACCGACTACCGGTAACAATCAGGAACGATGTGCCGCAACTATTACAGCAGTCACGTTAAGGGCATCTTAACCGTAAACGAAGCAACGTGACCCAGGCGCAATCTTACGAATGTCTGCTTGTGGCCGTAAGCTGCCCTTCGATTTGCTCGATTTCTAGCGATCTGATCGTCTGCTTTGGGTGAGAGCAGACGTTTAGCTAGGGACTACCGAAAACGCCACTTCCGAATGACTGCTTTACCCCGGGAAGCAGACATTGGGCTAAACTAGTCCTAAAGGGTTACTTGTGACCCAAAGCGGACACTGACTCCACCATGAGTTGCGCGACCCGGCAAATCGCCTATCTGGTAGTCGTCACTGTGTTTTCAGGAGTAGAGCAATGAGCTACATCGACGGTTTTGTAATAGCTGTTCCGACTGCAAACAAGCAGAAGTTTATCGAGTACGCGAAGAAGGCGGACACCATTTTCACCGAGCTTGGCGCTACGAGAGTGATCGAATGCTGGGGTGACGACGTGCCCGAAGGAAAGGCCACCGATTTTCGTAAAGCGGTGAAGGCGACGGCGGAGGAATCAGTTGTATTCTCATGGATCGAATGGCCTGACAAAGATACCCGCGATGCTGCGATGCAGAAAATGATGTCTGAGGAGTTCGAGGACGAACGGATGGACCCAAAGAAAAATCCAATGCCGCTCGACGGTAAACGTCTTATTTATGGTGGTTTCGATCCAATAATTGAGCTTTAAATCAGGTGTGCGATGTCCGCTGTTGGCCGCAAGCCGCTCTTCGATCTGCTCGATTTCGAGTGTTATGAGCGTCCGCTTTGGGTGAAAGCAGACGTTCAAATCGTAGCTTTCCAAAATGCGGGTTCCGAGTGGCTGCTTTACCCCCGGAACCGGACATTCAGCTAAACTACTCCTGAAGGGCCACTTGTGACCCAAAGCGGACATTCGGATAGAGTCTAGATGACCACCTGCGGATGTTTGTTTTCGAGGAAGATATAGAGAGAAGCATGAAAGTTCTAATTTTTGGCGCCACCGGTACGGTCGGTCGCCTGCTAGTAACGCAAGCACTCGAAATGGGTCATACAGTTACCGCATTTGCCCGCGATCCATCGAAATTGGCGATTAGTCACGCGAGCCTCGAAATTATCGAGGGCGACGTTATGGATTCGGCAGCCGTCGATCGGGCAGTGCCAGATCATGATGCTGTCCTGATTGCATTGGGCGCAGGCAGTAAAGGTCAAGTTCGCTCGACGGGTACTCGCAATATCATTCAGGCAATGCAAAAAAGCGGCACGCGGCGGCTTGTTTGCCTCTCAACCCTTGGTGTAGGCGACAGCCGCGACAATCTGAATTTCCTATGGAAGTACGTCATGTTTGGCATGCTGCTACGCGCGGCATTCGCCGATCATGTCTCTCAGGAAGACCATGTAATAAGAAGTGGGCTGGACTGGACGATCGTCCGTCCAGCGGCGTACACCGACGGCGAACTTACCGGTGA
>JAOTTY010000381.1 GCA_029864185.1 Gammaproteobacteria bacterium
GACGATTTTGAGGCTGTGCTTGTCGATGACGTGCATCGCGTCCCGGTCGGGCCCGAAGAATACGTCGACCCAGGCGTAGTTTGAACCTTCGTGGCTGCGCATGAAAAATCCGGGACCGAGCGTATCTAGCTTTTTAATCACCTGCCAGGTTTCCATGTCTATGATACTGACCGTACCGGTCTTCAGGTTCGGCGATGCCATCACCGTGCGGCCCTGGTAAGTCCAGCTGATGCCGGAACCGAGATGCGGCATCCCGTTCAGATCGATGGTCGCGATCTTGCGCCCCACCAGCAGGTTGACGACCTGGCCCTTGCGGTCCGAGCGCGAGGCGCCGATCAGGTGATGATAACTCTGGTCGAAAAAGAAATCGTCGAGATAATCGTCGAGCTGGATACGCCGCACCGGGAAGCGTCCCTGCTCGGCCAGGCCTTCGCCCATGCGATAGTCGTGCACGAAGCTGTTGAAAACCGCGGGCGGATCGTCGAGGTAGCTGATTTCCCAGACCTCCTGCAAATCCTTGAGCGCGACGACGAAGCTGTCGCGCGGTGCGGCGGTGTATACCGCGCTGACGCGGGACGTTTTTTCGCCGTTGCGGTCGGTCACCGGGATAATCCTGACCAGGCTCAGGTCGACGGCGTCGAGCACCACCAGCGTGTGCGGCAGGTAGTTGCCGACCATGACATAGCGATCGTCTGCCGATACCGCGGCGTTGCGCGTGTTGATTCCCGCGCGCACCTCGGCCACCTTTTGCAGCCGGTACATGTCGTACTTGGTGATCCAGCCGTCGCGAGACGCGAAGTAGACGTAGCGGCCGTCGGAGCTGTACTTGGGGCCGCCGTGCAGCGCGTGACGAGACTTGAAACGGGCCAGACGCTCGAAACTGTCGCCGTCGAGCACCGACACGTGGTGGTCGCCGGCTTCCACCACGAGGAACAGGTTGAGGGGATCGGCCTGGTAAACCGGTGGCAGGCTGGTGGCCTCGGCTTCGAGCAGACCCGGATTAAGTACCAGTCGGCTTACGCGGATTTCGGTCTCGCCCCAGGTCGGCGCCTGCGCCGGCTGCGTGTAAATATAGTCGACCAGCGTGGCGATTTGCGCGGCGCTCATGCGCTCGCCGAAGGCGGGCATCTGCGTCGCCGGCAGGCCGTCGGTAATCACGGCCCGCGCCTGTTCCGGCTTGAGTCGCCCGAGGTTGCCCGGTAGCAATGCCGGGCCGGTAAGTCCCAGGCGATCGAGGCCGTGGCAGGCGGCGCAGTGCTGGGCGAACAGTTGCCGCGCTGGTTCGGCGCTGGAAGGCGCCCAGGTACCCGCAAGCGACAACAGGATCAGGATTTTAACGAGCTGGCGTGACATGACCGGGAATTTCCATCTGGCGTGCGAATCGGACAGCAGCCCGCACCGGGAGTGAGTGAAAGGGGAGGACAACCCCGTTGTTGCCCTCCCCGAGGCTGGATCAATAGACGTCGTGCACCGTGTTGTAAACGTTGAACTTGCCGGTCGGCGTGACCAGGCGACTGTCCTTGATCACTTTTTTCAGTTTCAGCGTCTTGTCGTCGATGATAACCAGCGCGGACTCTTCCTCCTTGCCGCTCCACACCGAGAACCAGACTTCGTCGCCGGCCTTGTTGTACTCGGGCTGAACCACGCGTTTCGCGCCCTTGCCGAGGCCGGCCCATTCGGCAATCGGCAGCACCTTGTAGCCCTTGTCCAGGTTCCTGATGTCGAACACGGCAACCGACTGGCTGATTTTTTCAGCCGGGTTGAGCGGGGTGTCCACGTACAGGTTGGTCGAATTCGGGTGGGTCTTGATAAACAGCGATCCCCCGCCCTGTCCCTTCAGGACCTCGACTACCTTCCACGCCTGGTCGGGGTGGCCACCGGGATCGGTGCCGATCAGCGTGACCTTGTCGTTGCCCAGCGCGCTGGTCGCCCATACCGGGCCGTACTTGGCATGCGTGAAGTTGGCGCCACGTCCGGGGTGAGGGATCTTGTCGACGTCGATCAACGCGATCAGCTTGCGCAACCTGGAATCGACCACCGCGACCTTGTCCGACTGGTTGGCGGCGGTCAGGAAGTAGCGATGGGTCCGGTCCCATCCGCCATCGTGCAGGAAGCGCGCCGCCGGGATCGTGGTGACCGACAGGTTATTAACGTCTTCGTAATTGACCAGCAATATCTTGCCAGTCTCCTTGACGTTGACGATGAACTCGGGATGCTCGTGCGAGGCAACGATGGCAGCGACCCGCGGTTCGGGATGATATTCCTTGGTGTCCACCGTCATGCCGCGGGTCGAAACGATGGTTGTCGGTTCCAGCGTATCGCCGTTCATGATGACGTACTGCGGCGGCCAGTAGGATCCGCCGATCGCCCATTTGTCTTCGAATCCCTTGTATTTCGAGGTCTCGACCGAGCGCGCCTCGAGGCCGATCTTGATTTCGGCAACCGTGTCGGGTTTGGCCATCCACATGTCGATCAGGTTGACGCGCGCGTCGCGGCCGACCACGAGCAGGTAGCGGCCCGATGCCGACATGCGCGAAATATGCACCGCGTAGCCGGTGTCGACGATGTTGATGATATTCTTGCTGTCGCCGTCGATCAGGGCTACCTGGCCGGCGTCGCGCAGTGTCACCGAGAACAGGTTTTCGATGTTGTAGTTGTTCATTTTCTTGCTGGGGCGCTGATCGGGCGGAACAACCAGTTTCCAGCTGCCGCGCATCTCGGTCATTCCCCACTCGGGCGGTGTCGGCGGCTCGTGCTGCAGGTAACGCGACATCATGTCGACCTCGGCCTCGCTCAGTTCGCCGGACGAGCCCCAGTTCGGCATGCCGGCGGGCGATCCGTAGGTAATAAAGGTCTTGAGGTAAATGCTACCGCGCGCGCGGGTGATGTCGGTGGTCAGCGGCTTGCCGGTCGCGCCCTTGCGCAGCACGCCGTGACAGCCGGCGCAGCGCTCGAAGTATACCTGTTTTGCGATATTGAACTCGTCCACCGTCATCGGTGGTCCCTCGGTGTCGATCATTTCCTTGACAGTGGTTGGGTCGATGCCGGAAGCGGCCCCCTGGTAG
>JAOTTY010000382.1 GCA_029864185.1 Gammaproteobacteria bacterium
GACGAGCTCGCCCCGCTGGAGCTCCCCGACTAGCGCCTCGTTAATGCGTTCCCGCGAATGCGCTCGCAGGCAGACCGCAGGAGCGGGTAACTCGCTTTACCGGGTTCAACCGATCGATCTGAACTGTTTTTCAATGTCGCCCGCGTTCGCCGCGCTTCCTGCGCCAGCGCGAGTAATGGATCGCGACGTCCGGGCTTAACTGCGACGGCGGCGGCGAGAGCTACCGCGGGTTTGTAGCTGGTGCTGACCGCCGGCCTGCGCCTGCGCGCCCGCGCTGACGGCGCCAAGTTCGCGCTCCACGTCCTCGATGGAAGGCACCGGCCCAGGTAAAGTGCTGTCGAGCGCCTTGCGCATCGCGGCGACATGTTCCGGAGAAGTGCCGCAGCAGCCGCCGACGATGCGTGCGCCGGCGTCGCGTGCCATCACTGCATAACGCGCCATGATTTCCGGGGTGCCATTGTAGTGGATTTCACCGCCGACGAATTCCGGTATGCCGCAGTTCGCCTTGGCCACGAGTATAGGCTGGTTGCCGTGGCTTGATCGGCTCGCAGCGCGCATATTCAGTATCACCGCAACCACCTCGGACGCACCGATCCCGCAGTTGGTACCGCAGGCGTGCACGCCGAGGCGCTGATGCAAATCCATCATATCCACGGCGCCAACCCCCATCATGGTGCGGCCGTTGGTATCGAAGCTCATCGTGAACACGATCGGCAGGCTGGTCTGCTGCGCGCCCCGGACCGCCAGTTCGACTTCTTCACGCGACGACATGGTTTCGATCCAGATGACGTCGGCGCCGCCCCGTTCCAGCGCCAGCGCCTGTTCGGCAAACGCGGCAACCGCTGCCTCGGGTTCCAGCGTGCCGAGCGGCGCCAGGATTTCGCCACTCGGTCCGATAGATCCCGCCACGACCACTTTGCGGCCGCAGTTGTCGACAACCCCGCGCAGGATCGAAGCCGCTGCGACGTTTAGCTCGGTGACGCGGTCGGCGGCCTTGTGCAGCTTCAGGCGGTAACGCGTGCCGCCGAAGCTGTTGGTCAGGATCAGGTCGGAGCCGGCGTCGACGAACGACTGGTAGTGTCTGGCGACCCGCTCGGGGTAGTCGGCATTCCATAACTCCGGCGCGTCGCCGCTTTGCAGCCCCAGCGCGAAAAACGTGGTGCCGGTGGCGCCATCGGCAAGCAGGACGTCTTTCTCGTCCAGCAATTGTTCAAACGCGTTGGTCATGGCGGTTCAGGGCTTCGCAGTCGAAGATGGCAAGGGCGGTTTTATGCCACTAATATATTCAATTAGCAAGACCTCAGGCCACCTCGAGCTTGTTTTGCGATTGCGGCAGGTAGCCGAGGTTGGGGGCGAGATTATGTTCCGCCTCCTCCATCGCCATCCCCCGGCGTCGAGCATAATCAGCCAGCTGATCTCGCGCTATCTTGCCGACCGCGAAATACTGTGACTGCGGGTGTGAAAAATACCAGCCGCTAACCGACGCTGCGGGCATCATCGCCAGCGTTTCGGTGAGGCTGATGCCGGTACTGGCCTCTACCCCGAGCAAATTCCAGATCTCGATTTTCTGCAGGTGATCCGGATTTGCCGGGTAACCGGGCGCCGGTCGAATTCCTCGATACTGCTCCCTGATCAGCGCGTCGTTGTCGAGGGCCTCGTCGCTGGCGTATCCCCAGGCCTCGGTGCGCACGTATCGATGCAGATATTCGGCGAAGGCTTCTGCCAGCCGGTCGGTAAGGGCTTTCGCCATCATCACGTTATAAACATCGTGATCCTGTTCGTACTCCTGCACCAGCTGTGCGAGTCCGATCCCGGCTGTTACCGCAAATGCGCCGATATGATCGACCCTGCCGCTGTCCTGCGGGGCGATGAAGTCGGCCAGCGACAGGTTGGGACGATCGCCCGGGTGCACGTTTTGCTGACGCAGGCCGGTCACGCGGACCGGTAAGGAGCTACGCTGCGGGTCGGCGTAGATCTCGATATCGTCGTGGTTGACGCTATTGGCCGCGAACAGGCCGTAAACCCCGTTAGCCTTGATGCGGCCAGATTCGATCCAGTCGGCCAGCATCGCCCGGGCATCGTCGTACAGCTTGCGCGCTTCGGCACCGTATTCCTCGTGCTCGAGCACGCGCGGGAACTTCGCGCGCAGTTGCCAGGTGCTGAAGAACGGCGTCCAGTCGATATAATCTGCCAGGGTTTCCAGCGGAAAATCATTCAGATGGTGAATGCCCGGCCGCCGCGGCAGCGGCGGCCGATAGTTGTTCCAGTCGGTTTCGAGGCGGTTGCAACGCGCGGCGCTCAGGCTTAGAAATTCGCGTTGCTCCATTTTGGCCTGGAAGCGTTCGCGATAATGGTCGTACTCGCTTTCGAGCTGGACGAGAAATTCACCACGCCGATCGTCGCTGAGCAGGTTGCTTGCTACCGAAACGCAGCGTGAAGCGTCGGGCACGTAAACCACGGGCTGACGATAATGGGGATCGATTTTTACCGCGGTATGCATCTTCGATGTGGTTGCGCCACCGATCAACAGGGGAACTTCGAAACCCTGGCGCTGCATTTCCTTCGCGACATGGCTCATTTCCTCTAGCGACGGCGTGATCAGTCCCGAGATGCCGATCAGGTCGACTTCGTGCTGACGCGCCGCCTCGAAGATAGTTTCGGCCGGCACCATCACGCCGAGGTCGATAACCTCGTAGCCGTTGCACTGCAGCACCACGCCGACTATGTTTTTGCCGATATCGTGGACATCACCCTTGGCGGTCGCGAGCAGAATCTTGCCGGCGGACTTGGCGGTCGCCTGCTCGGCCTGCATCAGCGGTTCGAGCCAGGCCACCGCCTTTTTCATGACGCGTGCAGACTTGACCACCTGCGGCAGGAACATCTTGCCCGCGCCGAACAGGTCGCCGACGATATCCATGCCTGCCATTAGCGGCCCTTCTATCACCTGCAGCGGTGATTCCACCTGCTGCAGCGCCGCGGCGGTATCCTCCAGGATATGGTCGGCAATACCCTTGACCAGTGCGTGCTGCAGGCGCTCGTCGACCGGCCAGTCG
>JAOTTY010000118.1 GCA_029864185.1 Gammaproteobacteria bacterium
GGGATCCTGTCCACACATATACACGCCGACGGCAAGTTCGAGAACCTGTTGTGGGTCCCGCACGGTATTTCCGACGGCTTCGACCAGGTTAAACAGGGCAAGGCCTATGTCGAGATGCGCGGCAACGAAGTTTTCAAGATGGCTGTCAATACCCTCGGCCGTATCGTCGACGAAACGCTGGCCGCCAATCACATGAAGAAGGCCGATATCGACTGGCTGGTGCCGCACCAGGCTAACATCCGTATAATCAAGGCCACCGCGAAGAAACTGAAAATGTCGATGGAACAGGTAGTGGTCACGGTCGACAAGCACGGCAATACTTCGGCCGCCTCGGTGCCACTGGCGCTCGACGTCGCGGTGCGCGACGGTCGTATCAAGCGCGGCGAGCTGGTCATGCTGGAGGCTTTCGGGGGCGGCTTTACCTGGGGCTCGGTGCTGTTGAGATACTAGCCCGAATTCCGCATCATTAAGCCCAGGCGGCCGCAATCTGGATTACACGAGGTAGGATAGCTGTGTTATGATGCTACCTGATTACCTGGTGCAACATGATGATAAGCGTATTACTCACCGACGACCATGCGCTGGTGCGCAGCGGTATTCGCCGACTGCTCGAAGATAGCGGGCAGGTTAACATCGTCGGCGAGGCCGATTGCGGCGAGCAGGGTATCAAGCTTGCACAGGAGCTGAAACCCGATGTCATCCTGATGGATGTAAACATGCCAGGCATCGGCGGGGTAGAGGCCTGTCGCCGGATTTTGCAGCGAAATCCCGACCAGAAAATCATCGTGCTGACCGTTCACAACGAGCAAACCTTCCCCAAACGTATGCTTGAAATCGGCGCCAAGGGTTACCTGACCAAGGAATGCTGCGTCGACGACATGCTGACGGCGATCAGGCAGGTTTACAAAGGCGGTGCCTACATCGCGCCGAGCATCGCGCAACAACTTGCGCTGTCGCTGCTGCCTGGCAACGAACACAATCCCATCGACAGGCTGTCGCGCCGAGAATTCCAGGTCATGCTGATGATTTCGCACGGCTTAACCAACGCAGAAATTTCCGACAAACTATGCCTTAGCCCGAAAACTATCAGCACTTATCGACTGCGCCTGCTGGAAAAATTGGGAGCACAAAGCGAGGTAGACCTGATCAGGATCGCGGTAGCGCAGGGCATGGTCGAATTCGCCAATTCGGAATAATCTGGCGTGATCCTTCCGCAAGACTGCCGGCTGTGCCCTAGATTAGTTGCCTTCAGATATATGCAACGAACCAATCATCCCGGATACCATAGTAAACCGGTAAATATATTTGGCGCTGACATTGCGCATTTACTAATCATTGGGCTGGCACCTGGATTACATGGCGCCAATGCAACCGGGAGACCATTTACTGGAGATGAATCCGGAGATTTTCTCTTCAAATTTCTCTACAGGTATGGATTCGCCACAAAACCAGCCTCACGATCGATCGATGACGGGACACGGCTGCTTGATTGCAGAATCACCAACGCGGTTAAATGCCTGCCCCCTAAAAACAAACCGATCGCGAGCGAGATCAACAACTGTAATCGATTTCTCGAATATGAAATAAAATCTATGCCCACCGGATCGGTATTGCTTGCTCTTGGAACCATTGCGCACAGGGCAATTATCAAGGCCCTGGGGCTGCGCCAATCCGGCCATCCTTTTTATCATCAGGTTGAATATACAATAGCCCCATCATATAAGCTGATCGATTCATTTCATCCCAGCAGGTACATGGTTCAGACTAAAAAACTTACTCCTGAAATGTTTGAGGAGGTATTTATACGAATCCGTCGATTCTTAGGATGAAGTAACGCCCAGGATGAGCAAAATCCCAAAATTCGATCACAAGGCCTTCCTCGCCACGGTAAGCAGTAAGCCGGGCGTTTATCGTATGATCGACGGCCACGACGGGGTCATCTATGTCGGCAAGGCGAAGAATCTGAAGAAACGGTTGTCCAGCTATTTTCGCAATACCGGCCTGTCGACGCGCATCATTTCGCTGGTCAACAATATACGCAGGATCGAGGTTGCCAATACGCGCACCGAGAGCGAAGCGCTGTTGCTCGAAAACGATTTGATCAAGAATCTGAACCCGCGTTACAACATCCTGTTTCGCGACGACAAGAGCTATCCCTACATCTGCCTGACCAAACACGATTTTCCGCGGCTCAGGGTGTACCGCGGAAAGCCGGACAAGCGCAAGGGGAGCTTTTATGGACCGTTTCCCAGCGCCGGTTCGATACGCTACACGATCAACCACGTACAGCGTATGTTCCAGCTCAGAAACTGCGAGGATTCGGCGATGAACAATCGCACGCGGGCCTGCCTGCAGTACCAGATAAAACGCTGCACCGGGCCCTGCGTCGGCCATACCGACAAGGAGAGTTACGGCCGCCAGATCGAACAGGCGCGAATGTTCCTCGACGGAAAAAGCAGCGAACTCATCGATCAGCAAATCGAATTGATGGAAGGATTTTCCGCCAGTCTCGAGTTCGAGCAGGCGGCGCAGGTACGCGACCGCATCGAAACCCTGCGACGCGTAACCGAAAAACAGTTCGTCACCAACTTCGACGGTGACATCGATATCATCGCTTGCGAACTTCGCCAGGATTTCAGCTGCATCCAGTTGTTCATGATTCGCAACGGAACGTCACTCGGCAACAAGCCTTTCTACAACCGCGCAAAAATAGATACAGATGCAGCCGGCCTGCTCGAAACCTTCATCATGCAACACTACTCGCATCACCCGGCGCCGCCCGAAATAATTGTCAGCCACGCGCTCGAAAACGTCGACGCGCTGGTCGAATCCTTGTACCGTCTCAACCAGTCGCGCATCCGTATCACCCACAACGTGCGCGACAAGCGACGGCGTGCACTCGAAAATGCGATCAACAACGCGAAACAGGCGCTGGATAGTTACCTGCTGTCGGCGAGCATGCTGAACAAACGCTATCAAAATATGATCGAGCTACTGCATCTCGAGTCTCCGCCGCAAAGGATAGAGTGTTTCGATATCAGCCACACCATGGGAGAGTCCACCAAGGCATCATGCGTGGTTTTCGGCAGGGAGGGAGCGATCAAAAACGAGTACCGGCGTTACAATATCACCGATGTGCAGGCGGGGGACGACTACGCGGCCATGCGCCAGGTACTGGAGCGACGCTACCGCAAGCGGCAGGATTCACCGGAACTCCTCCCCGACCTGATCCTGATCGATGGCGGCAAAGGCCAGCTCGGTGTCGCGCTCGACGTACTTGAGTCGCTCAATATTCCGACAGTCAAGGAAACCCTGCGCGTGTTCGGTATTGCCAAGGGTGTCGAACGACGTCCTGGCCACGAGGATATTCTCGATGAAGAAATGTCGGCTCTGAGATTTCCGTCGAATTCGCCAGGGTTGCTGCTGATTCAGCAGATTCGTGACGAGGCGCATCGCTTTGCGATTACCGGCCACCGCCAGGCGCGTGCCAAGACGCGGCGCAGTTCCAGGCTTGAAGAAATTCCCGGTATCGGCGTAAAAAAACGCCAGCTTCTGCTAAATACATTTGGTGGTTTACAGGGGGTGCAGGCCGCCGGTATCGAGGAATTAATGCAGATCAAGGGTATCAACCGGGAGACCGCGCAGGCGATCTATGATAGGTTTCACGGCTAGCCTGGCGCTATAAACCGATGAGAATAACCCTGCCGACCGCAATTACGCTGTTTCGAATCGCGCTAATCCCGCTATTCGTCATCGTGTTTTACCTGCCTTTTGCCTGGGCCAACGTCGTGGCGACGGTTGTATTCACGATCGCGAGTCTCAGCGACTGGGTGGATGGTTATCTTGCCCGCAGCATGCAGCTGGAGTCACCGTTCGGCGCTTTCCTCGACCCGGTCGCCGACAAGCTGATGGTCGTCGTCGTCATCGTGTTGATCGTCGAGGCCCATCCAAGCATATTGGTCGCGCTACCATCGATCGTCATCGTGGCCCGCGAAATCACGATCTCGGCGTTGCGCGAATGGATGGCGCAGCTCGGCAGCAGCACGACCGTCAAGGTATCTTTCATCGGCAAGACCAAAACTGTTTTGCAAATGCTCGCGCTCGGTTTCATGATTTTTTCGGAGCCGCTGATGGGCCTGCCGATCTTCGAAATAGGGCTTGCGATTTACTATGTCGCGGCGATATTAACGCTGGCCTCGATGATCATTTACCTGCGCGCCGCCTGGCCGGTTATAAGCGATAACGAATAGCGCTAGGAGCCGTTGGCCGGCTTGACAGGTCAGGCCGAATCTATAGAATAACGGCTCTTTTGCGGGAATAGCTCAGCTGGTAGAGCACAACCTTGCCAAGGTTGGGGTCGCGAGTTCGAATCTCGTTTCCCGCTCCAGATTCCAGGCCTCGATTCTCTCGGGGCTTTTTTTGGTCATCGATATTAAAGTATGATGACCGCAACGCTCCACAAGCAGGTTTGCCTTTCAGTGGCTGGGTGGCAGAGTGGTTATGCAGCGGCCTGCAAAGCCGTGTACGGCGGTTCGATTCCGCCCTCAGCCTCCATTACTTTCGGAACAACGCCCGGATGGCGAAATTGGTAGACGCAAGGGACTTAAAATCCCTCGGTGGAAACACCGTGCCGGTTCGACTCCGGCTCCGGGCACCAATTATAATCAATAACTTATAAGGCATATCTAGAAAATTTCTAAACTTTATAGCTTATGATAAATGTCACCTGTCCCCGCACGCAAGAAGGTTAACGCTCGGGGTAGTGCAAGGATCAGGTATTTCTTGAGGTCTAAAATCGACGCCCGACCGCTTCGGGTACTCACTACCCGGATTTGCCGCCGGACTTCCAGCCGCCGTGGTCGAGATTCACGCTGCTGCGCTGGCGTATGATGTAGGACCGCTTGCCGGAGGATTCGTAGTAGGTGCGGATCAGGACCTCGCCGAGTAATCCGGTGGCAAATAACTGAATCGACACCAGCACCAGGAAAATACCAGTCAACAACAACGGACGCTGACCGATATCCTCCCCCAGAAACAGTTTGACGAAGAGCAGGTAGGTAAGCATCGCACCGCCAAAGCCGCCCAGGAAAAAACCGATACGTCCGAAAAAATGCGCCGGGCGGGCCAGGAAGCTCATGAAAAAGTAAACCGAAACCAGATCCAGCAGCACTCGGTAGACGCGCGAAAGCCCATACTTGGAGTAGCCAAACTGGCGCGCATGATGGGTCACGGCGACCTCCTTGATCCGGCCAGGCGAGGTATGCGCCGCGACCCAGGCGGGGATGAAGCGGTGCATTTCGCCGTAGAGGCGAATTTCCTTGATCACTTCCATACGATAAACCTTGAGCGAGCATCCGTAATCCTTCATCCGAATCCCGGACATGCGGCCGATCAACTGATTTGCCAGGATAGACGGCAATTTTCGATACCAGAAGTTGTCCTTGCGGTTATTGCGCCACCCGGCTAGCAGGTCGAGATCTTCATCGATCACCTGTTCGATCATGCGCGGAATATCTTCAGGGTCGTTCTGCAGATCGCCGTCGAGCGTGACCAGTATATCTCCGCGAGCAAGGTCGATGCCGGCCTGCATCGCCGCCGTTTGCCCGAAGTTGCGTTGCAGATCGAGCATCCGCAGGTGCGGACCATACTGGTTTGCCGCCTCCGCCAGGCGCTGCTGCGAAGCATCCGAGCTGCCGTCGTTGACGAGGATGAGTTCCCAGTCATGCGGCAGGTTCGCGAGCGCATCGTGGATGGAGCGGATCAACGGTTCCACGTTAGGCTCTTCGTTGTAGATGGGAATGACGATGGATATCTTCAATTTACGGCCCCGGTTATCATTGAATTGATTTTATCTGTCCTGATGGCGCAGTGACGGTACCGGGATCGATTTGCCCGGCATCAGGTAACTGGCTGCTCCGCCCAGCAACGCGCAGGAGAGCACAAAGATATGCAGATTCACCGCCGCCAGCAAGGCTTGCCGGTATTCGACGCCCGCCGGTAGCATCGCGACGACGATGCCGGCCTCGTAGGTGCCGGCGCCGGCGATGCCGTGCAACGGCAGCACGCTGGTCAGTTCACCGCCGATGGCGCCGAGTACCGCGGTGGTGGCGTCGATGGCGATGAACTGCGCCAGGATCCACGCGAAAGCGGCCAGCTTGACAGCCCAGTTCAACAGTGTCCAGCCGGTGCTGATGTAAAGCGAGCCCCAGCTCGACGGAAACGAGGCCCTTATATTCCCGGCTATCCGGCTGATGAGATTCGAATCCCGGGCTTCGACGCGCCGTAATAGCCGTGGCAGCAGCATCCATGCAAGCGGAATCACAGCGGTTAATCCAGCCGCCAGCAGCAGCGTGATTCCGATGCCGTTTCCTGAGCGCATCAACGCGATGACGCCAAGCATGAAAACGGCGTAGAGATCCAGCAGGCGGAACCATAGCAGGGCGGGAATCGATCGCCCCGGACCAATGCGGAAATACGACTGCATCAGGATCGGGAAGCTTATTTCTCCACTGCGCATCGGTAACAGGTTGTTCCAGAAGTTGTGGGCGAGCATCAGCTTGAGCGCCGGCAGCAGTGATTGTTTCAATTCGCCAGGAAAGAAATACAAAAGCCTCAAGGTTCGAATGACGTAGCTTGCGAGAACCAGCGCGACGGCAATAACAGCCTGCAGCGGATGCAGACTGCTCCAGGGTACCAGCACCGCTTTCCATCCCAACAGGTATTCGACACCCAGTAGCAGAACGATCAACAGCAACCCGCCGGTCAGCAATCTGATCGGTGTCGTCAACTTGAAACTCACGAAGAACTCTGCATGGGTAGTGGCGCCGCTCGCGAATGCTTAAAAATCAGGTAATTTAACATGCTTTTGCACGCCTGTTCGGCGCGGCTCGAGTATCGTATTTTTTTATGATCAGTTCTAGTAACATTGCGCGCTCGACGTAACCCGCGATTTGACTTAGCCGAGCAGGCTCGCCTGGTACCCGCGGCGATACGGCTAAACAGAGACGGCCCCCGGTTGATACCTGGTGGCCGCGTTGTTAGCGGAGTTAACGTGACTGTGAGCGGGGACATGATTCGGCGACCCGGCGATTTCAACTGCGAGCCAGGACACCTGCAGCCATGCTTTCGAAACTTTTCAGCATCGACGATGCCAGACTGAATCACCGACAGGCCGCGAGCCTGTCGCTGCTACTGCTTTTGCTGACCGCTATTCTGTACCTGCCGCTGCTCGATCAGCCGCCATTCACCAATGAAGAACCGCGCCGCGCGCTGGTCGCGCAATCGATTATCGCATCCGGCGACTACTGGGTTCCTATCGTTCGTGACGAGATTTACACGGCCAAACCACCGCTTTATAACTGGCTGATCGTCGTCGCCAATCAACCGGATAAGGCAATCGATACTTACCGAACCCGGCTGATCTCGCTCGTCAGCCTGGTTTTGCTGACGGTCTCCATGGTCTTTGGATTTCGACGACATCTCCCCGCTCACGGTCTCGTATTCCTCGGGCTGGCAATCGCACTGGCGCCCGAACTGGCCAGCAAGGCGCTGATCGCCGAGATCGATGCGATATTCACGCTGTTGGTAACCCTGTCGATCTGGGCGTGGTTCTGGCTCGATACACGCGGCAAACGCGGCCTCGGGCTGTGGCTGGCGCCGGCGCTGCTGGTCGGCCTTGCATTTCTGACCAAGCGCGAACCGGCACTGGTGTTTTACTACCTGTCGATAGGCGGGTACCTGCTGTTTCAGCGTCGCCTGCGGGAACTATTGCTTTGGCCGCATCTGCTCAGCGCACTGGTGATGCTGGCGATGATCGGATTCTGGTTGTGGAAAATGATCGACGCGGTCGGCTTGGAAGCTTTTGTTGCGAGCACGCTCGAAGAGGTGGTGACGCGGGGTACCGGGGGCGGGCTAACCGATTTTCTGAGCCACTTTCTGCTGTATCCGTTACATATACTCGCGGCGATGCTGCCATTCTCGTTATTACTGCTGCCGCTGGTCAATCGCCCGGTGCGCGAGGGCCTGATGCAGCGCTACCCGGAAATATTCAGGTTCGCGGTTATCGCGGTCCTGTTCAACCTGCCGCCGTATCTGTTTCGCGATGGCCTGTCGGTGCGCTACTTCATGCCGATGATGCCCACCATGCTGGTGATCGCGGCGCTGGTTTACGATTTTCTGGTCACCGATTCATCGGCGTTGGCGCAGACCTGGCGTAAAGTCATTACGCGCGTAGTTGGAATATTAAGCCTGGTCCTCGCGTTCTGCGTCAACCTGCTACTGTTCCCGGAGCAACTTGGGCTGGCCGAAAAGCCTGTGGATCTGCTGCCGGTGCCGCTGGTTTACCTGTTATCGGCAGCCGCGCTGATCATGGCGCTGATGCTGCTCAAGGTTTCATGGCAACAGAGCAGACGCTACCTGATGATTTCGCTGGTCTGCATGATGCTGGTTTTACGCGTGCTTTACCTGGATATCCTGTTGCCCCACAGGACTGCCAAGCTCAAGCTGGGCGAGGATTTTCCCGGACTCGCCGCCACGATTCTGGAAACCGTACCGCCTGGTTCGCTGCCCGTCAGGACTTACGGACCGGTACCCAATCCACTCTGGTTTCATATGGGTTACGGCAACCTGGTAACGGCGCCGAAGGCCGCGGCTGCTGGGCTGGGAGCACCGGGGTATATCGTCGGTTATCGCTGGGTTCTCGAGCAATTACGGGCCGACGGGATGCAAACCGACGAACTTGCACATATCATATTCGAGGATCAGGACCTGGTTTTCGCACGGGTTCGTCGCGACTGAGCGATACGCTGGAGGTTTCCATTCGATCCCGGGGCCGATGGTGTCTATACAAACGTCTAAACTATTATCTATCCGAGTAAAACTGCATCATAACTTACCCGGTTCGATTCATGATACGCGGTATCGACTGCCCGGGGCGGGGCATTATTATGTTGGCGAGCAGATGGCGTCCTGCTTCGCTTGCGGATCGTCACGCAGCTTGCCTAACCTGCTTTCAAGGACTTGAATCTCTTCACGCAGGATTCGGGTCATGCGTGATGGCCCAGTAATACTTTCGATGCTGCGCAGGCGTTCGTACTTGTCGACAATTTCACGCATGACGCCGGACCTGTCGATGGCGCTGTCGAGTTCCGATAGCAGGCGCGAAGTCTCGCGGATTTCTTCTCTGTTGTCTGGCGGGGTCATGCAACTTCCGTGTCGGCTAATTTATGCCCAGATTAGCAAATCCCGGAGCGGCGAAATATGGTTTTGAACCGATCTGCGTGTAGGAAAATTCCTACACCTACCGGCCTAGGACTCGCTGTCACCGCGGTAGTGCTCGGGCCAGTACAGCTTGACCACGGGGCTGTCCGCCGCATAGGTGTGGCAACTGTCGAGGAAAACGTTTTTACGGTTGCCCGTCGTGTGCCGGTCGCGCCGAATTTTCTCGCTGGCCATGGTCTGGATCGCGGTGGTCGCCACCGGTCCCAGCAACTCGGTCAGGTGTGTGCAGCCCCGGATGCCGCCCATCGCCTGTTTAGATTTCTGCGTCCAGCCGGGCTTTATCCTGAGGCCGATCAGGTTTCGTGCAACATCGATCACTTCCTTGCAGTAGTTGTAGGGCGATGCGTCGATGATCGCGTCGACTCCGACCACTTCGAGATCCAGGTTAATCGTGAGGCGTATCGACATATCGTGCAAGGCCTCGTCGGCCTCGATCCAGCCGCCACGGTCACGATTTTTGAAGCGGTAGGGCTTGGTATCGACGATACGCCCCTCGATATCGAGCAATCCGTCGTCTCGTTGGTACCCATGGCAGGTCACGACCCGGGTATGCGCAAGCTGGCGACTAACTGGTTTTGTCAAGGGCACCGCAATCTCCACTTTTCGATTTTTTTGCTGGTCAAACTGGTGCGTGACATTATCATGCAGTATTGCCCGGGAACAGCCTTGAATGAACAAATCACTTACTCCGGCACGGTTTAGCGATCGAGGTAAAGGCATACTGATGTCTATCGGCGGCGTGTTCGTGCTGAGTCCGGACAGCCTGCTGATCAGGCTCGCCGGCCTCGACGATTTCACCCTGATATTTTATCGCGGGCTATTCCCGGTGTTCGCAATCAGCCTGGTGTTGTGGATTTATTATCGCAACCGATTTGTCGGCGCGCTGATGCGCATCGGCGGGGCGGGAATTGTTAACGGGCTATTGTTTTGCGCCGTCAACATTACTTTTATCAGCGCGATTCAGCGAACCACGGTCGCCAACACGCTGCTATTCCTCTCGTCGGCGCCGATTTTTGCGGCAATCCTGTCCTTGATCGTGTTGCGCGAAAACCAGCGTCCCACCACCTGGTTGATCATCGGCCTGTCGCTGCTGAGCATTTTTATCATCGGTTGGGGCAGTTACGGCAGCGCCGGTCTGGCCGGCGATTTTTTCGCGCTAGGCTGCGCGCTGGTTACCGCGTGCAGCGCCGTGCTGGTGAGATACAAGCGCGACACAGACCTGGTACCCTCGATCGTCCTCGGTAGCTTCTTTACCGCATGTTACGCGCTGGCGCAGGCGCCGGACCTGGGCCTGTCCGCGCCCCAATTCCTGTACGTCGCGATTATCGGCTTTATCCTGATACCCTTTGCCTTCATCGTGCTGACAATTGCGCCGCGCTTTGCCAACTCCGCCGAGGTACAGCTGGTGTACCTGCTGGAAAGCATTCTCGGCCCGCTGTGGGTATGGCTGGTGATCAGCGAGACGCCTTCGATGAATACGGTGATCGGCGGCACCATGCTGCTGCTGTCGGTGGCCTGGTTTGCGCAGCGGACCCTCAGGGAAGAGGCGCTGCCGTCAGCAGATGGCCCCTAGGCCGCGCGGCAGGCGACCAGATTTATCATTTCGAACGCGATCGTGGCCGCCGCCAGAGACGTGATTTCGGCATGGTCGTAGGCGGGCGCGACCTCGACGATATCGGCTGCCACCAGTCTGCAACCCTGCAAGCCGCGGATAATTCCGAGCAGTTCGCGGCTGCTCAGACCTGCAACCTCGGGCGTTCCGGTGCCGGGCGCATGAGCCGGATCGAGCACGTCTATATCGATCGACAGATATAGCGGATTGTCACCGATCCGGTCTCGGATGCGCTTGACCACGTGTTCGACACCGTGAGTCTGCAACTCGTCGCAATGCACGGTCTTGAAGCCGAGTTCCGTGTCGCGCGCCAGGTCCTCGCGGCTATACAGCGGTCCGCGAATACCGACGTGCATTGATGCATTCTCGTTGAACAGGCCCTCCTCGGCGGCGCGTCGAAACGGCGTGCCGTGGGTGTAAGGGGCGCCGAAATAAGTATCCCAGGTATCCAGGTGCGCGTCGAAATGCACCAGCGCAACCTGGCCGGCAACCTTGTTCACCGCGCGCAGCAGCGGCACTGCAATGGTATGGTCACCACCGAGGCTGACGACGACCGGCGCCTTGCCATAGAGTTGGTCGGCGGCGGCTTCGATTTGCGCAATCGCCTCCTCGATGTTGTATGGATTGCAGGCAACGTCGCCGGCATCGGCAACCTGTATCGTTTTGAACGGTTCGGTGTCGTAAGCCGGGTGGAAGTTGGTACGCAGATGACGCGACGCCTGGCGGATGGCCTGCGGTCCGAAACGTGCACCTGGCCGATAGCTGGTGCCCGAGTCGAACGGCACGCCGAGTATCGCCACATCGCAGTAAGGCACGTCGCGCAATTCTGGCAATCGACAGAATGTCGACGGCCCTGCATAGCGCGGCACTACCGTGCCGCTTACTGGTTCGATCGGGGGATTCTTCGCCACTGACTTTTACCTCGCTGTCCTGACGATTTGTTATATCACCGAAATCTGGCACAATCAAACCCGCCCGAACAGAGGAACAATGCTTGCCAATCAGGACCTTACTGAAAATGGGGGACCCGAGGTTACTCGAGGTATCCAGGCCCGTCGAGCCGATCGATTCACTGGCGCTGGCGCCTTTGTTGAATGACATGTGGGATACGATGAAGGCGGCAAACGGCGCCGGACTCGCCGCACCGCAGATCGGCGTGATGCGCCGCGTCGTGATATTCGGTTACCAGACCAATCCGCGTTATCCGGATGCGCCGCCGGTACCCGAAACGGTGCTTATCAACCCGCTAATCACACCCTTGAGCAGGATCATCGAACACGACTGGGAAGGCTGCCTCAGTGTTCCCGGGATGCGCGGCATCGTGCCGCGCTTCGACAAGATCCGCTATCAGGGT
>JAOTTY010000119.1 GCA_029864185.1 Gammaproteobacteria bacterium
GCGAGGGTTGATTCGATATACCACCGAGAACGCGGCATTGGGCAAATCGCAGCACATCCTGCGACCGCGCGTCATGGTTTACGCGGCAATCCTGCTGATTCTGTGCGGGATCCTGGTAGGCCACCTGCTGCAGCGCGTGCCGCTCGAACTCGACGTGATTCGCGATCGAAATACCCTCTACCGGGAAACCAGCGAGGGCCTGATCGAAAATGTCTACACGCTGAAGATTCTCAACATGGACTCGAAACCACACCGGTATATACTCTCGGCCGAGGGTATCGACGGCATGAAACTGGTGCTGGACCAGTCCGAAATCCTGGTCGAAGCAGGTACCGTAGAGCAGTTGATCACGCGCATCCAGGCCGATGAATACAACATGGAAAGCCGTAGCGTGCCGGTCAGCTTCCGCCTGCAGGCGGTGGATGCCAATCACTTGCAGACTACCGAGGAAGCACGCTTCGTCGGGCCGGGGAAAAACTGATGCAAACACCGCAAACCGGGATAAAAAGCTGGAAACAGGAGCCCCTGGTGTGGCTGCTGATCGCGATTCCGCTGTCGGCGGTAATCATGGGCATCGTCATGCTAACGCTCGCGATCCAGTCTAACTCGGGACTGGTGGTCGACGATTACTACAGGAAAGGCAAGCAAATCAACCGCGTGCTGGCACGCGACCGCTTCGCTTACGAGCTGGGCCTGGCTGCCGACATCACGCTGCAGGGCGACGGCACGGTCGAGGTTCGCTTCGATCAGGGGGTGCAAGTCATACCGGGTGACAAGATCGAACTGGCGCTGGTGCACGCCACCAGGCCCGGGCTCGATCGGAGCCTGCAGCTCGAAAAGGTCGATACCTACCTGCTGGCCGGCAGCCTCGATCTGCAGGGAGAAGGCCGCTGGAACCTGTTTTTGCACACACCGGACTGGCGGCTTACCGGATCGCTGCGATATCCGCAGCAAAGCGTTGCCGAATTGCTGCCGAACTACGTTCCCGATTAAATGCCTTGATGACTGACGATCTTACCTTTGGCGCAGCTATCATCGTCGGCCTGCTCGGATCCAGTCATTGCATCGGAATGTGCGGCGGCATAGTCGCCGCCCTCAATATGGGGATTGCCGACGGGATTAGCCGCAAGCCCGGCTCGTTGTTCGTTTTTCAGCTCGGTTATAACGCGGGACGCATAACCAGCTACCTGCTGGTCGGATTGCTGGCGGGTAGCCTCGGCGCCGGGCTTGCCCAGCTCGGGGTAAGCCCGGTTGTCGGTAAGCTATTCGCCGCCTCCTTTTTGATTGCACTGGGTCTTTATCTGGCCAACTGGTGGCGGGGACTCGCGCTGCTGGAGCGTCTGGGCTTCATAGTCTGGCGCCACATCCAGCCACTCGGAAAAAGGCTGTTTCCGATCCGGAATCCGGCGCAGGCCTATCTCCTCGGGCTGATATGGGGATGGTTGCCCTGCGGACTGGTGTACGCGGTTGTCGCGTGGTCGCTGACCACCGCCAACGCGCTCGAAGGCGCGAAACTGATGCTCGGGTTCGGCCTCGGCACCCTGCCGGGACTGCTGATCGCCGGCAATGTTCTGAATCATTTCAAAAACCGGGTCAGGTCCCCGCTGCTCAGAACCTCGGCAGGGATCATTATTATCGCGTTCGGTTTATACAGTGGTTTTACCGGTTTGACCGGACACTACCATCATCGGGTCACCGACCTGAGTTCGACAACGCTGCCGTCATTGGCCGGCTTCGAATTGATACGGATACCGCCGATCTTCTGCAGCGTCTCGTGATCGAGTATCTCGACCTCGCGTCGATTAACCTTTAACACGCCGCATTCCTGGAAACGGGTCAGGGTACGGCTCACGGTTTCGACGGCGAGCCCGAGATAACAGCCGATATCCTGGCGCGACATGGACAACAGGAACGCCGAAGCCGAGTAACCGCGGGACCGGTAGCGCGTGGCGAGGTCGTCGAGGAAACTCGCAATACGGCCATCGGCGTCCTTGCGCGCCAGCATCAGCACCAGGTTGTGATCGCGCTGCATTTGCTCGGCGGTGATGCGCAACAGGTTTGCACCCTGCGCCTTGTCGGCAAGGTAGGCGTGCGGGAAACGGCAAAGCGAAGTCGTTTCCAGCGTGATAGCGGAAGACATACGTTGCTGATATTCGGTGTTGTCGAGGCCGAAAACGTCACCCGGCAGGTAAAATCCGAGTACCTGCTCTTCGCCGTCCTCGGTCACCAGATAGCTCTTGATCGATCCGCTACGCACTATGAAGAAGGCATCGGCAGCTTCACCCTCGCGAAAGACATGCTCCCCTTTGCGGCTGATGCGCCTGGCCTGCTTCAAATGTTCGCTGATGCCCGGGCTATTGAGCAACTGCGCTCCCAGGCAGCCACCGCGAGGCTCACAAATGTGGCATTCGTGCACCATGTGACAGGTTTGAAGTTCAATTTTCATTGTATTTCTCCTGCTTAAATAACTCCTGACACTAACTATGCACCCTCTGCCCGGTCGGCACCATCGGGGTTTTCCTGATGGGCATATAGGGCCTTTCCAGATAACATAGCCCCTAACCGGGAACCCGATACCTTTGACAGTGACTCAGCGCCAACCCTTCAAGCAGCTTTTCGCGATCATGGCCGCCTCCGCCATGCTGGTCAGCGTGATCTCGATAACCAGCCTGTACAGCGCCGCTATCTCGCAATACCGGCTGCGCCTGGTGGAAACGGTAAAGAGCCGGGCACGCCTGATCGAGGCAATTGCCCACCACGAAATTGAATTCGCAAAGGATAAAACCGGGTACGACGCGCTCGTTGCAACGCTGCAACAATTGACCGAGGCCCAGCGCGAGTTCGAGGGTTTCGTCGGTTCCGGCGAGTTTGCGCTGGCGCGCCGCGAGGGCGACCAGATCGTGTTCATCCTGAGCCGCCGGGATGCCGAAGCCGATATCCCCGCACCGGTGCCGATAAAAGGGGACTGGGCCGAACCGATGCGGCTTGCGCTGACCGGCAACTCCGGCGTGATAACGGGGCTGGACTATCGCGGTGTAAAGGTACTGGCCGCGCATGAGCCGGTATCGATACTCGGACTGGGACTGGTCGCCAAAGTCGATATGAGTGAAGTCCGTGCGCCTTTTATTCGCGCCGGGTTGATCGCCACCACCTTCGCGATGCTGGTCATCTTTATCGCGAGCCGGCTTTTCTTTCGCATATCGCGTCCGATCGAGGAAGCTATCGATCAGCAGGCAGAAACCTTCACCACGCTCGCGGAAACCGCGCGCGAGGGCATCGTCCTCGCCGATACCCGGGGCATAATCCAGTTCGTCAATCGGGCCACCGAGAAATTATTCGGCTACCGTCGAGGCGAACTGATTGGCAGCTCGGTAAAACGCCTGATGCCGGAAGAGCACAGCTCGTTGCACGACGGTTATATGAGCAACTACCTGCAGACCGGGATTCCCAGAATCATTGGCACCGGCAGGCAGTTGACCGGGCTGCGCAAGGACGGCCACCGGTTCCCGGTATACCTGTCGATCGGCGACATCAGGACCAGCCACGCGCGGCTTTTCGCCGGGGTCATCATGGACATCAGCGAACAACAGCAGCTGCAGCGCGAAATTCTCGAAATACCGGTGCGCGAACAGCGCCGCATCGGCCAGGAGCTCCATGACGGGCTCGGTCAGCAGTTAACCGGGCTGGGGCTGCTCGCGACCAGCCTGGTCAACAAGGCCAGCAAGCCCGAGCATGAACTGGCAACGCGACTCGCCGCCGGCTTGCAGGAAGCCATCGCGCAGGTACGCGCGCTGTCGCGCGGTCTGATTCCGGTCGACATCGATGCCGAGGGCTTTATGAATTCGGTCACCAACCTGGTCGAAGATATCCGCTCGCAGGTCGACATCCCCATTATTCTGAATATCGCCGAAACGGTGCCGATTTTCGATAACACCACCGCGATGCACCTCTACCGGATCGTGCAGGAGGCGCTCAACAACGCGATCAAGCACGCCGGCGCGAGCGAGATCCGCATCGGCATCGGCATCGAGGGTAACCGTGGCTGCCTGCTGGTCGTCGATGATGGCAAGGGCCTGGACACGACGCCTGAAAAATCGACCGGGCTCGGATTGCGCATTATGAAACACCGCTGCGGGCTCATCGACGGCGAACTGAACATAGAATGTTCGCCCGTGGGTGGAACTGGCGTAAAATGTTATTTTCCGATCGAGATAGAGCATAATCGCAGGCAATGACCAAAATCCTGATTGTCGATGACCACCCGCTGGTGCGCGCCGGTTTTGCGCAGCTGATCGGGGACTGCCCCGATCTCGAGGTGTGTGGAGAGGCAGCCGACATGTCCGAGGCGCTGAAACAGGTCGACGCCACCGCTCCCGATCTTGCGATCATCGACCTTTCGCTGGCCGGGGGTAGCGGACTCGACCTGATCGAACGCATCAAGGCTCGCAACAGCAAGCTGCTGATGCTGGTAGCGTCGATGCACGACGAAACCCTGTACGCGGAACGCGTACTCGCCGCCGGTGCACGCGGCTATATCAACAAACAGGAGGCCCAGGACCGGATTATTCACGCCATTCGGCAGGTCCTCGGCGGCAAGGTTTATCTGAGCCAGAATATGACCGAGCGCCTGCTCAACGGCCTGGTCGATGCCAACAACGGCAGGCGCGACATCGATAGCCTGTCGAACCGCGAGCTGCAGGTATTCGAACTGATCGGACAGGGCGTTTCGACCAGCCAGATGGCCGAGCAACTGAACCTGAGCACGAAGACGATCGAGACCCACCAGGCGCATATCAAGAAAAAGCTTGGGCTCGGTTCCGCGCACGAACTGACGCAGCGGGCGATTCGCTGGGTGATGGGCCAGGACAGCTGAATCACCATATTTCGCGACAATTTTGACGCGTGTCAATAACAAAAAATCATGTCTTAATATGCTATCGATCTCAGTCCAATTAAGGAGATGATGATGGATATGCAAGTCTGGAATCCATTCCAGGAGTTTGAAAACCTGTTGGACAGGTACAGCAAAAGTGGTGGCCTCAGTAAGCGACTGGATACCGATGTGAGCTTTGCCGACTGGTCACCTTCGGTAGATATCGAGGAAGAAGACGACAAGTACCTGATCAAGGTGGATTTACCGGGCGTCGATAAAAAAGACATCGAAGTCAAGCTCGAGGGTGGCATGCTGAGTATCCGCGGCACAAAACATACCGAAAAGGAAACCGGAAAGGGCTCCAAGCGTCATCGCACCGAACGCTTTCACGGTACTTTCGCGCGCAGCTTTACGCTGCCCGAAGCAGTGAAGGCAGACAAGGTGGACGCGACTTACAAGGATGGTGTGCTGACGCTACGGATCCCCAAGGCAGAGGAAGCCAAGCCCAAGGCTATCGACATCAAGGTCGGTTAGCCGCTCAAATTACCCTCGGTTATTTTGGCGGCACGCTAGTGCCGCCTTTTTTAATTGGCCATTAACCGGGAGATGGCCCCGAGACACGATATCGATCACTCGAGCCCGCAAAGGACGTTTTTATCTGGCTCGATGCCGAGATTTAGGCGCAACGAACAGGGTTGTGGTTGCAGAAGTGGCATTGACACAAATCAATATTCGGCAGCAAAATCTCGCGCATTATGGTTGCATCATCCCATTGGAGCCGAACCATGGATTTCAAGAATATATTGTTACACCTGGATCACAGCAGCGGATGTCAGAATCGCCTCGAAATTGCCTTCGGGATGGCTAAGTCTTACGATGCGCAAATCACTGGGCTGTTCGTGGTGCCGGATTATGTCGTCCCTTCCTATGTCGAAGCCCAGATCAGCGTCGATCTGATAACCGACGTTACCGAAAAAGCGATCGCGAGGGCTGGCGATACCCTGTCGGGCTACCAGAAACTCGCCGACGAGTACGGTGTTAAAATGAAGGCCCAGGTCATGGAGGGCCAGGTGATTCCGATACTGCGCGAACATACCAAGTATGCCGACCTGCTGATGCTCGGCCAGGATCAGCCCGAAGATCCCGACAACGCCAGCTACGGACTCGCCGACGCGCTGCTGTTCGAAGGGGCCTGCCCGTGCATCGTGGTGCCGCATAGCGGCAAACTTTCGACTCCGGGTAAACGGGTATTGCTGACCTGGAACGCGAGCCGCGAATCGGCGCGCGCGATGCGCGAGGCGATGCCGTTGCTGCAGCGCGCGGAAACCGTCGTGGTGCTGTCATCGGAACCCGACGACAGCGATAGCGATACCGCGCGCGGACACCCGCATGCCGAAGCACTCGCGCATTATCTCGAGTCGCACGGCATCGAGTCTGTTTCCAGCGGCATCGCCGATGTCGACACGAGCGCCAGCGACGGCATTATCGGCCAGGCCGCTGAAATGAATGCCGACCTGATCGTGATGGGCGCCTACGGTCATGCCCGACTGCGCGAAATCATACTCGGTGGCGTTACCCGCGATATGCTGAAGCGCGCGCAGGTACCGCTGTTTCTGGCGCACTAACCGGGATGCAGGATGCCGGCTAGCTGCCCGCTTGCTGGTTGAAAAACGAGGCGCCGGCGGGAATTTCCGGGACCTCCATGGTGAAGGCTACCGAGCGGATTCGTCCAGGGTCCTCGCCGCGGACGATGCGACCCGCGTGAATGCTCGGTACCGCGCAGGGGGCCAGCGGTATCGCGTCGGCCGCGGTCAGCGTCGCAATATAGAAGCTGCGCGGGCCTGAAGTCTGGTTTTCAGACGAGGCATGTAGCGCACGCGTGTGCATCAGGCAAAGACTGCCTGCCGGACCCAGGCACTCGATGGCCTTCGACTCGCATTCGACCGCCACCTCGTCCGCTACCGCCCCGGTGGAGCGCCCATCATGCCATAGCGAGTACAGAGGCCCGCGATGCGAACCGGGTACCACGCGCGCGGGACCGATTTCGCTGCTGATGTCGTTGAGAAAGAGCATCGCCGTAATACAATCATCGTTACTGTGCGGATCGAAGGTAAAGTCCTGGTGCCACTTTACCGTAGTGCCGCTGCCGGGCAGCTTGCAGTTGAGCTTGGCATGATGAAATCGCAGGTCGTTGCCGAGCAGATCCGCCACGGCTTCGAGCATCGGCCCGTCCCGCAGCAGGTCGAGGAATTCATCCGCTATCTCTTCCGGCGAAGCGACGCGCCGCAGCGCGGGCGCGCCGGCGCAGTGGCTGGGCTCGACATCGAAGCGGGGACGCCCGTCGAGCATCTCGCCGAAAGGGCCCTCGTGCTGCCGCGACTCCTCGATCCATTGCTGATGCCGTTGCCGCAGCGGCTCCAGATCATCCGCCGAGTACGCCGACTCGACGACGATCACGCCGACCTCCCAGAATTCTTTCTTTTGCGCTGCGCTCAACATAATACAGTATCTTACGAACTTCGAAGGGGACAGGCCACGTTTATCGTTCGAAAAACGTGGCCTGTCCCGAGGAATTACGAAACTGTCACTTACTCTGGCTATTATCGGCAATAAGGCTCAGGATTTCGAACATGACCGCGGCGGCGAAATGCGCGGTCTGTTTGTTCGGATGATCCTTGGTCGGCATCAGGCAGACGACGTCGCCGCCGATGATGTTTTTACCGCGCACGCAACGCAGCAGCTGCATCACTTCGTCCACCTGAAATCCCTGTATACCGCATTCGAGGTTGGCGACTCCAGGGCACACCGTCGGGTCCATGCAGTCGAGATCGAAGGTGATGTATAGCGGCGCATCGCCGATGCGGGTGTTGATCAACTGTATCGTTTTCTCGGGACCAAGTTCGCGGTAACGCTTTATCGGCACGACTTCGTAACCGAGGTCAGAACTGGTTTTCCACCAGTCGAGCGTGCGCGGATTGCCACGCATGCCGATCTGTACGCTGCGCGACGCATCGATCAATCCCGAACGCACCAGGTAAGCCGCCCAGTGCGCGGCCGATTTCTTGGCGCCGAGAAAATGCGGAATCTGCTCGAAGGCATCGGTGTGCGCGTCGAAATGCAGAAATGCGGCCTTGCGTCCGCCGGTCAGCCTGGCACCCTCGCCCGCGATCGCCTGGATTATCCCGCCGGTAATGGCATGGTCGCCACCGATCGATACCGGGCGGGCACCCGCACTGTCGATAGCCCGGTAAAAATCGGTCATGCGCTCGATACAGCGCTCGTTGTCGTTGGCCTCGGGCAGAGGTACGTCGCCCATGTCGCCGATGCGGCAGGATTTCCACGGATCTATCTGGAATTCGGTATGCACCCGCCGCGCCAGCGCCGAAATGTCGCGCACCGCGCGCGGACCGAGATGCTGATCGCGCTCGGTGGTGCCGTTGCCGGTCGAATGCGGCACCCCGACCAGCGCGATATCGAGCGCGGACGGGTCACGCTCGATCGGGCAACGGAACAGCGTGGGAATGTCCCACCAGTAAAGACTTTCCAGCATCATCCGGTCGTCGGCATTGATTTCTTCGCTCATCGCGGGTTCCTCGAATTAGTAGGCGCGTTTATGGCTGGCACCCTGGTAAAGAATATCTGCCCAGTTTTGATTCGCTCTGTGGCGCTCGGCGACGCCCGCCGGGTCCATATCGGCGACCGGGCGCCGGAGTTCGATAAAATCGTCTTTCATGAAGTTGCCGCGAATCGGCATCCAGAGGTTGGCTCCCAGGTATTGCCGTCCCGCGCCGGGCACATAGCCCTGCAACGCAAAACCCACGCGGCGCTGCCGGCCCCGATTCGGTTGCGAGCCGTGGATCACCTTGCAGTGATGCAGCGACATTTGCCCGGGTACGAGGACCAGGTCGACAGCGACCGATGCGTCGACCTGCTGGATTGACTGGCCGCGGGTCAGGATATTGTCTTCATGAAAGGTCTCGAGATGCGGCTTTATGTCGTCGCGATGGCTGCCGGGTATCATGCTCATGCACCCCGTTTTCGGGTTGCTGGGCGTCAGCGCCAGCCACGCTGTCACGTAGTTATGCGGACTGACGCCGACATAGGTCGCATCCTGATGCCAGCTGACGAAGTGGCTGGAGCGCGGCTCCTTGATAAACAGCACGCTGCCCCAGAGCGCATAATCCGGGCCTATCAGGTCTTCGACCGCGTCGAGGATCACGGGATGGTGCGCCAGCTCGTCGAGAAAAGTAAACGCGAGATGCGGGTTGTTGCGATTCTCGGCATTCAGGTCCCGCGGGTTATCGCGTTCGGCCTGTCGTAATCGCTCTTGGTACCGCAGCGCCTCGTCCTCGGGCATCACGTCGATCGGCGACAGGAAGCCCTGCTCCCGGTACTGGGTGACCTGCTGCGTGGTCAGAATTTTCGGCACGGATATTCTCGGCGATTCGGATTGGGAACAGGCAGATAGTAGCGTAAACTCGCGCCCGAAAACCACGGATAATAAAATTAGTTCCAGCGATGAAGAAACTGCAGAAACAAACCCTGATCGGAATGCGCGATCAGCTCGGCGGCTACGCCTGGGACGACGCCGAGATTGCCGAGCTGGTCGACCCCCGGCTCGGGATAATAACCGGCTTCCAGGATTTGCTCGATCAGCTCGAGGCGCTGCGCAAGGTCGACCTCGAGTCGACCCCACCCGCGGCCGACATCACGGCCCCGTGAAGGGCTCCCTGCCTTTTGCGACGATCGGCGAAATCACGGCGCGCCTGCGCAACGGCGAAATCAGCGCGTTGCAGCTGGTCGACCTTTACGCGGATCGAATAGACCGCTACGCCGAGGCAAGCAGGGCCTTCATCGCCGTCGACCTCGAACGCGCGCGTGAAAAAGCCGCGGCGATAGATGCGCATTTCGATACCGGCCGCCTGCTCGAAGGGATTCCCTACGCCTGCAAGGACCTGTTCGACGTGGCGGGGATGGCGACGACGGGTGGTTCCCGGGTGTTGGCCGATAACGTCGCCAGACGGAGTGCCGACTCGGTCAGTCGGCTGGACCGGGCGGGCGCGATTTTCATCGGCAAGAACAACCTGCACGAATTTGCTTATGGCGCTACCGGAGAAAACCTGATTTACGGCACGCCGCCGAATCCCTACGACAGGGCGCGTCTCGCCGGCGGTTCGAGCAGCGGCTCCGCGGCCGCGCTCGGTTACGGACTGTGCGCGGCCGCGCTCGGTACCGATACCGGCGGGTCGGTGCGCGCGCCCGCGGCGCTGTGTGGCCTGGTGGGATTCAAGCCGACCTTCGGCCGTATCAGCACCGACGGCGTAATCCCCTATTCCTGGTCGCTGGATCATGTCGGCACGCTGACCCGCAGCGCCGCGGATTGCGCGAGACTATTCGCCATCCTCGACAGCCGGCCCACGGTAACGCCGCCCGTGACGCTGGCGGGACGCCGCATCGGTGTTCCCGAAACCTTTTTCTTCGAACACGCGGATAGCGAAATTCTCGACAGCATTGACCGCCTGATGAATTTCCTGCGTGACGCCGGCGCGCGTTTAAAAGCAGTGCCGATGCCTTCGATGGAATTCACCCGTACCGTATCCCTGACCGTGCAAATGCCGGAGGCGCTGTCCTACCATAACCGTTACCTCGAACAACGCGGTGATTTGTACAGCCAGGATTTTCGCGCCGGCCTCGCGCTCGGTCAGTGCCTGCTGGCGGAGCAGTACATTCGCGCGAAACGTTTCATCGAGACCTACCGCCGCGATATGCAGGCGGTGTTCGAAGAGGTCGACGCGCTGCTAACACCGGCAACGCCGGTTATCGCGCCGCCTATCGGCGCGGTCGAGCTGACAACCGATGGCCACACCGAGCCCGCCGGAAACGCGATCACGCGTTACACGTCGTTTTTCAACATGACCGGGCACCCGGCGATCACACTGCCCTGCGGTCTGCACTCTGCCGGCCTGCCGATAGGCGCGCAGCTGGTGGGTCGGCACCTCAACGACGAAATCCTGATCGAGACCGCCAGGCTAATCGAGGAATCCTACGGCTTCGAGCTACCCATACCGCGCCTGGATTGACCGTCGTCGTGGTTCCTTCTTTAGGACCAGTGGCCTGCGGGATCCAGTCCTCCGGGATCAGACCAGTTTTTTCCGCGAAAACTTCGAACTGCGCCGCGAGGCTGACGAAAAACCTGCCCTGACCCCTTCGCAGGAAGGCGACGAACTACAAACCATCAACCAGCAATTTTCGGATCAGCGTCTCCATCTCCGCCTCGCCAAATCCCTCGCGCGCGGTCAGCGAAGCGCTCAGGTTCGCGCCGGCGAGCGCCGCCGGGGACTTTTTCAGGAACAACTCGAGCGCGGCGCCACCCCCGTTCAGGATGTCACGCATGACGCATGGACTCAGCATCCCGGCGATTTCCATTACCGGAAACCGGGCGATATTGTGCAGCGCGGTTAACAGCTTCGGACCGACGAACTGCGGCGGCATGCCGCCCTGCTGCAACCTGACCAGGCGCTCCGCGGTATCGGCATAGAATTCGAGAAAATGGTTGCCGCGCTGGAACATCAGCAATGCATTGTGGACTTTCGGGTATGCTCGCGGCCGGCCGCCCTGTTCGAGCTGCACCCAGACTTCCCTTCCCAGCGCAAAAGCCGCCGGCGGCAGCACGAATGCCTCCGGCCTGAATACCAGGAAATCGGCGTCGCACCAGACCACGCGGTCGAAACCCTGATCAAGGCCCTGCCGCAGCAGCGAGAGGCGTGCCAGATCGGTGGCAATCACGCCTCGTCCACCAGCCTTTTGCAGCAGCGTCGGCACCACCTGGTCGAAAATCTCGTCTCCCAGGAAGCGATACTCGTAACCGTTAAGCCCGGCCCAATCGGCGACCGAGTCCAGGCAGGCCTGCAGCCAGGTGAAGGGTAAGGGTATACGTTGCGACTGGATTACCAGCGTTGCGCTCACGGGGCACGGCCATGATATCTCGAGCGCGCCATCTTAACATGTTATCTTTGCCGCGATTAGAATCGCACAGACAGGACAGTACTTTGCGTCACCAACCGTGATCGCCAACAAGGCCTGCGGCGGCGGCATCCTCTAACGGTTAACCGGCGACCAGCTCGGATAGCCCGCAAGCCAGTCGCTCAGCGCTAGCCGCAGAGCCCCGGACTGCCGCCGTCGCGGGCCGCTTTTCCATACACCATGCGCTCGATACCGGACCAGTATGCCGCGGCCTCGCACATCGGGCAGGCCGGGGAAGACGAGTACAAGGTGCAGCCGCCCAGGTCGCGGCTGCCGAGACGGC
>JAOTTY010000120.1 GCA_029864185.1 Gammaproteobacteria bacterium
GCCGACCTCCAATTCGGGTTTCAAGGCACCGTCGGCACTGCTCAAGTCGGAATACGGGCTGGTCGCGGATGTTGATTACACGACCGCGTTTTCAGGCAAGCACGATAACTCGGTCCTCGGCGTCGCGAACAAGGATTACGAGGCTGCCGCGATCGCAAACTCGGTGATGAACCGCATGTTCGATCGCAAGGTCGTCGACCGGTCGCAAATCAAGTCGATCTTCAAGTCGGCTACCTTCCCGACCACCGGTTACGGGCATGCGCACAATCTGCATCCCGAAGTTGCAGCGAAGATCAAGCAAGCCTTCTTCACCTTCAAGTGGGAAGGTTCCGAACTGCAAAAAGAGTTCAAGAAAGAGGGTCGCTTCGTCGGCATCCACCACAAGTCCGACTGGGCCGTGATTCGCAAGATCGACGCCGCCAACGGCGTTAGCTACGACTGCAAGTAACTAGCGGGCTCGCTATCGGGCCAGGCGCGAAAGCGCCTGGCCCGGGCCGGAAACCGGCCTGGATTTATACCAACTATTTCACGGGACAGGCATATGTTGCGCATCGAGAACCTCGAAAAACGCTACCAGACCGGCGATCTCGCGCTGCAAAACGTCAATCTCGATGTGCCCAAAGGCCAGGTCATGGCGCTGATCGGTCCGTCGGGCGCCGGCAAGAGCACGATGATCCGCTGCGTCAACCGCCTGGTCCAGCCGACCTCGGGCAAGGTATTTCTCGGCGATCTCGAACTGACCCACCTCGGCTCGCGCGAGCTGCGTCGCGCGCGCACGCGCATGGGCATGATCTTCCAGGAGTACGCGCTGGTCGAGCGCCTCAGCGTGATGGAAAACGTGCTCTCGGGCCGGCTCGGCTACGTCGGTTTCTGGCGCAGTTATTTTCGCAATTTCCCGCAATCCGATATCGACGAGGCCTTCAACCTGCTCGAACGCGTCGGCCTCGACCACATGGCCGACAAGCGAGCCGACGAACTCTCCGGCGGGCAGCGCCAGCGCGTCGGCATTTGCCGCGCGCTGATCCAGAACCCGGACCTGTTGCTGGTCGACGAACCGACCGCTAGCCTGGATCCGAAAACCTCGCGCCAGATCATGCGCCTGATCTGCGAACTCTGCGACGAACGCCAGCTCGCCGCGATCATCAATATCCACGACGTGCTGCTGGCGCAGATGTTCGCGCGTCGCATCGTCGGCCTGCAACTCGGCAGCATCGTCTACGACGGGCCGCCCGATGGCCTGACCCCCGAGGTGCTGACACAGATCTACGGCGAAGAGGACTGGGAAGCCACGATCGAGGCAACCAAGGATGTCGATGACGAGGAAGTAGACGTGCTCGAGGCGGCCGCGGCGTTACACATCACCAAGGTCAATCCGCCGTCGTGAGCGAGGCCGTCAAAACCCGCCGGTGGAAGCGTCCACCGTTCATCGAGAACCCGACGCTGCGCTGGGGTCTGTGGATCGGCGCGGCGATTTACCTCGCATTCGCCTTCGGCACGATGGAAGTCAACTGGGATCGCGTCACCGAGGGCGCGACGAGAGGTCAGCGCTTCCTCGCGTCGTTCTTCCCGCCCGATTTCACCTCGCGCTGGGATTCGATCCGGGACGGTATCCTCGAAAGCCTGTGGATGACGATCACGTCGACCGTGATCGGCATCATCCTGTCGGTGCCGGTCGGACTCGGCGCGGCGAGAAATCTCTCGTGGCGGCCGGTCTACCTGTTTTGCCGCGGCGTCCTCGCGGTGTCGCGAACCTTTCCGGAAATCATCCTCGCGATCTTCTTCGTCAAGCTGTTCGGTTTCGGCCCGTTCGCCGGCTTTCTCGCGCTCAGCATCGGCACCATCGGCTTTTACGGCAAGCTGCTGGCCGAGGACATCGAATCCATGGACCCGGTGCAGGCCGAGGCGATCAAGTCGGTCGGCGCGGGCTGGCTGCAATGGCTCAATTACTCGGTGCAGCCGCAGGTCATGCCGCGCATGATCGGGCTCGGCATTTACCGCCTCGACATCAACTTCCGCGAATCGGCCGTGGTCGGCATCGTCGGCGGCGGCGGTATCGGCGCGACCCTGCTGACGTCCTTCGACCGCTACGAGTTCGATTCGGCGGCGGCGATCCTGCTGATCATCATCGGCATCGTCATGGTGCTGGAATATTCCTCCGGGTATATCCGCAGGTGGGTGCAGTAATGCCGGTCAGGCAACAGGGCGAAACCAGGGTCTGGCTGCAACGCACGACCAAAGCGCAGCTAGCGGTCTGGTTCGGCTGGCTGCTCGGCGTCGCGATCTTCGTTTACTGCTGGCGCCTGATCTCGGACAAGACGATCTGGTTTTTCGTCATGGACGCGCCGAAACAGGCTGCCGACATGGCCGAGCGCATGGTGCCGCCAAAATGGTCCTACATGGAGCAACTCTGGGGGCCGGTCTGGGACACGATCAACATCGCCACGCTGGGAACGCTGATCGCGATCGTGATCGCGGTGCCGGTCGCCTTTTGCGCGGCGCGCAACACGACCCCAAGCCGCACCCTCGTACGCCCGGTGGCGCTGTTCATCATCGTCTCGTCACGCTCGATCAACTCGCTGATCTGGGCGCTGATGCTGGTCACGTTGATCGGTCCCGGGGTGCTCGCCGGCGTAATCGCGATCGGGCTGCGCTCGATCGGCTTTTGCGCCAAGCTGCTGTACGAGGCGATCGAGGAAATCGACCACAGCCAGGTCGAGGCGATCATCGCCACCGGCGCCTCGCGCAGTCAGCAACTGTCGTTCGGCATCGTGCCGCAAATCCTGCCGGCCTTCGCCGGGATCAGCGTGTTCCGCTGGGATATCAACATCCGGGAATCGACCGTCCTCGGGCTGGTTGGCGCCGGCGGCATCGGCCTGCAGCTGGATGCATCTATCTCGACGCTGGCCTGGACCCAGGTCTCGCTGATTCTGCTCGTTATCCTGGCCACGGTCATCGTCAGCGAATGGGTTTCCGCGAAGATCCGGCATGCCATTATCTGACGGCAGGTAAATAGATGGCGCGGCAAATACCGATCGACCCTCACCTCGAGGACGACTATAACAACATGGCGCGGCGGCCCGACGCGCCCGAACTGCTGCAACACTGGTCAGAGCTGAGCGCGGCTTACCGCCGCCGCGCCGATGCCGAGCTCGATTGCGCCTACGGCGACGGCCAGCGCGAGCGCATGGATATATTTCGCTGCGGTATCAAACACGCGCCGTTGTTCGCCTACCTGCACGGCGGCTACTGGCAGCGCGGCGATAAATCGATCTACAGCTTCGTCGCCGAGGCGTTCAACGAGGCAGGCATAGACGTCGCGGTCATCGGCTATCCGCTCTGCCCGCAGGTGTCGATGACGCAACTGGTCAACCGCATTACGACGGCGCTGTCTTGGCTGTTCCTGCAGGCTGCGCAACTGGGCGTCAGCGCTGACCGTATCAACTTGTCGGGTCACTCCGCCGGCGGACACCTGACGGCAATGGTCCAGACCACGCGCTGGCAGGCGCTCGATCCCGGCCTGCCCACAGACCTTATCAAATCCGCGATTCTACTGAGCGGTCTGTATCGGCTCGAACCCCTGCGGCACACGACGATTGCCGACGCGCTGAACCTGGACGATGCCGAAACCGCGCGGCTGAGCCCTTGCAACCTGGCCGTGGCATACCCGGCACCCATGCTGATCGCGGTCGGCGGCGCCGAGAGCGAAGCATTTTTCCGCCAGGCCGACGACCTGATCGGGTCATGGTCTGGCGACGGCCTGTTGATGGAGAAATACATCGAACCCGGAGCCGATCACTTCGATATCGTCGATCGCCTGGCCAATCCGGAGAGCGAGATATTCCAGCACAGCGTCGCCTGGCTGAGCTGAGAAGCGGGCGCGTCGCCCGCGGACAAACTATGTTTTTTTGTGCGGCTGTAGATTAGCCTCGTAGGCCGCCATGAATTCCGGCGAAATCCGGCGCAGGCGCTCGCGGTCGATCCTTCCGGAACGGGTCAGGTAACTGTATGCAAATTCGTATGCAGGCAAATCCATGCGGCGCGCGAAATCGTCGTACCAGCGCGCCGAGGTATTGGCGGCATCGACGATTTTGCGCGCAATCGGTTGACGCAGTCGCTGAAAATCCTGCAGCGCGGTCTCGAGAGCTGCGTGTTCCTCTAGCGTCCTGACCAGTGCAATCGAATCCTCGAGCGCAAGCCGGGTGCCCGAGCCGATCGAAAAATGCGCGGTGTGCGCGGCATCGCCGAGAATGACCCGGCGGCCGCTAATCCAGCGTTCGCACCAGAGCCGCGGAAATCGGCGCCACGTCGATTTATTCGTCAGCAGCGGCGCCCCATCGAGCGCGTCGGCAAAAAGTTCCGTGCAGACTCCTGCACTCTCGCTTTCATCCATGCGGGCGAAGCCATAGGCAGTAAAGCTCGCGGCATCGCACTCTACGATGAAGGTGCTCATGGCGGGCGCATAGCGGTAGTGATGCGCGTTCAGAGGTCCCCGCGGGCCGTGCACGAAGGTCTGCGTCAGCGTAGCGAACGCGCGCGGCGTGCCGAACCAGGCGAAGTAGTTGCCGAAATAATCCAGCGCAGGCGCGAACGCGCGCTCGTCGCTGCCGCGCAGGACCGAGTTGAGACCGTCGGCGCCGACGACCAGGTCGGCGTCCGCTTCGAGTTCCGCCACTGACTCCAGGCGGAGATCGAAACGTAGTTCGACCCCGACCTCGCGTGCGCGCTGCTGCAGAATTTCAAGCAGGCGCAGCCGGCCGATCGCGGCAAAACCGATACCGTCCAGGACCACGCGTTTGCCCGCTAACGTCAACGTCATGTTACGCCATCGCTCCATCAGCGGCGTGATCAGCGCATGGGTCTCGGGGTCGTCTGCCTGCAGGAAATCGAGCGCCTGGTCGGAAAAGACCACGCCGAAACCGAAGGTGGCATTGGCGGGATTCTGTTCGGTAACCCGCACCCGGGCTGCCGGCATGGCCGATTTGATCAGAATGGCGGTGTACAGCCCGGCCGGGCCGGCGCCGATGATTTCGACCCGTTTCAGCGGGACCATGGCGCGATTTCGTCGGTCCGAAATGGGTGATCACCGGGGATTGGCGTTAATTCCGCCTGAGCGGGCATGACGACCTGAGCGCGGTTTGCAAAAGGCATCACGATCAGATACCCAGGTAACGGGCCTTCAACTCGTCATCCCCGGTGAGCGCGTCGGAATTGCCTTCCCAGGCCACCTTCCCTTTCTCGATGATGAAGTGCCGGTCCGCGATATCCGCCAGTTCGTCGATATTCTTGTCGATCAGCAGGATCGTGAGCCCGCTCTGCTTGAGCTGCTCCAGCCGTCGCCAGATTTCCTGGCGGATCAGCGGCGCCAGTCCCTCGGTAGCCTCGTCCAGAATCAACAGGCGCGGATTCAGCATCAGCGCCCGGCCTATGGCCAGCATTTGCTGTTCGCCGCCCGAGAGTTGGCTGCCCTGGTTGGCGAGACGCTCTTCGAGTCGCGGGAAAAAATCAAGCACCTTGCCGAGCGTCCAAGGGTCGTTGCCGCCGGCGTAGTTTGCCGCGGTCGCAATCAGGTTTTCGCGCACGCTCAGGTTCGGAAAAATCTGGCGGCCCTCGGGCACCAGCCCGATTCCGAGCTGGGCAACCTGGTAAGCGGGCCTGCCGTTGATCACCTCACCATCGAACCTGATTTCACCGCTGCGACTCGTCAGCGTGCCCAGCACCGATCCCACCGTCGTCGTCTTGCCCATGCCGTTACGCCCGATCAGCGTTGTTACCTGGCCTTCCTCACAACGCAGGCTCATGCCAAACAGTGCCTGGATGGTGCCGTAAAAGGTCTCGACTCCCTCCAATTCAAGCATGAGCGTCGCCCAGGTAGGCCCGTTGTACTTCGAGATTGTTGCGGATTGCCTCGACCGTATCGGTGGCGATGATGTGACCGTTGACCAGAACCGACAGTTCGTCAGCCAGGCTGAATACCGCATCCATGTCGTGCTCGACCAGCAGGATGGTCTTGTCGCCCCTGAGTCTTTTCAGAATTTCGACCATCATCGCACCCTCTTCCTTGCCCATGCCCGCCATCGGTTCGTCGAGCAGCAGCATCCGCGGTTTCATCGCGAGCGCCATCGCCACCTCGAGCTGACGTTGTTCGCCATGCGAGACATTGGCGGCGACCCGGTCGGCACGATCGTCGAGACCGACCTCGGCCAGGCTCGCCATTGCCGCATCCCGCATATCGCGATCTTCGCTAACCGGTGCCCAGAAGCGAAACGAATGCCCATCGGTGCCCTGCACCGCGAGCATGACGTTTTGCAGCAGCGTCATCGGCATCACCACGCTGGTGATCTGGAAAGAGCGCGCCAGCCCTTCGCGTGCGCGGCGCGCCATGCTGTAATTGACGATGCTACGACCGCCGAATTCGATGTCGCCACTATCCGGCCTGATCTGCCCCGACAGCTGCGCGAGCAAAGTGGTCTTGCCGGCGCCGTTGGGACCGATGATTGCGTGAATCTGGCCCCGCTCTACCGCGAGGTTGACATCGTCGGTCGCGTAGATGCCGCCGAAATGCTTGTGCAGACTCGAGACTTTCAGTATATGCTCAGTCATGCTCGGCCCGTTTGCGATCCAGCAGGCTCAGCCAGCCGTGAATTCCGCCCTTCCCGAACAGCACCAGCGCGACCAGCATGACGCCGAATATCAGGTGCCAGTAAACCGTGATCGCCGACAACCCCTCCTCCAGAACCACGAACGCCAGGGTGCCGATAAGCGGCCCGAATATGGTCGCGACGCCGCCGATGATAACCATGAAAATCAGTTCGCCCGAACGCGCCCAGCTGATGATGTCGGGGCTGATGAAGCCGGCGAAATTACCCAGTAGCATGCCGGCAAGGCTGCACAGCATGGCCGAAATCACGTAACAGGCCAGGCGATAGCGATAGGTGTCGAAACCGAGCGCCTGCATGCGCTGCTCGTTGAACTTGGAGCCGACAATGACGCGGCCGAAACGCGCGTGCACCAGGCGATTGATCAGGAACAGCGACAGCAGCATCAGGATAAAAATCCAGTAGTAAAGACTGGTCGCGCCATCCATACTCATCCATGCGGGAAACTCGCTGCGCGCGTAAATCACGAGGCCGTCGTCGGCGCCGTATTCTTCCAGGCTCAGGAAAATGAAATACACCATCTGGCTGAAAGCCATCGTGATCATGATGAAATAAACGCCCCTGGTGCGCAGGCTGACCGCACCGGTAATCAGCGCAAACAGCCCGCTGACGCCCAGCGCGAGCGCCAGGTGCAGCCAGCCGTTGTACAGATCGTAATAGGCGGGAATGCCGACGCAATAGGCGCCGATGCCGAGGTAGGCCGCATGCCCGAGGCTGACCATGCCGCCGTAGCCGAGTATCAGGTTCAGGCTGATGACCGCGATCGCGAGGATCAGCCCGCGACTCAGCAGGTCGAGATAAAACGGCTGCTCCATCCATTCGAACAGAAACGGCGCCAGCGCCAGCACCGCCAGCAGTACAGCGTAGCACCAGGCGGATACGCTGCGCGGAACCAGTTCCATCATTTGGCACCCGCCGGCGGGAACAGTCCCTGCGGTTTGAACGCCAGTACCGCGGCCATCAGAATGTAGATCAGCATAGCTGACAGGGCCGGTGCCGCGGTCTCCGCGTAGGTCACCGGCATCACCAGGTTCAGCAGCAGGTCGAGGTAGGAACGACTCAGCGTATCGATCAGGCCGAGAATCATCGCCGCGTAGAAAGCGCCCTTGACCGAGCCGATGCCACCGACGATGACGACGACGAAGGCGACGATGATGATGTCGTTACCCATGCCGATGCTGGCCTCGGTGATCGGCGCGATCAGCATGCCGGCGAAGCCGGCCATGGTGGCGCCGAGCGCGAAAACAATCAAAAACAGGCGGTTGATATTGATCCCGAGGGCCTCGACCATGGTCCGGTTCGACGCGCCGGCGCGAATCAGCATGCCCAGGCGGGTGCGCACCACCAGCACGTAGAGCAACCCGGCCACCAGCAGGCCCGAGCCGATGATCAGCAGCCGATAGGTTGGCAATACCAGGCTGCCGATACTGACCTGGCCGTTAAGGCTGTCGGGCAGTGGAATCGCCATGCCCGAGGCGCCCCAGAGAATATGAACCAGGGTGTCGAAGATGAGAATCAGCCCGAAAGTGACCAGCACGTGGTCGAGATGATCGGCGCGATAGAGCTTACGCGCGATGAACCACTCGACCAGCGCGCCAACCGCAAAAACACCGACCAGGCCGAACAGAATCCCGAGCAGGAAAGAGCCGGTTTTTGCGACCACCGTGCCGCAGAAGTAGGCGCCGATCATGTAGAACGAGCCGTGCGACAGATTGATGAAATCCATGATGCCGAAGATCAGCGTCAGGCCCGAGGCCAGCAGGAACAGCAGCAGTCCAAGCTGCAGGCCGTTCAGCAATTGTGTTATCAACAGGCTCCAGTCCATACAGCCGGCCTAGCCTGAAAACTGGATTACTATCGCGGATGCCGAAGAAAGACAGGCGCGGCTGGACGCCAGGCTGGACCGGAAGCAATAGCCACAGCTATGGCCTGAGGGAAGCCCGGGCCCTGCCGTATCCGGACGAGTCGGCTCCGGGAAAGAACCCGGGAAGGCAACAATCTGTACTTTTGACAATTCTCTTAAAAGCACAATATTTATTTTTCACCATTCAAAATCTTGTCTCGAGTCCTGCTCCCGGCTGATGCTATATTCGGTCTGATAAAGCAGATCCAGGGACAAAGGCGCCCGGTTCCCGCGGAAGCCGGGCACCTCCGCTCAGATTACATCTTGCACTGGCTGGCGTAGGGATCCTGATGGTTGGTCAGAACCGTTGACACGATCTTCGTGGTCCAGCGGCCCTGGTCGTCCGCGACTACTTCGCGCAGGTAGAAGTTCTGAATCGGCATATGATTGTTGCCGTAGCTGTAACGTCCACGCACCGACTCGAAATCGGCCGCCTTCAGCGCCGCCCGCAACGCATCCTTGTCTTTCAGGTTGCCGCCCACCTTCTCGACAGCGCTCTTGATCAGCATGATCGCGTCATAGGATTGCGCGCCATAGAAAGACGGATACCTGCCATGCTTCTTCAGGTAATCGCCGACGAAGCGCTGGTTGGCGGCGTTCAGGATGTCGGGCGACCATTCCTGGGTATTCTTCGATCCCAGCACGCCGGACAGGCCGGCGGCCTGCAGCTTCGGTAGCGCTATCGAATCGACGGTGAACACCGAGTAGAGGTCCATTTGGCCCTGCAGGCCGGCCTGCTGGTACTGCTTGATGAAGGCGCCGCCGGCCTTGCCGGGATAAAAGACGAATATGCCTTCTGCACCCGAGGCCTTGGCCTTGGCAAGTTCGGCGGAAAAATCGAGCTGCGCGTCCGCGCCCCATTTGGTCATGTCCTTGCCCAGTATCTTGCCTTTAAACGTGCTTTCGACACCGTTTACCATGTCCTTGCCCGCGGCATAGTTTGGCGCCATAACATAGATCGACTTGACGCCTTTCTGATTCAGGTGCTCACCCAGCGCCATCGGAGTCTGGTCGTTTTGCCAGGACGTCGAAAAGAAGTTCTTGTGGCAACGTTCACCCGCCATCTGCGACGGACCGGCGTTGGCGCTGATCAGGAACTTGTCCGCGTCGAGTACCGACTTGGCAGACGCCAGCAGCACGTGCGACCAGATGTAACCGACGACGAAATCGACATCGTCCTGCTTGACCAGCTTGTCGGTTTTCTGCTTGCCGACGTCAGGTTTGAAACCGTCGTCTTCCATGATCAGTTCGACATCGAGGTTACCCATCTTGCCGCCGATGTGTTCCATCGCCAGCTCGACCGAATTTTTCATGTCTTCCCCGATGACGGCGGCCGGGGTCGTCAGCGTCGTGATGAACCCGATCTTGACACTCGCCGCCTGCGCGAATCCTGTCGCGAAGATCGCGCTCGCGACCAGGGCTGTTCGAATTAATTTAATTAACATTGTTGCTCTCCTCTGGAGTTGTTGTAGTAATGGATGGCGCACGCCACCGGTCTATCGCCGGGCATTTCCTGCCCATTTTCAGTTCTGGTCGAATTCCAGCTATTCGCCGCCACTTTACCCTATGGCTTCGATTCCGTGGGGAATCCTTGCATCATAAGTAAAACCGCTTTTCGAATCTACGCGGCATTATATTTAATAATTCGCGGAAAAACCCGCCTCGTTTGCCGTCGTCGCGCGTATCGTATCCTGGACGAATCGGGAGGCGATCCGGATCAACTCCCGCGGCCGATCACGATGCGGCGAATGGCCACAGTCGGGCAGCTCTACGATTTCGGATTGCACGACCCGCCTGGCTATGCCACGTATCTGCTCAAGGGTACCATATTCGTCGTCGAGTCCCTGCAGCGCGAGTACGGGGCAGCGAATGCCCGTTAACTCCTCTTCGATCGACCAGTCGCGAAACTCGGGCCGCAGCCAGATGTCGTTCCAGCCCCAGAACGCCGAGTCGGGATTGGTATGGTAGCGAGCCAGGCGTTGCCGCAGGTCCGTCTCCAGGTAGGTCGCGCGCGCCTGTTCGATGCTGGTGACGGTTATCTCCTCGACCATGATATGGGGCGAGAGCACGATGACCCCGGCTACCCGCTCGGGGAAACCCGCGGCAAACAGCAGCGCGATCGAGCCGCCATCGCTGTGCCCGCACAGCCAGAACGGATTGGCCGAGACATCGATTCGCAGCGCCCGCAGCAACGCCGGCAGCAGCGCGTGGGCCTGCCGGTGCATGAAATCGGTTCCCCAGTGTTCGCCGTCCGCACGCGGCGTCGACCGTCCGTAGCCGGGACGTGAATAAACCAGCCCCCGGAATCCCGTCGACGCGCATAATTGCAGCGGGAATTCTTTCCACATCGCCAGCGAACCCAGCCCCTCGTGCAGAAACACCATTAGCGGCGCATCATCGTCGGCGGCGCCAATCCACTGGTGCTCTATGCTGACAGGGTGCCCGTCCCAGTTAATGGTGACGAACTCGATCGCCGACGTCATGCGTCGGCTTCGCGTTCGCGCAGTCGAAAACGCTGGATCTTGCCGGTGGCCGTTTTCGGCAGTTCGTCGACAAACTCGATAAAGCGCGGATATTTATAGGGCGCGAGCCGCTCCTTGACAAAGGCTTTCAGTTCGTCCGCGCTGGCCTGCTGGCCCTCGGCAAGCACCACGAAGGCCTTGGTTTTGGTCAGTTCATCCTGATCGGTGACGCCGATTACCGCCGCTTCCAGCACCGCCGGATGCTCGGACAGCGCCGCCTCGACCTCGAACGGCGAGACGTACATGCCGCTGACCCTGAGCATGTCATCGCTGCGACCGGAACAGGTGTAACTACCGTCTTCGTTACGAACGTACTTGTCCCCGCTTCTAGTCCACTCGCCCTGGAAGGTGTCGCGGGTCTTGTCGTTGCTGTTCCAGTACATGATCGCGGCGCTGGGTCCCCTGACGAACAGGTCCCCGATCTCGCCATCTGCAACCGGCCCTCCGTCGTCGCCGCGCAGCTCGATGTCATAACCGGGAACCGGCCAGCCGCTGGAACCGAAGCGCACCTTTCCGGGCAGATTAGACAGGTAAATATGGAGCATTTCGGTGGAACCGATGCCGTCGATAACATCGACGCCAAAGTGTTTGCTGAAACGTTGCGCGAGGTCGGCCGGCAGGGCCTCGCCCGCGGACACGGCGAGACGCAGCGCGAGCTCATCGGGCTGCGGCTTGTGCGAATATGCCAGCATCGCGACATAGCCGGTGGGCGCGCCGAAAAAAATCGTCGGCCGATGCTCGATCATGCGCTGGTAAATCGCGTCGGGGGTCGGGCGCCCCGCCATCAGCACGCTGCTGGCGCCGACACATAATGGAAATGTCAACGCGTTACCGAGACCGTAGGCGAAAAACAGCTTGGCCGCGGAATAGCAGATATCCTGCTCGGTGATGCCCAAGATACCTTTTCCGTAGAGCTCGCTGGTCCAGTAGGGATTGGCCTGCGAGTGCACGGTGCCCTTGGGTTTACCCGTGGAACCCGACGAGTACAGCCAGAATCCGGGCTCATCGGGTCCGGTGCCCGCGGGCTGC
>JAOTTY010000121.1 GCA_029864185.1 Gammaproteobacteria bacterium
GCTTGTCCATGTCCACGCCGGTTTCGATACCCATGCCGTCGAGCATGTAAACGACATCCTCGGTGGCGACGTTGCCGGTGGCACCCTGCGCGTAGGGACAGCCGCCGAGACCCGCGACCGAACTGTCGACGACGGCGACGCCGCTTTGCATGACCGCGTGGATATTGGCGAGCGCCTGACCGTAGGTATCGTGGAAATGCGCCGCGAGCTTTGCCACAGGCACGTCCCGGGCAACCAGTTCGACCAGGTCGCGCGCCTTGCCGGCGGTGCCGACACCAATGGTATCGCCCAGCGAGATTTCGTAACAACCTTTCGCGTACAGTTCCCGCGCGATCATCGCTACCGTGTCGAACGAAACCTCGCCCTCGTAGGGGCAGCCGAGCACGCAGGATATATAGCCGCGGATCCTGAGCCCGGCGCTTTGCGCCCTGTCGATAACCGCGTTGAACCGATCGATACTCTCGGCGATGGAGCAGTTGGTGTTTTTCTGCGAAAACGTCTCGCTGGCCGCGGCGAACAGCGCGACTTCACGAACCCCGGCCTCGAGGGCCAGCTCGAGCCCCTTCAGGTTAGGGACCAGCATCGGGTAGGATACGCCGTCGCGCTGCTCAATCAGCGTAAAAACTTCCGCGCTGGTCGCCATCTGCGGTACCCACCTGGGGGACACGAAAGCACCGCACTCGATCACCGACAGGCCCGCATCCGCGAGCATTTCGATCAGTCTGACCTTGATTTCGGCCGGCACGATACCGGATTCATTTTGCAATCCGTCGCGGGGCCCGACCTCGACAATCTTGACGCGTTCGGGAAAACTCATCGAATTATTCAACCTCCAGTAATACCAGGGTATCCCCTTCGTCGACCTGGTCGCCAACCGCGAACAGGATTTCGCTGACGCTGGCCCGCACCCGGGCCGGGATAGCGTGCTCCATTTTCATCGCCTCTATCACCATCAGGGTGTCGCCAGGTTCGACAGTATCTCCAACCGCAACCGGCAACGCAACAACGGCTCCGGACATCGGCGCCTGCGGGTGGCTGGCGTCGGCCAGGCCGGCTTCGGCATCATGATTCGGCGCCAGCAGAGAGAATCGAAAAGCCTGCCCGTCGAAAAACAGGGAGATGGAGGCGCTGTTGCGCAACACCGGGTACTCGATACGACGGTTGCCGATCTCGACACGCAAATGCTGGCGATCCATCCACGCGCCCGATAGCAGGAAAGATTCATCATCGACGCTGAAATTCCATTGCCCATACGCGCGACTGACGACGACCTCGTGACTCGCGCCCGCATCCCGCAGCGTGAACTTCTGCGAAGCAGCGAGATTCATACGCCAGTGATCGCGGGCTTCCCAGGGCAAGGAGTCGCCATGGGCGTCCAGCGCCGGCAACAACGCCGCCGCGGCGAGCACCAGCGCCAGCCGCCGCTCCCTGTCCTGCACGCGAAACAATTGTTCGTGGTGTTTGCCGATAAAGCCGGTATCGAAGCTGGCCGCGCGGTACTCGGGCACGGTCGTGAGCCGCGCCAGAAACCGCAGGTTGGTGTTCGGGCCCAGGATCTGGCAGCGACCGAGCGCGCGTGCGAGCTTCGAAAGCGCCAGCTCGCGATCGCCGGCATGGACGATGAGCTTGGCGATCATCGGGTCGTAATGAATTCCGATCTGGTCGCCGCAACGAACCCCGCTATCGACGCGCACGCCGTTGCCGGTCTGCGGCAGCGACAGGTAGCCGATCTGCCCCGCCGCCGGCATGAAATCGTTTTCCGGGTTTTCCGCGTAAATCCGCGCCTCTATCGCGTGACCGCTTTTGCCGATGTCATTTTGCGCGCACGGCAGGGGCTCACCCGCGGCAACCCGCAGTTGCCATTCGACCAGGTCCAGGCCAGTTATCATTTCGGTAACCGGGTGCTCCACCTGCAGGCGTGTATTCATTTCCATGAAATAAAAACCGCCGTCCTCGTCGAGCAGGAATTCGACCGTGCCTGCGCCGACGTAGCCGATTGCCCGCGCGCAATCTATCGCGGCAGCGCCCATTTGCGCGCGCAGCGCGTCGCCGAGACCGGGAGCCGGCGCTTCCTCGAGGACTTTCTGGTGGCGTCGTTGTATCGAGCAATCGCGCTCGAACAGATGCACGCAGTTACCCTGGCTATCGGCGAAAACCTGCATCTCGATGTGGCGCGGTGCCGTGAGGTAGCGCTCGATCAGCACGCGTTCGTCGCCGAACGCGGCGCTCGCCTCGCGCCGCGCCGCGGCGAGCGCGTCTTTGAACTCGCCTGGTTTGTTGACGAGGCGCATACCCTTGCCGCCGCCGCCGGCGCTGGCCTTGATCAGTTGCGGATAGCCGACCCGTTTCGATTCCCGCGCCAGCCTGGCATCATCCTGCTCGTCGCCATGATACCCCGGCACCAGCGCCACGCCAGCCTCGGCCATCAGCGCCTTGGCCCGGATCTTCGACCCCATCGAGTCGATAGCGCTCGCCGGTGGACCGATAAAGACGATTCCGGCGTCTGCGCAGGCCCCGGCAAACGCGGCATTCTCGGACAGAAAGCCGTAACCCGGGTGTATCGCCTCGGCGCCGCAGGCGGCCGCGACCTCGAGTATGCGCGCGCCGTTCAGGTAGCTGTCGCTGGCCGCTGCAGGCCCGATATAGTAAGCCTCGTCGCAGGCCGCGACGTGCAGCGCGTTGCGATCGACGCTGGAGTACACCGCGACGCTGGCAACGCCGAGCCGCCGCGCCGTGGCCGCGACGCGCACCGCGATCTCGCCGCGGTTGGCGATCAGGATTTTGCCGAACATTAGCGCAGCCCGCCCCGTATCGGCGAATGCCAGAGCGTATTCGGAATCTTGCCGGATGATCGCATCGCCGCTACATCCTGAAAATACCGAACTCGGTATCTTCGATCGGCGCATTCAGCGCGGCGCTCAAACCGAGCCCGAGCACGCGGCGCGAATCGAGTGGATCGATGATGCCGTCGTCCCACAGCCGCGCCGACGCGTAATAGGGATGACCCTGAAGTTCGTAGCGCTCCCGGATCGGCTGCTTGAAAGCCGCTTCGTCCTCGGGGCTCCAGCTGTCGCCGCCGGCCTCGATGCCGTCGCGCCTGACCTGCGCCAGCACGGTCGCCGCCTGTTCGCCGCCCATCACCGAGATGCGCGCATTCGGCCACATCCACAGAAACCTGCCGCCGTAGGCGCGCCCGCACATGGCGTAATTGCCGGCGCCGAAACTGCCGCCGACCACCAGCGTCAGCTTGGGTACGCGCGCGCAGGCGACCGCGGTCACCATCTTGGCACCGTCGCGGGCGATGCCGCCGTGCTCGTATTTTTTTCCGACCATGAAGCCGGTAATGTTTTGCAGGAACAGCAGCGGGATACGGCGTTTCGCGCAGAGCTCGACGAAATGGGCGCCTTTCAGCGCCGATTCGGAATAGAGAATGCCGTTGTTGGCGACGATGCCGACGGGAATGCCGCACAGGTGCGCAAAACCGCAAATCAGGGTGGTACCGTAGAGCTGCTTGAATTCGTCGAAATCGCTGGCGTCGACCAGGCGCGCGATGATTTCGCGGATATCGAACGGCTTGCGCAAACTGCCCGGCACGATGCCGTACAGGTCCTCGAGCGGATAACGCGGCTCGATCACGTCGCGCAACGCGATGTCGGGCCGCTTGACCCGATTCAGCGACGCGACGATATCGCGCGCCAGCGCCAGCGCGTGCTCGTCGTTCTGCGCGTAATGATCGGCGACGCCGGAGATTTTCGCGTGCACGTCGGCGCCGCCGAGTTCTTCGGCGCTGACCACCTCGCCGGTGGCCGCCTTGACCAGCGGCGGGCCGCCGAGAAAGATCGTGCCCTGCTCGCGAACGATGATCGACTGGTCGCACATCGCCGGTACATAAGCGCCGCCCGCGGTGCAGGAACCCATCACCACCGCGATCTGCGGAATGCCGCGCGCGGACATGTTGGCCTGGTTGTAAAAAATGCGGCCGAAATGCTCGCGGTCCGGAAACACGTCGTCCTGGCTCGGCAGGTGCGCGCCGCCGGAATCGACCAGGTAAATACAGGGCAGGTTATTTTCCATGGCGATCGCCTGCGCACGCAGGTGTTTCTTCACGGTGATCGGGTAATAGGTGCCGCCTTTCACGGTGGCGTCGTTGGCGACGATCATGCATTCCTGGCCGTCGATACGCCCGATCCCCGCGATCAAACCACCGGCGGCGACGTTGTCCTCGCCATACATCTGGTAGCCGGCAAACTGGCCAATCTCGAGAAACGGCGAACCGGGGTCTACCAGCCGGTCGACGCGATCGCGCGCCAGCAGCTTGTCCCGGCCCAGGTGTTTCGCGCGCGCGCTCTCTCCACCGCCCCGGGCAATCGTGTCGACCCTGGCGTGCAAGTCGTCGACCAGCGCCTGCATCGCCTCGCGATTAGCGGCGAATTCGGCGCCGCGGTTGTTGATGCTGGATTCGATAATCGCCATTATCCTGCCGCGAGTTCGCGCGCGATGACGATACGCTGTATATCGCTGGTACCCTCGTAGATTTGCGCCACCCGCACGTCGCGCGCGATGCGCTCGACCGGAAAATCGCGCAGGTAGCCATAACCGCCGAGCACCTGGATCGCGTCGGAACAGATCCGCTCCGCGGCTTCCGACGCAAACAGTTTGGCCATGCTCGCCTGTTTCAGGCAGGGCTCGCCCGCATCGCGCAGCCGCGCCGCGTTATGCACCATCAGCCGCGAAGCCTCAAGCTGCGTCGCCATGTCGGCAAGGCGGAAGGCAACGGCCTGGTGCTCGATCAGTTTTTTGCCAAAACTGATCCGCTCTCGGGCATAGGCCAGCGCGCATTCGCAGGCGGCGCGAGCCATGCCGACGCACTGCGCGCCGATGCCGATTCTGCCGCCTTCGAGGTTCATCAGCGCGATGCGGTAACCGTCGCCTTCGCCGCCGATCAGGTGATCCGCCGGCACCAGACAATCCTTGAGAAATATCGACGCGGTATCTGATGCATGCTGCCCCATCTTGTGCTCGACGCCGCCGACCTGATAGCCGGGATTATCGGTCGGTACGACGAAGGCGCTAATCCCTTTCTTGCCCGCGCCCGGATCGGTCACCGCGAATACGATGGCGACGTCGGCGTTGCTGCCCGACGTGATAAAGGCCTTGCTGCCGTTGAGCAGGTAACCGTCATCGCAACGCTGCGCTCGGGTTTTCAGAGCGGATGCATCGGACCCTGCGTGAGGTTCGGTCAGACAGAAACAGCCGAGCATGTCGCCCGACGCCAGCGGCTTCAGGTAGGTTTGTTTCAGAAACTCGCTGCCCGACGCGAGCAGCAAACCGCAGACGACCGAGTTGTTGACGCTCAGAATGGTCGAACAGGAACCGTCACCGGCGGCGACTTCCTCGATCGCGAGCGCGAAAGAAAGATAATCGGCGCCACTGCCACCCCACTGCTGGGGTATGAACATGCCGAACAACCCGAGCTCGGCCATTTCGCGAAGCTGCTCGGCCGGGAAACGATTATCGCGATCCCAGTCCGCCGCAAACGGCACGATCCGCCGCTGCACGTATTCGCGCACGCTGTCGCGAATCAGCCGCTGTTCGTCGCTGAACTCCATCGCTCGCGCTATGGCAGCTCTACCGCGACCGCGGTCGCTTCGCCGCCACCGATGCAAAGCCCCGCTATGCCCTTTTTCAAACCCTGGCGCTGCAGCGCTGCGATCAGCGTGACGATGATACGCGCGCCCGAGGCGCCGATCGGATGGCCTAGCGCGCAGGCGCCGCCGTTGACGTTGACCCTGGCGTGATCCAGCCCGAGATCCTTCATTGCCGCCATCGTAACCACGGCGAAGGCCTCGTTGATTTCATAGAGATCGACCTCGTCGCTAGCCCAGTTGGCCGCTTCCAGCACTTTTTTGAGTGCACCGACCGGCGCAGTGGTGAACCATTCCGGCTCGTGCGCGTGGGTCGCGTGCGCCCGGATCACCGCGAGCGGCTCGACGCCGCGACGCTTTGCCTCGGACGCGCCCATCAACACCAGCGCCGCGCCGCCATCGGATATCGAGCTCGAGTTGGCCGCGGTCACGGTGCCGTCGGCGCGAAACGCCGGGCGCAGGCTCGGGATTTTTTCGATGTTCGCGTTAAACGGCTGCTCGTCGGTATCGACCGTAACCTCGCCCCTGCGGGTCTTGATTACGACCGGGGTTATTTCATCCCTGAAGGCGCCGCTTTCGATCGCGGCCTGCGCGCGCTTGAGCGAGGTAATTGCAAACTCGTCCTGCTGCTCTCGTGTGAAGCCGTACCTGTCGGCGGTCGCCTCGGCAAATACGCCCATCAGCTTGCCCTTGTCGTAGGCGTCTTCGAGGCCGTCGAGAAACATGTGATCGAACACCTGGCCGTGCCCCATGCGCATACCGCCGCGCGCCTTGGTCAACAGATATGGTGCGTTGGTCATGCTCTCGAGGCCACCGGCCACCATGACCTTGTTGGTGCCCGCTTTCAGCATGTCGTGCGCGAACATCGCCGCCTTCATGCCCGAACCGCACATCTTGTTGATCGTCGTGCAGCTGGTCGCAAGCGGCAGGCCCGCGCCGAGGCTCGCCTGACGCGCGGGCGCCTGTCCCTGCCCCGCCGGCAATACGCAACCCATGATGACTTCATCGATCGCGTCGCCCTGCAGCTGGCTGCGCTCCACCGCTGTCCTGATCGCGGCGGCGCCGAGCTCGGCCGCGCTGGCGTCGGAGAGGACGCCCTGGAAACCGCCCATCGGGGTACGGGCAAAACCGGTAATAACAATATTCTCGCTCATGGTGATATCCCTCAACAAGTTTCGTTAAACAATTCCCGCCCGATCAGCATGCGGCGGATTTCCGAAGTGCCCGCTCCGATTTCGTAGAGCTTGGCATCGCGTAACAGGCGGCCTACCGGGTAGTCGTTGGTATAGCCGTTGCCGCCCAGCGCCTGGATCGCTTCGAGCGCCATCCAGGTCGCCTTCTCGGCGGCATACAAAATCGCCCCGGCGGCATCCTTGCGCGTGGCCTCATTGCGGTCGCAGGCCTTGCCGACCGCGTAGACATAGGCCCGGGTCGCGTTCATGGTCGTGTACATGTCGGCGATCTTGCCCTGCATCAGTTCGAATTCGCCGATCGGCTGGCCGAACTGCCTGCGTTCGTGGATATAGGGCACGACCGCGTCCATGCAGGCCAGCATGATGCCGGTGGGGCCGGCCGCCAGCACCGCACGCTCGAAGTCGAGGCCGCTCATCAGCACCGCGGCGCCGCGATTCAACTCGCCGAGTATGTTTGCCGCGGGCACCTCGACGTCCCTGAACACCAGTTCTCCGGTATTGGAGCCGCGCATGCCGAGCTTGTCGAGCTTCTGCGCGGTTTCGAATCCAAACGCTTTCTCGACCAGGAACGCGGTGATACCGCGCGAGCCGGCCTGCGGCTCGGTCTTTGCATAAACCACGATCAGGTCAGCATCGGGGCCGTTGGTGATCCACATCTTGGTTCCATTCAACAGGTAACCGGCGTCGGTCTTCTCGGCCTTCATCCGCATGCCGATGACGTCCGATCCGGCGCCTGGTTCCGACATCGCAAGCGCGCCGATCTGCTCTCCACTGACCAGTCCGGGCAGATACTTCCGCTTCTGATCGTCGCTGCCGTTGCGGTTGATCTGGTTTACGCACAGGTTGGAATGCGCGCCGTAGCTGAGGCCCACCGAGGCCGAGGCGCGGCTGATTTCCTCCATCGCGACGATGTGCGCGAGGTAGCCCATATCGCTGCCGCCGTAGGTCTCGGGCACGGTGATGCCGAGCAAGCCCATTTCGCCGAGCCTGGGCCAGAGTTCGTTCGGAAATTCGTTGCTACGATCGATTTCGGCCGCTCGCGGCGCAATCTCGGCCTGCGCGAAATCCTGCACCGCGTCGCGCAGCAGGTCGACGGTTTCACCGAGATCGAAATTCAGGGATGGGAAATAAGTCATTGTCCGCTCCGTGCCTCTACCCGTGGCTCAGCTTGCGCTGGCCGCAACGAAGATCCCGCAGCGCGGCCTCGGCGTTGGCCTCGACCCGATCCAGATCGGCGAGTGCGTTGTCGATATCCTGTTTCTGCGCGGCGAGCAACACGCGGCGGCGCGCGAGTTTTTCCAGCATCAGTTCGAGCTGGGCCTGTTCGCCAAGGCTGGAATCGTACAGGTCGAATGATTCGCGAATCTCGGCCAGCGACCAGCCGAGCCGTTTGCCGCGCAGGATCAGGCGCAGCCTGACGCGATCGCGTTCGCGGTAAATACGGCGCGTCCCCTCACGCAGCGGCTTCAGCAATCCCTCCTCTTCGTACAGGCGCAGCGCGCGCGAGGTAACGCCGAATTCCTCGGCCAGCAGGCCGATGCTGTAGGTTCTGGTGCCGCTTTCGATCTGATCCATCTAAGCCTCGTGGAATCTACTGCGGATAAACCGCCATCAGGGTTCCATGCATCGTCGCCACCAGTTTATCGTTGCCGTCCGAGCGGGCGTAGAGCTCGGCCTCGGCCGCGAAAACGCTGCGGCCCGCCTTGCGCACCCTGCCGACGGCGCGAAACCTTTCGCCCGCGGCCGGGGCCAGCAGGTTGATCTTGAATTCTATGGTTAGCACCCTGGCGTCGGCCGGCATCAGCGAAAACGCCGCGTAGCCGCAGGCGCTATCCATGATCGTCGACGAAATACCGGCATGGATAAATCCGTCCTGCTGAGTCAGGTCGGCGCGGTAGGGCAACTCGATCACGACCTGCCCTGCCCCGACCTCGGACAGCCGGGCGCCGATCGTCGACATTACCGCCTGCGCGCCGAAACTTTGCGTCACGCGGGTTTCGAAGTCGGGATCCCTGGGTTCAAACTGGCTGTTCATTTCGATGCGGGTAAACGAATTCCGGCTATATTCAGCGTGGATACAGTAGTTGACGTTAACGTAAACGTAAGGTAGTTTATTGCGGCGCCGATTGCAAACAAATTTATCCCGTTGAGGCTTCCGCCATGAGTTCCGCCCAGGAAAAGGTTATCCCTGTCCCGTCTACCTCTACCGACCGGCGTAAAATCCGCTTTGTCACCGCGGCCAGTCTGTTCGACGGTCACGACGCGGCGATTAACATCATGCGGCGCATCCTGCAGTCTTCCGGCGTCGAGGTCATCCACCTCGGGCACAACCGCTCGGTGTCCGAAATCGTCGACGCGGCCATCCAGGAGGACGTGCACGGAATCGCGCTGAGCTCCTACCAGGGTGGGCACGTCGAGTACCTCAAGTATATGGTCGACATGCTCAGGGACAGGGGCCGGCCGGATATCCGTATCTTTGCCGGTGGCGGTGGTGTCATCGTGCCCGTCGAGATACGCGAACTGGAAGCCTACGGCGTGACGCGCATCTACTCTCCCGAAGACGGCCAGAAACTCGGGCTGCAGGGCATGATCACGGATATGCTCGATCGCTGCCAGTATGATCCGGGACTACAGGCGCCGACCTCGCTGGAACCGCTGCAACAGCATGATACGGTCGCGCTGGCGAGCCTGATCACCGCGCTCGAAAACGACAGCCTGCCGCAGCAACTGGTGGCGCAAATTCGCAGCGGTGCCGCGGAACGCCAGGTTCCCGTGCTCGGCATCACCGGTACCGGCGGCTCCGGCAAGTCGTCGTTAACCGATGAAATCGTGCGCCGCTTTCGCCTCGATCACGGCGACAGGCTCAGGATAGCGATCATCGCGGTCGATCCGACGCGGCGAAAATCCGGCGGCTCTCTGCTCGGCGATCGCATCCGCATGAACGCTATCGACCATCCCAATATCTATATGCGTTCGATTGCAACCCGTGATTCGATCGGCGAAATCCCCGAAGTCATCGCCGACGTGGTCGCGGCCTGTAAGCTTTGCCACTTCGATTTCGTGATCGTCGAAACCCCGGGCATCGGCCAGGGTGATGCCGCAATCGTGCCGCTGGTCGATGTGTCGCTGTATGTCATGACACCGGAATTCGGCGCGCAAAGCCAGCTCGAAAAAATCGACATGCTCGATTTCGCGGACATCGTCGCGATCAACAAGTTCGACCGCAAGGGCGCCGACGACGCCTACCGCGACGTCTGCAAGCAGGTGCAGCGCAATCGCGAGGCATTTGCGCAGCGCATCGAGGAGATGCCCGTTTTCGGCAGCATCGCGTCGCGCTTCAACGACGACGGCACCACCTCGCTCTACCAGGAAATCCTCGCCAGGCTGGTCGAGCTCGGGCTGCCGGCCGGCAAATCGCGTCTGCCTCGTGTCGCAACTCGCAAATCGACCTCGGCCACCGTCATCGTGCCTTCCGAGCGGGTGCGTTATCTCGCCGAAATCGCCGCTGCCCTGCGCGCCTACCACAGCCACGCGCGACGGCAGGTCGGCATCGCGCGCGAGCGCCAGCAGCTGATCGAGTCACATCGCATGCTGACCACCGAGCATCCCGACACGATCGCCGACGATCTGGACGCGCTGATCGCGACGCGCGAGGCGGCGCTAGACGAGCGTTCGCGCAAGCTGCTCGAGCACTGGCCCGAAACGCGCCAGCGCTACGCCGGTGACGAGTTCGTGGTCCAGGTTCGCGAACGCGAGATTCGTACCGGGCTCAAGTACGAAACGCTGTCCGGTTCGATCCTGCCGAAGGTTGCGCTGCCGGCCTACGAGGATCACGGCGAATTGCTGAAATGGCTGCTGCTGGAAAATCTGCCCGGCAGTTTCCCGTTTACCGCTGGCGTGTTTCCGTTCAAGCGCGAGGGCGAAGACCCGACGCGCATGTTCGCCGGCGAGGGCGACGCGTTTCGCACTAACCGCCGCTTCAGGCAGCTGTCGGAGCATTCCGAGGCCAAGCGCCTGTCGACCGCGTTCGATTCGGTGACGCTGTACGGCTGCGATCCGGACGAGCGTCCCGACATATACGGCAAGGTCGGAAACTCGGGCGTATCGATAGCGACCCTCGAGGACATGAAGGCGCTTTATGACGGCTTCGACCTGTGCAGCCCGTCGACGTCGGTATCGATGACGATCAACGGCCCGGCGCCGATCATCCTGGCGATGTACCTGAATGCCGCGATCGATCAACAGATTGATAAATTCGAGGCCGAGAACCAGCGCCGGCCTGCCGGCGACGAAATCGACAGCATCCGCGCCTGGGCGCTGGAGAACATCCGCGGCACGGTACAGGCCGACATTCTGAAAGAAGACCAGGGGCAAAACACCTGCATCTTTTCGACCGAGTTCGCGCTCAAGATGATGGGCGATATCCAGCAGTATTTTATCGATCACCGTATCCGTAATTTCTACTCGGTATCGATTTCCGGCTACCACATCGCCGAGGCCGGCGCGAACCCGATCTCGCAGCTCGCGTTCACGCTCGCGAATGGCTTCACCTTCGTCGAGGCATACCTCGCGCGCGGCATGCGCATCGACGACTTCGCGCCCAACCTGTCGTTCTTCTTCTCCAACGGCATGGATCCGGAATACACGGTCATGGGACGCGTCGCGCGCCGCATCTGGGCAGTCGCGATGAAAGACAGATACGGCGCCAACGAACGCAGCCAGAAACTCAAGTACCATATTCAGACCTCGGGCCGCTCGCTGCACGCGCAGGAGATGGACTTCAACGATATCCGCACCACGCTGCAGGCGCTGATCGCGATTTACGACAACTGCAACAGCCTGCACACCAACGCCTTCGACGAGGCGATTACGACCCCGACCGGGGACTCGGTGCGGCGCGCGCTGGCAATTCAGCTGATCATCAACAACGAATGGGGCCTCGCCAGAAACCAGAATCCGAACCAGGGTTCCTTCATCATCGAACAGCTTACCGACCTGGTCGAGGAGGCCGTGCTGCAGGAGTTCGAGCGCATCTCCGAGCGCGGCGGCGTGCTCGGCGCGATGGAAACCGGTTACCAGCGTGGCCGCATCCAGGACGAGTCGATGCTTTACGAGCATCGCAAGCACGATGGATCCCTGCCGATCATCGGCGTGAATACCTTCCTCAACCCGAACGGCAACGAGGCTTACGAAATCGAACTGGCACGCTCCACCGAGGAGGAAAAACAGAGCCAGATCAGGCGATTACGCGAATTCAAGGCGGCTCACG
>JAOTTY010000122.1 GCA_029864185.1 Gammaproteobacteria bacterium
CGCGGAACTGGGCGACGATATCCCGATCATCTCGGTTGGTGGTATCGATTCGGCCGAGGAGGCAAAGATGAGATTCGAACTTGGTGCACGGCTCATCCAGCTGTACACTGGATTGATATATCAGGGGCCGGGGCTGGTTAACGCGATTTCCCGATCGCTTTAAATCCGAGCCCCGAGACGACACACTATGGATGCGATGGTAACGCTCAAGGATGCCCGGGACTACCTGCTGAATCTGCCCAGGCAACTCGACGAGTATCTTGACGACGACTATCGCCGCGGGTTGAACAACCTGCTGGCCAAGTTCGAGGAATTTTTCAACGTCGTCGCAAGCGTCAACCTGCGCGCCAGCGAGGACCGCATTATCGACGCGGCCGAGGCGACCGAGATCAGCGATTACGGTTTCGTATTGTTGTTGAAACTGGTCGACCTGATGGAACGGCTTGATTTGCCGCACAGGCGTAAGGAAATAGAACAGATATCGCTGGTGTTCGCCCGCTGGACCATCGGTTATAACGGCACCATCAACTACCTGGAGCCGGTCGTCAATGCGATCGCCCAGCTAGCCAACCTGATGCAGGAAAAGGAGGCCCTGCTGGCGCTATCCGACCTTATTGCCGACATCGTCGATCACTGCTCGGCGGAGCTGAAAAAAGACCAGGACGAGGGCGAGGATTTCCGCCCCTGGCGACTGCTCCACATCAACCGCGGCATCGTCGCTACCCGCACCCACGACCTGGAAACCATGAAACAGGCCTTCGACGAGTTTCTCATTTACCTGCCACGCGAGGCGCCTGGATTTTTCGCCGAGGGTATGAAGGAAATGGATGCGCTAGATTACCCTCAGCACGTGCGCAAGGTGATGGAATTTTACTTTAACAAGAATCCGTCGATCATCGTCCACTAGCCTGAATATTGCACTCCATCGAAACCAGGTAGCCGCCGTACTTGCGGATATTGATCACGCCGCTGTCGAGTAACAGGTATTGCCCCTTGATCGCGTCGAGCCTGCCTTCTACCAGGGGATTCTTTTCTAGATTGAAACTGCTTATCTTGACGGGATATTCGATCGCGGGGTAATCGAGTCTGAGCTCCGCGCCAGCCTCGGCTATTTCCTCCGCGTCGGCGATCAGCTCGGCATCGAGGCCAGCCCTGACCTGCGGCCACAGCGAACGAAAGACCGCGTACAGGTCTATCTCCTCGACTTCATTCTTGAGCATGTTACGCCAGTTGGTCCGGTCGCTGACATGCCGGCCGAAAGCCTGCTCGATCATACCGGCATGGTAACGCTTCGAGACCCTGAGTACCGGTATTGCCTGCACCGCGCCCTGGTCGATCCAGCGACCAGGTAACTGTGTTTCCCGGGTTATGCCCACCTTGACGCCGGAAGTGTTGGAGAGGTAGACAATATGCGGTCGCATGCAGTGATTCAGCGCCCATTCCGGTTCGCGGCAGGTGCCGAGATGAAAATGGCATTTTTGCGGCGAAACGATACATAAATCGCACTGCGCAAGACTGCGAAAACAGGGGTAGCAGTATCCCTGGCTGAAGCTCTTGCTGGTCGCGCGGCCGCAGTGAATACACTCGATCTGCCGCAGGTATTCGATACGGATGAATTTGCCTAGCCAGTCGTTCAGCACGAGCTGGCGCCCACCGAGGTCGAGACGGTAGGACACCGGGCTGGTAGCCTCGGCATGCATCTTGTGGAGATTACCCTGGAATCTCACCTGTCACCTGTCGAGGCGAAAAACCGATTCGCGCAAGGCGGTTAATCCCACCTTGCGCCAGCGGGGCGCCTTGTCGACTATGTCGCTGGACTCGAGCAGGCTGATCGAAAAACTGTCGCCATAATAGCGCCGAACTTCTTCGGGTGGCACCGCGAACGGAGGACCCGTCATTTCTGCCTGGTCGTAGTCGAGAGTAACCAGCAGCATGTTGCTGACCGCGGGGATTATCGACAGCATGTGATCGTAGTAGCGGGGTCGATCGGGGCGCTCCATCGCGATCAGCGCGGCGCGGTCGTAAACCAGGCTACAGGCGCCGAGATCATCGTTCGACAGGTCGAAAAAATCACCCTGAAGCAGGCTGATATTGCCTGACTTGTAGACGCCGAACCGATCCGTTTCGAATCTTTCGAAATCGAGATTGTTTTCGTCGAAGAAGGCCTCGATGGCAAGCTGCGACAGTTCGATGCCGATGACATCGAATCCTTGCGCGGCGATCCAGGCGATATCGTGCGCCTTGCCGCAAAGCGGTACAAACACGCAGGCGCCGTGAGGCAATGCGAAACGAGCCATGTAGGTTTGCAGATGCCGGTTGACCGCGGCCTCGTGGAAACCGATCCGGTTTTCCCTCCAGCGGTCCAGCCAGTGCTGATTATCGACCATTGCAGAAAACTAGAGGTGGCAGCAAATAATGGTCAGAGCCGAACTTTGACGCAGTTGCGACCATTCTTCTTGGCGACGAATAATGCCATATCCGCGCGTTTGACCATGGAGCCGTAATCACCCGTATCGTCGGTAATAGCCGCGACGCCGATACTCAGGGTGGCGCTTTTTTCGCCGTAGGCCGTTTTATAGCGGGCGTTCGCGACAAACTGACGGATCATCTCGGCGAACCTCTCGGCAGCGTTCATGTCGACCTTGGGCATCAGCACGCTGAGACCGTTTTGACCGTAGCGCCCGAGGATATCCTTGTCCTTGTCGACCTTGGAAAAGATGTACTTGACGATTGCCGCGAAGACCTTGTAAGCCACCTGGTCACCATCCTGTTCGCGCAGCTTCGACAGGCCATCGACCTCGATAATCAGAATCGACAGGGGCTCGCCTTCGACCGCGGCTGTGCGGTAGCGATCCACCGCTATCTTGTCGGCGTTTTCGCGACTCATCAGGGTGATGGTTTTCTTTACCGTTTCCTCTTCTTTCTTGAACTTGGTGATAACGTCTTTCGGCACCAGGGTTTGATCGGACTGGGTAAAGCCGTGATCGGTTACCTCCATGTCCCTGCTTTCCGACGACGATATCGTGGTGGTCGTGGAATCTTCCGCCTTTTTCGGCCGGATCACGGGTTCGGGAATCGTCCGCTCGACGGCCTTCGCCGAACTACGTGTCGAGCGCTTGAAGATTAGCATCGCTTGCGCGGCGATGCTGACGCTGGCGATCATGTCGAGATCGTCGAAGGGCTGTGACTCGCGCCGCAGGCTGATAATCCCCATCAGCCTGGCATCGTTAAAAATAGGCACGTCGAGCCGGTAGGAAATGAAACGCTGTTTTTTCATGCCGAGAAATCCCCTGACCGTTTCATGCTCCGCGCTGACCGTGGCCTGGCGCGTCTGCGTCAGCTTGCCGAGCAGTTCCTCTGACCATATGGTCTTGTCGTCATTCTCGAAAAGCGCGCCTTCAACCTTGTCGGCAACAGGCTTCGGCCCCTGCCCCTCGAGCGAGGTCAGTACGTAGGAATCGAATTCGATAACCGGCTCGAGATGCTTTTTCAACAGCCCAATCAGTTCCTTGAAATTGAGGATCCCGCTCAGGGCCATGTCCAGATCGATCAGCGTGAAAGCCCAGAGTTCCTGCCGGTTGGTCATGCTCCTGTTAATTTCGGTTTGCAGGAACAGCCTGCGTCGGCCGCGCTCGGTCAGGTAAGCGATGTAGGTGCCAAGCAGCACCGCGGAGGCCAGCAGGATCGTAACCAGCGGTATCCAGAAATCCGAAACATCCTTCGCGTACATGGCCCCGATGAAGGCAATCGCCAACACCGCGTTGATAGCGAAGGTGATTAACAGCCGCACCTGAACCAGACTGCCGAACCAGATAGCAAGCAGCACGAATTCGATCGCATGGTAGGCGCTGTATTTCTGCAGGAATACGGCGCCGACCACGGTGCCCATGGCCAGCAAGCCATTGCCAACCAGGCGCATTCCCAGATAATGCAATTGCGATGAAAACCAGCTCAGCAGCAGGTTTGCAAAAGCCAGCAATGCCGCCAGAAAATAACCATACATCGGTATCGGGACGTCGTGACCGAAGGCGCGCATTTCGAGATAAGCGTAAACCAGGCAAAGCAGCATGAGCGCGCCGAATGCAAGCACGCTGGAGTTGCGACCGCCTCGCTCCTGCATATCCCGGAATCTGCTTTCGGTTTCTGCGTTGTGGAACTGAAGTCGAAACGATTTTTGATACCTGTTGATCAGGTCATCCGACACTCTTTAATTACCTTTGTCTACAGCCAATTAAGAAACCCTGACTCAAATATTCCAAATCCCGAAATGCAGTCCCGTAATTATGGTCTTTATTGATTCTGTCAATCTATAGACTATTTTTTATCGATTCCCGGGTTGCGAGAGACTCCGGCTAACATGCATTGCTCCTGCAGTTGATTTCATTCAATTCTGCCAAAATTGGTCAGACCGCAGGTAAGTATAGCGTATTTTCATAATTTTCAAAGGCTTATGTAATCTTGTTCATTTTTTACTTAACTGTAAATTCGCACCACGACTTTTACGCAACGAGGTGAAATCACCTGACTATACTCCTACGAGGGAAACACCCGGTCTAGCAAAGGATTCCATATGAAAGTCACGCCCTATCTGAAGATTCTCGCCGAAAAAGAGGGATCCGACCTCTACTTTTCGACCGGCGCTCCGCCGAGCGCCAAGTTCAACGGTGTCCTCAAGCCGCTCGGCAAGGAACCGGCCCGACCCGGCTGGGTTGATTCGCTGGCCCAGGAAATCATGAACGACAAGCAAAAAGCGGAGTTCAGGGAGAAGCCCGAGATGAACCTGGCAATTTCGCTATCCGAAATCGGACGTTTCCGGGTCAATATCTTCAAACAGCGTAACGAGGTATCCATGGTGATTCGTAATATCGTCACCGACATACCCAACAAGGATGATCTCGGTTTACCCGATATCCTGTCCAAGGTCATCATGGCGAAACGCGGCCTGATCCTGTTCGTCGGCGGCACCGGTTCGGGTAAATCGACATCGCTTGCGGCGCTGATCGATTACCGCAACACCAACTCGAAGGGACATATCATTACGATCGAGGATCCGGTCGAGTACATACACCCGCACAAGGGCTGCATTATCAACCAGCGGGAGGTAGGCATGGATACCGACTCGTTCGAGGATGCTCTCAAGAATACGCTGCGCCAGGCGCCCGACGTGATCCTGATCGGGGAAATCAGGGACCGCGAAACCATGGAACATGCCCTTGCCTTCGCCGAAACCGGGCATCTTGCGATCTCCACGCTACATGCCAATAATGCTAACCAGGCGCTGGATCGTATTATCAACTTTTTTCCGGAAGAGCGCCGCAACCAGCTGCTCAGCGATTTGTCTACCAACCTGCAGGCTTTCGTCTCGCAACGCTTGATACCGACCGTCGACGGAAAACGTTGCGCCGCGATCGAGATATTGCTGAATTCAGGAAGGGTGGCGGACCTGATAAAACAGGGCGCTGTTAGCGAGATCAAGGAGGTGATGCAGAAATCGGAAGCAATGGGAATGAGAACCTTCGACTCCGCACTGTATCACCTGTATATTGACGGCAAAATCAGCCTCGAGGAAGCACTCAAGAATGCCGATGCAGAAAACAACCTGCGCTTGCGAATCGAGCTTGCACAAAAGGGAGCCGGTGCGGCCAGGGCTTCCGACGACTCGTTTGGAGGCTTAAGCCTGGTCGAAGAACCCGAGGAAGAAGAGGATGACGACGCTTCCGGGGGGTTGGTTGGAAAAACCCCAGAAGGAGGATAGCCCAGGTCTGAAATTCAATGGTACAGTTGCTTCTTCAACAGCAGTACGTGCTGTTTGTTCTGATCGCTTTTGCGCTGATTTTTTCGCTTACCTTTCACGAATACGGTCACGGCAAGGTTGCGTCGCTGATCGGTGACGACACCGCAAAACGCGCCGGCCGCATGACGCTCAATCCGGTTCCCCATATCGATCCGCTGGGACTGTTGATGGTCCTGCTGATCGGTATCGGGTATGCCAAGCCGGTGCCGACCGACCCGCGCAACTTTAATACACGCTGGGGCACATTGCTGGTGGCTGCCGCCGGTCCGGGGATGAACCTGCTACTCGCGATCGTTACGATCAATCTCTATGGTATCGGGCTGAAGATGGGTATCCCCCTGTTCCAGACCGAGGTCGCGTATTTTTTCTTTACTTACCTGGCATTGATCAACATGCTGCTGATGTTGTTCAACCTGCTGCCGATCGGACCGCTGGATGGCAGCTATATCCTGCCCTACGTGTTACCGAGAAACGTCGCACTCAATTTCATGAGGCTGAACCGGCAGTACGGAGTATATGTATTGTTGGCGCTGATCGCGCTGAATTTTGCCGGGGTGCCGGTGTTTGCAACCATCTGGCGAATCGGTGAAATCATGCTGGATATTATTCGAATCGTCTGAACGCCCTAGTGAAAGGCGCGCGGCTTGATTAGTTGAACCGCCGCTTCCGGGGTCGCTGCCTGTTCCTCGCGACGCAGGGCCAGCAGGCCGGCGCCGGGCCTGGCATCGAATACGCGCTTGATCAGTACCGAGTGTGACTCGTTTACCCGTTGCAGTTTACCGACCGCACAGAGAAAGGGCTGTTGATCGACCTGGCGATAAAAACGCGTATAGACCTGCGGGGTAAACGCGAGGTTGATAAACCCTGCCTCGTCTTCGAGCGTTACGAATACCATACCTTTAGCGGACCCAGGGGACTGTTTCACCAGCACCATGCCGAAAACGAATACATCGCAATCCGCAGGCAATTGGATCAATCGATCGGAGCGGGTAAATTTTTCCGCTGCTACCGCATACGGCCATTGTTCACGCCTTATAACCTCGGCCGGGTGCGGTCCGAGACTCGTCCTGAACGCCCTGAAATCTTTCCGGATCGATTCCATCGCCCGCTCGGACCCCCAGTCGATGCCGTCATCGATATCGTCCAGCAGCGGCTTGAGCGGCGCGGCTTCGGCTTTCCACAGCGCATCCGAACGGGAATCCCCGAAATCCTCGAACAGATTCGACGCCGCCAGCGCGGTAATTTCATCGCGCGCCAGTTCGCAATCGCGGGCGAAATCATCGAAACTCTGCCAGCCCTGTGACAACTTCCGCTTCGCCACAATCCTGCCGACGCTGGATTCGGCGAGCCCATTGATCAAGCGGAAACCGAGCCTTATTGCAAATTCGGCGCGGGGCGATTCACGCTCCAGCAGATGATCCCACTCGGAACGATTCAATGATATCGGCAACAACCTGATACCCTCCCGTTTTGCCGATTGCAGCAACGCGTGCGGCGAATAGAATCCCATCGGTTGTGAATTCAAAACCGAAATATAAAACGCCGCCGGGTAGTGACATTTAAGGTAGCAGGAAGCATAGGCGATCAGCGCAAAGGAAACCGCGTGGGATTCGGGAAAGCCGTACTCGGCGAAACCCTTCATCTGCCCGAGAATCTGTTCCGCGAACTCGGGCTTGACTCCGTTGTCGCGCATACCCTGCTCTAGCTTGACCAGCAGAGGATTCAGGTCGCGGTTGAAATCCTTGACTCCCCATGAGCCGATCTTCTTGCGTAATTCGTTGGCCTCGCCCGCGCTGAAATTACCGACCGCGATCGCAATACGCATCGCCTGTTCCTGGAAGATTGCAATCCCGAGGGTGCGCTCCAGTATTGGGCGTAAACGTTCATCCGGGTAGGTGACCGGCTCCAGTCCCTCGCGCCGCGCAAGAAAGGGATGGATAACCTTGCCCTGGATAGGGCCGGGCCGGATGATTGCCACTTCGATGACGAGGTCGTAAAAGCAGGCCGGCTTCAACCGCGGCAGCATCGACATCTGCGCGCGTGATTCGATCTGGAAGGTGCCGACCGTTTCAGCCCGCTGGATCATCGCGTAGGTCGGCTGGTCATCGTCGGGTATCGAATCCAGCCGCAGTCTCCGGTCATGGTAATACTCGACGTAATCGAAGCACTTGCGCAGCGCGGACAGCATGCCGAGGCTGAGCACGTCGATTTTGAAAAAACCCAGCGCCTCGATATCCTCCTTGCACCACTGGATGACGCTGCGCCCCTGCATCGTCGCCGGCTCCTGTGGCAACAGGCAGTCGAGCGGTTTATCGGCGAGCATGAAACCCCCGGAATGAATACCGAGATGCCGCGGGAAACCATGCAGTTTCTCGCTGAGCTGCATCCACAGACGCCAGTTGATCCTGTGCGCATCGGGATTGTCTTTTTCATAATCGTTCTGCAGCGCCATGACGATGTTCCCGGTCCCGCTGCCGCGGAAATAGCGACTCGACGCGACTTTCGACATTTGCTGCAGCAGGCGAGCGTCGGCCCCGAGCGCCTTGCCGACCGCACGCAGCGCGCCCTTGCCCCTGAAGGTAATGACGTTGGCAACCATCGCGGCGCGATCCCGACCATAGCGCCGGTATATGTACTGGATCACCTCTTCGCGCCGCTCGTGCTCAAAATCGACATCGATATCGGGCGGGTCGCCGCGTTCCATGCTGACAAAACGTTCGAACAGCAGGTCGAACTGGTTCGGGTTCACCGACGTGATACCGAGCACGAAGCAGACGCTGGAATTCGCCGCGGAACCACGCCCCTGGCACAGGATCTGCTGCTGCCTGGCCCAGCTGACGATATCCCAGACGGTCAGGAAATAATCGGCGAAGTCCAGCTTATCGATCAATTCGAGTTCGTGTTCGAGCTGCCTCAGGATCTTGTCGGGCGGATTATGTTCGAACCTCGCCTGCACGCCCTCAGCGACCAGCATCTGCAGGTAGGATTGCGCGTTATGTCCTGCTGGTATCATCTCGTGCGGGTAGTGATAGCCCAGCTGGTCCAGGTCGAAACGGCAGGACTCGTCCAGCGCCTGCGACAGGCCGATGGCGCGGCGATAATCCGGGATCGCTGCAAACAGCCGCTGCAGTTCATGGCCATGATGTAGGCAGCGTTCGGCGTTGGGAAAATAAAATTCGTGGCAGTCGTCGAATAACCGGTTGTTGCGTATCGCCTGCAGCAGGTCGCTGATGCATTTCTGCTGACGATCGTGAAAAAACACATCCTGGCTCAGGATAAACTCGAGCCCCTGAGCTTTCGCGATGTCGAGCGTGGATTTGATCCAGCGATCCTCGCCGGGATGCAGGTGACGGCTGATGGCGAGATAAAACCGCCCGTCGAACAGTGTTCTGAGTTCGGCATAGCGGGTGTCGGGATGCCGGCTGCGGATACGGCCGCGCATCGGCTGAATCGCGAACAGCCCGTCGACATCGGCCTGCAGCAGTTCATCGAAAGGCAGGTTGGCGTAATCCTTGCCGTCGCGATGGGCGTAGCTCAACAGGCGATTGAGATTGGTATAACCGTCTTGATTCTGCGCCACCAGCACCAGCGTATCCTGCAATAGCACCGGCAGGTCGTGATCTCGCTGAAAATGTATTTCGGCGCCATAGTTGAGCTTCAGACCCTCGTGCAGCTGCTGGCGCTTCAGGTAATCGAGTTCCCGGAAACAGCGCGCGAGACCATAGGCGCCGTCGAAATCGTTGATACACAGCGAGCGGTATCCGAGCGCGTTGGCGCGCGCGATTAAATCACGCGGGTGCGATGCGCCTTGCAGAAAGCTGAAGTTGGTCTTGCAGAGCCATTCGTTGAACTGATCGAACATCGCGCTTCCATGCTTAACAGTATTCACCCTGCTTGAACCAGTTGCCGTTCGCATCCCGGTATACCCAGCTGGACCTGCCGCGCTGATCACAGAAGATGAAGTAATCGCGAACCGTCTGCAGCAGGTCGCCGCTGATCCACCATTGGTTCGAATTGCGCTCCAGGAAAATCCTGGCCGCGCCGGCGGGCGGCTCGATGGGCACAGGCTCGTTATAATAGAACAGCGGTTTGTTGACGGCGCTCGATGACCATGAATAATGATCGAACGACTGCGGCGTTGCGTTGCCGACCGGGACCGCCAGAAACGATTGCTCGGGGTAAAAACCCGGATCGGCCTGAAAGCACTCGAGGGCCACCGGCAGCTTGTTCTGCAGCGACATGATTTGCCGATAATCGACCTGGTCATCGTGGCTGGCAAATAAATCCCACAGCTGCGGGGACAGCAGGATCCGCTCACGGATTTCGATACGCCACGCAGCGAATGGCATGCTCTCGGGCAGGTCCAGGTCGAATTCCCGCGCGCGCAACTGTCGCATCAGGTCATCGTAGAGGTAACGCGCCTGGTATAGCGCGGTATCGAATGCCGGCTGGTCCCGGTGCAGCGAATAAGGATGCCTGAACGACAGTTCGACCGAGATTTTCTGGTCGTTGAAAAGCGTGATTTCCCAGACCATGCGGTTGACGTGTTCACAATCGTCACGACGGAACTGCTCGCATAACCGGGTCAGGTCCTCGCGTAACAAAACCTCGATGTAGGACCACTGGTTGACCGGGTACTCGAGATCGCGCGTAACCCCAGCCGCCTGCTGCGGCTCGTGCCTGATCCACGGGAAGGATTGCAGCGCGCTCGAATCGGTAAAGCTCCATTGCCAGATTTGCCCGAGCCACTTACCGAATCGCCGCGTCAGCGCATTGGCATCGGCGGCTTTCATCGCGGCTGGCGTCGCCACCCCGATACGATCGATAAAACGCTGCAGCTGGGCCCTACGCGAGAGAAAGTTTTCCGCCCTGAAACCAGGCGCGTTGATATGGCTTAAATGAGCGGCGAGGGTATCCTGCGCAGCAAACCAGCACCCCCAGTCCAGGGTTCTGAAAATATTACGATCGAGCCGGCTCCCGAGCAGGAAAAGTCCGCGCGCATCGTGACACTGCCGATACTCGAGGTACCACAGGCATTGCCAGGGATGATTACCGAACACGGCGAGATAATCATCCCCGAAATGATAACCGAGCACTGGATCGAACAAATCGCTCAGCTTACAGCGCAGTTTTTTTTTCTGGTTGAGCCAGAACTGCCTGCAGTCCTCGAGCCGCGCCAGCACGACCCGGTCGCTCCAGCGCATCGCGCTCGGTGACAGTATGCCGGGGTCGGCCGGCGTATGGCTGTAAATCGCGGCATAGGCCGGAAATTCATCCCGGCCGCGTAACTCGGCGAGATCGATAATCTTAGTTGTAGCGTTCATGGTCTTCTGCAACTTCGCGGTAGGGCACCGCAAGCTGACCGGTCTTGGATCCCTTGATGACGCGCAGAGAAAACGCGCGCTTTCCGCTCTGCCAGGTGTTGACGCGCAGGCATGCGTGCGGGTTACCGCGTTTTTGCGACAGGAAGTAGTGCCGGATCAGGAACACGATTTGCTGCTGTTTGCGCGCCTGTTGCGCGACGAAGGCCATGTCGCCATCGCTGAAGCGGCGCGGCGAATCGATGATGATGCGTTTGAAGGTATCCTCGAGAAACAGCGGACGCAGCTCGCTGACCGGGTTTTCCGAGCACAGGAAAAACAGCCGTTGCAAGTCTACACCGTGACCGATCCAGCTCGCCGCGAAGACCCCGAGTCCGTGATGGTGATATATCCAGACGCTCGGTGGAATCTGGTGTTTCAGCAGCTGCAGCGGTATCAGGCGGCCATTCATGCCGGGCGGGATCCCCCACTCGACCAGGTCACCGGGCTTGACCTGCGCGAAGCATTCATCCAGCGCGTCGATACCCGAATGCAGCACCTGTGCCTGCTGCTGCAACTGATTCTTGAGCGAGCGCGCGGATCTCAGCTGTTGCTGTAACCCGGTGTCGGTGAATTGCGCAGGGAGTGAGGCCATGGAGGATGCCTGGTTTAAACCTTGCGGATGATGCCGACCAGCTTGCCGAGGATTTCGACCTGGCGGGCTGGCACGATGCGCTTCGTGTATTCGGGATTCGACGGCAGCAAATGCGCCTTGTCGTCATGCAGTTCGAGTCGCTTGAGCGTGATTTCATCCTCGATGCGCAGCGCCAGGATATCCCCCTTGCTGGCTTCCTGCTGGCGCTTGATCATCGCGATATCGCCGTCAGCGATCGCGTCTCCTGACATGCTGTCGCCGACGACACGGATTGCAAGTATGTCGCCGCCGCCGAAAAAATCATGGGTTACCGAGAAGGTTTCACGGATTTCATCG
>JAOTTY010000383.1 GCA_029864185.1 Gammaproteobacteria bacterium
TGACCAAGACCTGACCCTATGACCCCAGGATAGCGTAGCCGTTGAACCGACGGCAGCGTGCGCTTCGACAGGCCCCTGGCGCGATCAGGCGTTTGCGAGTCGCATGGGTTGAAACATGCGACGGTACTGACCCGGGGTTAAACCGGTCAGGCGCTTGAACAAACGCCGGAAGAAAGAGATATCGAGATAACCGACCGCTTCGCTGACCGCGTCGATCGGTAATTCCCCCTGTTCGAGCAGGCGCTTGGCCTCCTCGATGCGCAGGTTCTGCAAGTACTGGATCAACGTGCTACCGGTGGCCGCCTTGAAACGTCGCTTGAGCGATCGCTCGGGCACTTCGATCTCCTCGAGTAGTTGGCGGATGGCGTCGATTTCGCTGAAGTGCCCGCTCAGCCAGGTTTCGCAGCGCTTTGCGATCGAATCGGCATGCGGCGCACGCCGCACCAGGCCGGTGTATGGTAGCTGTCCTTCAGGGTGCCACTTGAGCAGATACACCTTGGCGATGTGCAGCGCGTCCCCCGGGCTCGCGTGGCGCGCGATGATGTGCAGCGCGAGATCGTGCCACGAGGTGGTGCCGCCCGCGGTCACGATGCGGCCGCTCTCGTCCGCGTACACCAGGTTCGACGCGGGGTCAAACCTGACCTTCGGGTAATGCCGTCGAAACAGGTCCTTGTAGCCCCAGTGCGAGGTGGCGGGGCGGCCGTCGAGCAGGTCGGTTTCGGCCAGCAGGATCGATCCCGAACAGGCCGAGTACAGTTCCGCGCCCTGCGCGTACTGGCGTCGCAGCCAATCGATCAACGCCGGGTAACGACCATGCAGCGATTCGTCCGGCCCCAGCCAGATCTCGGGCAGGATCACGATTTCGGCGGATGGATCATCGGCGATCGATACCTGCGGGTTAACCGGGATGCCGTTGCCGCAGGTAAACGGCTGTTCCAGCGGAGACAGGATACGCACCCGAAAGCGCCTGCTTTCGTCCCCGCTGCGCACCAGCGTCTGCCACAGGTTGCCGGTGGCCGAGAGCACGTCGACCATACCGTAGAGGGCCGAGCCGGCGGTCTCCGGTAGCGCGAGGATCAGCACTTCTACGAGTTTATTAGCCTTTTTATCCATAAGAATCGAAATTTAATGGCACAAACAGCGTGTTTTAGTAATTAATGCATCTTATCCGCTGCCTGTCAATCCCTGATCATGTATCCACCCCGAAGCGATAATCGATTGCGGGGTACCCGATTAACCTAGACAGGAGCAACAACATGACTCAAAGCAACACGCAACAACAAAGCCCTCGAACCGAGGCAGCCAACGTCATCAACGGCGTCGACCTCGAAGTGCTCGGTGGTACCGTCGGCGCGATCCAGGCCGAACCGGAACTGGGTGCGAGCCATTTTCGCGTCAGCAATGCCTGGGTCGACGGCGCGCGCAACGAAAGCCGGGTGACCGGATTCTACGGCGCCGCGCAGGAAATCGCGCATCGCCAGGCGTTCACGATGATCGCCGACGAGCCGCCGATTCTCGCGGGCAACGACGAAGGCGCCAACCCGGTGGAGCACCTGTTGCACGCGCTGGCCTCGTGCCTGACGACCGCGATGGTCGCCCACGCGGCCGTTCGCGGGATCCGTATCGGGGCGATGGATAGCGAACTCGAGGGCGATATCGACCTGAACGGCTTTCTCGGGCTGAACCCGAAAACGCCGAAAGGTTTCACCGACATCCGCGCGAAGTTTCGTGTCGATGCGGCCGACGGCGATATCGATGCCATCCGCGAGCTGGCGAAATTTTCACCGGTGTTCAACACGCTGACCCACGGCGTCAACGTCGATGTCCAGGTGAAACGCAAATAAAGTCACGGGCTGTTATCCGTTGCCGGCCGGCCCCGTAACTGGCCGGCCGGCCGGAGTACAGACCGTTTTTTGAAACCAACTCAGGAGTTGCACGATGAAACAGTTAACTTACCAGGATATCGACCTGCCGACAGGCAAGGCTTCAAGCGCCGACGCCATCGATACATCGATCGCAAATGTAGAGGCAACCTTGCGCCGCTGGCATCGACGCAGCGAGCAGCGTCGCCGGTTAGCCGGGCTTTCGATCCGTCTGCTCGACGATGCGGGCATCACCGAGGCGCAGCGGTTCGAAGAAATCAGCAAACCTTTCTGGAAGGCCTGATCATGACTTGCACGGTTTTGAAATTCGACGGTCCGTTCGATTCTGCGGAAGAACCCGATGCTGCCGACGCGAGCACGACACCCGACGAGACGCCGGCGCGTGAATCGCTGTTCGAAAACCTTGTCGACGAGATCGACGTCTGGGTCAGGCGGGCGCTTGCGGCTAATGGATTCGGCGATTATTGAAAAAGCGGGCGGGGGGATAAAACATAATCTCTTCGTCCCTTTTTGGCAATGAGTCACGCGTCATGGGGTCAGGTCTTTGATTTTTTATCTGGACTTCAAAACCGAAGACCTGACCCTATGATCCGGCACTAATTCAAAATTAAAGACCTGACCCCGTTAAGGTGACCCCGTTAAGGATTTCGATCCCATTAGGAGTTTCTAACTGGCGGCAAGTACTCCCGCGCTAGGACCTACCCCCGGCGAAAAGGAGTCATCCCCGCGCAAGCGGGGACCTTGAAAAGACGGCGCGTTGTGAGATTCCCGCCGGGCCGCGGGCGGATTGTGTGGGAATGACTCGAAGGGCGGTAATGGCTCGAGGAAAATTAAGTATACTGTCTCCGGGTTCGCCGATATCAACAGGTTTCTGGTGGTCAATGTCTTTTGAAACTGCGGGGATAATCTTGCCGGTCTGGTTACCGCTCCTGTGGGGCATGCTGGTGGGGCTGGTGTTTTCTACGGTTGGCGCGGCCGGCGGCATCCTGGCCTCGGTAGGTCTGATTTCGGTAATGGGGATACAGGACCCGAACCTGGTCAAACCGATGGCGCAGGCCCTGACCCTGGCGACGCCGCTGATTGCGGTGCCGGGATACTACCGGCAGGGCCGGATGGTGTTCAGCCTGG
>JAOTTY010000384.1 GCA_029864185.1 Gammaproteobacteria bacterium
CATAACGCCTTCCGCGAGGCCGAATTGATGCGTGGAGGCTACTGGGCGGGCCTGGTGCCGGTGCCGATCAACTACCGTCTGGCGCCACCGGAGATCGCCTATATCCTGGATAATGCCGAGTGCCGGCTGGTTGCCGTGGAAAAGTCATTCACAAAGCTGATGACAGCTGCGGAACTGGCGCCGTGGACGGGGCGGATGTTGACGATCGAGCCAGCGCGGTACGAACAGCTGCTCGACGGGGCGCAGGCCGCCCCCGTGCACGAGTCGGCGGAAACGGATGATGCCTTGCTGGTTTACACCGGCGGCACCACGGGCCGCGCCAAGGGGGTTCGCCTCACCCACGCCAACATCGTGCTCAATGCGCTGCAAATCGCTTTCGTGGCGCGCCCGCGCGACGACGATCTTTTTCTGCATGCGGCACCCATGTTCCATTCGGCCGACTTGCTGGCCACCCCGTGGGTAATGGCGGGCGCGGCACATTTATACCTGCCGGAATTTTCCGGCCAGGCAGTCCTGCAGGCGATCGAGGAGCACCGCGTAACCTGCTGTGTGCTGACACCGACGATGATTATCATGATGTTGCAGCAGCCGGATTTCGATCGTTATGACCTCAGCAGCCTGCGGCAGGTGATTTACGGTTCTTCGCCGATGGCGATGGAATGGATTCTGCGTGCGCTGCAAGGCTTCCCCGGGGTGGAATTCATCCAGGCCTATGGCTTGACCGAGACCGCTCCGCTGCTAACCATGCTGGAGATGGCCGATCATCGTCAGGCACTCGAGAGCGGCGACCACCGGTTGTTGCAAAGCGTGGGCCGTCAACTCCCCGGCGTGGACATGAAGATCGTCGATGGCAATGACCGCGAATTGCCTGCGAACGAGCCGGGTGAAATTGCCGTGCGCGCGCCGAATGTCGCCAGGGGCTATTTGAAGCGACCGGAGGCAACGGCGGAGGCCTTCCGTAACGGCTGGTTCTACACCGGTGATATCGGATGCATGGACGAGCATGGATACCTTTACCTGCTCGACCGCAAGAGGGACTTGATCATCACCGGCGGCGAGCTGGTCTATTCGCTGGAAGTCGAAGCGGTGCTCTACAAACATCCCAAGGTCCGGGAATGTGCGGTCGTCGGCATTCCGGACGATGCCTATGGCGAGGCCTTGCTGGCTGCTATCGTGCCAACCGCCGGCGCACCGCCGACCGCCGAGGAATTGATCGAACACTGTCGCGGTCACATCGGTGGTTACAAGATTCCTCGCCGATACGTGTTCCTCGACGAATTGCCGAAAAGCGCGGTCAACAAGGTGCTGAAACACGAACTGCGCCGTCTCTACTCCAGCGCTGCCTCGGCGGGGGGAGCCGCGTGAATCTCGAAGGACGCAACCTGCTTGTGCTGGGCGGCGGCGGCATGGTCGGCGTCGCGGTTTGCCGTCGTTTGATGAGGCACTCTCCGGCGAGCCTTGTGGTCGCCGCCAGGCGGGAGGCCAAGGCGCGCGCCGCCGCCGCACGGCTGGCGGCGGATTTTGCCGACAGCGGTACCAGGATTATCCCGGTCTGGGGAGACGTTTTCCTGCGCGCCGAATGGCGCGATGCCGGGGAGAACGCGCGGGTGGCGGTGCTTGCCGACCCGGACAGGCGCAGGCGCCTGATTCGTGACATTCTGGATCCGCTCGACGAGGATATCCGGGCGTCTTCCTTTTTGACCCAGCTCGTTTCCGGTGCCGTCCCGGGGCTGGACGGTATCGGCGCGGACGCGGTGATCGACTGCATGAATACTGCAACCGCGGTCAGCTACCAGAACATTTATGATGCGGCCTCCCGTCTCGCCGAGCTGGCCGCTTCCCCCGGTGATGACGGATGGCGCGCGCAGGCCGAGGGCCTGATCGCCTCGCTATACATCCCCCAGCTGGTGCGACACGTGCAGCTTCTCTATGAGTCGATGCGCCGGGCCGGGACCGAGGGATACGTCAAGGTTGGCACTTCGGGTACCGGCGGTCTGGGATTCAACATCCCCTTCACCCATGGCGAGGAAAAGCCGTCACGGCTCCTGTTGTCCAAGGCGGCGCTGGCCGGCGCCCAGAGCCTGCTGACTTTTTTGATGGCAAGAACCCCGGATGGTCCGACCATCGTCAAGGAAATAAAACCCGCGGCCCTGGTCGGCTGGCGCGCGATCGGTTACGGACCGATCCGTAGGCGCGGCCGAGATATCGACCTCTACGATTGCCCGCCCGAGGCGGCAGTTTCGATAAAAGACGAAGCCAGCCTGGTGCCCGAAGGCGAGTTCGGATCGGACTGCTGCGAAAAGCTCGAGGGCGTCTACATCGATACGGGCGAAAACGGCCTTTACACTGCCGCCGAATTCGCCGCGATCACCGCCCCGGGTCTGATGCAGATCGTAACGCCGGAAGAGGTGGCGGAACACGTGGTGCGCGAACTTGTCGGCGCCAGTACCGGTCGCGACGTGGTCGCCGCCCTCGATGCGTCCGCGTCGGGACCGAGCTTTCGCGGCGGCCACCTGCGCCAGGCGGCGCTGAACCGGTTGGCCCAGCTGGAAGCGGAACATGGCGAGGCCATCGCCTTCGAAATCCTGGGCCCGCCGAGGCTTTCCAAACTGCTCTACGAGGCCTATTTGCTCAGGCTTACCCTGCAACATAGCGACGCCGTTCTGGCAGAAACGCCGGCGGCGATTGCAGGCATCCTGGAGCGCAGGGTGCGCGACGACGCAGCGCTGCGCCGACGTATTCTGTCCATCGGCATTCCCATTTTGATGGCGGACGGTGTCAGCCTGCTGCGCGGGCCGATGATCAAGTCCCCCGACAGCTATTACGGCTGGATCGACCTGACGCCAGAAAACATGAAGCTCTGGCAGGACCGAATTCGGGACGTGCGCGCAGGCGCCGAGGCGGACCTGGCCGGCGACAGCTCGTCGTCGAGAGATCGCCTGCTCGCACCCGGCCGGGAATGGAATCCGCAAAGGGATATCCTCGACACCGGTGAAATCGTAGCCTG
>JAOTTY010000123.1 GCA_029864185.1 Gammaproteobacteria bacterium
GTATCAATGTTCCGGAGATGGATCACAAGCAAGTTCACGACATGATTTATGACATCATGAGTGACAAGCAACGCAAGGATTACGAGGAATTTCTCGAGACCGACTTTTCTTTCGAAATCCCGGGCCTCGCACGTTTCCGCGTCAACGCTTTTAACCATAACCGCGGCGCCGGCGGCGTGTTTCGAACCATTCCTTCCAAGATTCTGAGCCTCGAGGACCTGAACGCGCCTAAGATCTTCCAGGAGATTTCCGAGTATCCGCGCGGTATCGTGCTGGTTACCGGTCCCACCGGCTCGGGCAAATCGACCACGCTGGCGGGAATGGTCGACTACAAGAACGACACCGAGTACGGCCATATCCTGACCGTCGAGGATCCGATCGAGTTCGTCCACGAAAGCAAGAAATGCCTGGTCAACCAGCGCGAGGTGCACCGCGATACCCTCGGCTTCAACGAGGCCCTGCGCTCGGCGCTGCGCGAAGATCCCGATACCATCCTGGTCGGCGAGATGCGCGATCTCGAAACCATCCGCCTGGCGTTGTCGGCGGCCGAAACCGGACACCTGGTGTTCGGCACCCTGCACACCAGCTCGGCGGCAAAGACCATCGACCGTATCGTCGACGTATTCCCGGCTGCGGAAAAAGCCATGGTGAGGTCGATGCTGTCGGAATCGCTAAAGGCGGTAATATCGCAAACGCTGATGAAGAAGATCGGTGGCGGGCGGATCGCGGCGCACGAAATCATGATCGGCACACCGGCGATTCGCAACCTGATTCGTGAAGACAAGGTTGCGCAAATGTACTCGGCGATTCAGACCGGACAAAACGTCGGCATGCAGACCCTGGATCAAAACCTCAAGGCGCTGCTGGCGCAGGGTGTGGTGTCCAAGGACGAGGCGCAACGCAAGGCCGCAAACCCGGATGCGTTATAAACTCAAGGGTATAGTGCGAGGGGTTTCGAATGGATCGTAACAAGGCTATCAGTTTCATGCATGACTTGCTCCGTATGATGGTGAGCAAGGACGGGTCCGATTTATTCATTACCACCGGATCGCCGCCGGCGATGAAGATCGACGGCAAGGTCACGACCGTTTCCAGGCAGAACCTGTCGCCGAACCACACGCAGATGCTGGCGCGATCGATCATGAACGACAAACAGGTTTCTGAATTCGAGGAACATCAGGAATGTAATTTTTCGATTGCGCTGCCCGGGGTGGCGCGTTTCCGTGTCAACGCATTCGTCCAGCGCGGCAGCTCGGGCATGGTGCTGCGTATAATTAATTCTGAAATTCCGACTTTCGAAGAACTCAATTTACCTCCGATTCTGAAGGATATCGCGATGACCAAGCGCGGCCTCGTCATTTTCGTCGGCGGTACAGGTTCGGGTAAGTCGACCTCGCTGGCGTCCATGGTGGATTACAGGAACCGAAACACTCACGGTCATATTATTACTATCGAGGATCCGGTCGAGTTCGTGCATGACCATCAAAACTGCCTGGTGACGCAGCGCGAGGTCGGCGTCGATACCGAGTCTTACGAGATCGCGCTCAAGAACACCCTGCGTCAGGCGCCGGACGTCATCCTGATCGGCGAGGTTCGCGACCGCGAAGCCATGGAACATGCGATCGCCTTCGCTGAAACCGGGCATCTCTGTTTAACCACCCTGCACGCCAACAGCACCAACCAGGCGCTGGATCGAATCATCAACTTTTTCCCCGACGAGCGTCGTCAGCAACTGCTAATGGATCTCTCCCTGAACCTCAAGGGTATGGTGTCGCAGCGCCTGATTCCGAAGATCGACGGCGCCGGACGTATCCCGGCGATCGAAGTCATGTTGAACACGCCGTTGATGGCGGACCTGATTTTCAAGGGCGACGTGCACGAAATGAAGTCGTTGATCGCGAAATCCAACGAGGCCGGCATGAAGACCTTCGACCAGGCGTTGTTCGATCTCTACGAGACGCAGAAAATCACCTTCGAGGACGCGCTGCGCAACGCGGATTCGGTGAACGATATTCGCCTGCGAATCAAGCTCGAGAGCGACACCGCGCGCAAGACCGGTATCGTCGAGGATCATCGGGAATTCGAGCTCGAAGAATCCGACGACGATGTCGCCGGCGGCATGATTTAGGCAGGAGACTCCGATGGCCCGGGAACCCACCACCAAACTGCTCGAACCCTACCTGAAGATCATGGTGGATAAACAGGCCTCGGACCTGTACTTCGTAACCGGCGCGCCACCCAATATGAAAACCCAGGGCAACACCGCCGCGATCGCCAAGAATCCGTTTCAGAGCGGCCAGGTCATGAAGCTCGCTTACAGCCTGTTAAACGACGAGCAGGTGCGCGATTTCGAAATCAACCGCGAGCTGAATCTCGGTTTCACGCTCAACGATGTCGGGCGTTTTCGCGTCAATATCTTCATCCAGCGCTCGGAAGTGTCGATGGTCATCCGCTACATCAAGTGGGATATACCGACCATCGATGAGCTCGGCCTGCCACAGGTGCTCAAGGATGTGGTCATGAACCAGACCGGGCTGGTGCTCGTTGTCGGTTCTACCGGCTCGGGTAAATCGACCTCACTGGCATCGATGCTGGATCATCGTAACAAGACCGTTGGCGGTCATATCCTGACGATCGAGGATCCGATCGAATTCGTGTTCCGCCACAACAAATCCATCGTCTCACAGCGGGAAGTCGGAATCGATACGCTGAGTTACGCCAATGCACTGCGTGAAGCTTTGCGCGAGGCGCCGGAAGTTATCATGATTGGTGAGGCGCGCGACGCCGAGACCATGAAGGCGGCGATCAACTTCGCGGATACCGGTCATCTGTGCCTGACCACGCTGCACGCGGTAAACTCGAACCAGGCGATGGACCGGATCATGAACATGTTCCCGACCGAGATGCGCAACCAGTTGCTGATGGATCTGTCGCTTAACCTGAAGGCGGTCATTTCCCAGCGCCTGGTGCCGGGCATGCAGGGCAAGCTGGCCTGCGCGGTCGAGATCATGATGAATACCCCGTATATTTCCGAGCTGATCAGGGAAGGCAACTTCAACGAAATCAAGGAAATCATGGAAAAGGGCGATACCACCGGCATGCAGACCTTCGACCAGTCGTTGTATTACCTGTACAAGTCGGATGCAATCACGATCAAGAATGCGCTTGCCTACGCGGACTCGAGCACCAACCTCGAATGGAAGATCAACTTCGGTGGCGAGCAGCCGTCGACGCAGGATGTCCGACACAACCTGAACAGGCAGGGCGAACTCGAGGAACTGACGCTTCCGTCCGAGGAAGACTAGCCTGTTGCAATAATCGGTGGCCGTAACGAGCTTCGTCGATTGACACCGGTTTGTTTGATCCAAAATCTACCGGCAGGGGCTGTCATGCCCTTCATGCGCTTATCGCTCTCGACTTCATGCAACATCATGATCACGACTGGCCCACGACCACGAACTGCCCCATCATGCCGGCATCTTCGTGCTCGAGAATGTGGCAATGGAACATGTACGGGGCCCGCGGGTCCGCGTAGTGTTCGAACCGGGTGATAATTCGAACTTTTTCTCCCGAATACACCAGCACGGTATCCTTCAGGCCCTGCTCGCCGGCACCGGGCGGTTTTTCATCCCGGTCGAGAATGCGAAACTGGGTATCGTGAATATGAAACGGGTGCGCCATGGGGGAATCGTTATCGATCTCCCAGATTTCGGTCTCGCCTAACGGAACCCTGAAGTCGATGCGGCCCAGATCCATCGATTTGCCGTTGATGCGAAATCCGCCGCCCATTCCCATTCCCATTTCGAGGTTGATGCGGCGGCTGCGCACTGCCTCGCCCTCGGGCCAGTCACGCGGCGTTACCAGTTGTGCGGGGATTTTCCGTGTTGCCACCATTGCCTGGCCGGCGTCGAAACGCATGATCGGAAACGGCGCATCGTTCATCGCCATCATGTTTTGCATCATTCCCATCATGCCTGCGCCGTGGCGTCGGGGGCGGCTCGGCAGGGGACTATGGCGCAGCATGACGTCTTCTCCCGGACTGAACTCGACCAGGATTTCGCCGCGTTCGCCCGGGGCCAGGACGAGTTGACGCATCGGCACCGGCTGCGCGAGCAGCCCGCCATCGGTTGCGATCTGCAGGAACTCGCGCCGATCCTCGAATTCGAGGTTGTAGATGCGCGCATTCGAGCCATTCAGGATTCTCAGCCGGGTCAGCGGTTTTTGCAGCTTGAAATTTGCGAACACGGTGCCGTTCACCAGCAATACAGGGCCCATCATGCCCATCATGCGGTCGTGCATCGAACTCATATAGCGCAGCGAGCCATCCTGGTTGAATGCACGATCCTGTAACACCAGTGGAATGTCGTCGACTCCGTATTCCGACGGCAATTGCAGATCGCGCAGCTCGTCGTCGTCGATATAGAGTAATCCGGCTAGGCCGTGATAAACCTGAATCCCGGTGCGGTGGTACATGTGGGCGTGATACCACTGCGTTGAGGCAGGTTGATGGATATTGAATCGTGGTGCCCAGGTTCTCCCCGGGGGGATCACCTGGTGGGGTCCTCCGTCCATGACGGCCGGGAGATTGAGGCCATGCCAGTGCAGGGTCGATGGCTCGGATAGCCGATTGGTCACCTTGAGATGCAGGTCCTCACCGCGTTTAACCCGGAGCACGGGCCCGAGGTAACTGCCGTTGATGCCGACCGTCGGAGTCGCCATGTTGTTGATGAAATGGCTGGTGCCGTACTGCAGCGCGAGATCGAAAATGCGTTCCCCGCCAACCATGCGGCCCTCGTCCAGGGCCGGTATCCCGAGCGGATTGCGAAACCATGCGCTGGTCTCGTCTGCCGCTGCCACGTCGGCGATTCCGAGCGGAGCAGCCAATGCAATACCACCGGCGGACTTCAGAAATTTGCGGCGTGTCAGCATCGTGTTTCGATTTCCCTCAGACTAGATTCGTGCCCGGCGTAAGCGCAGCGCATTGCTGATCACCGAGACCGAACTGAAGCTCATCGCGGCCGCGGCAATCATCGGCGATAACAGCAAACCGAAAAACGGGTAGAGCACCCCGGCAGCGACCGGTACCCCGAGCGAGTTGTAGATAAAGGCGAAAAACAGATTCTGCCGAATATTGCGCATGGTCGCCCGGCTCAGACGCCTGGCGCGCACGATACCGCGCAAATCCCCCTTGACCAGAGTGACGCCGGCGCTCTCCATCGCCACGTCGGTGCCGGTGCCCATGGCGATGCCGACCTGCGCCTGCGCCAGGGCCGGGGCATCGTTGATGCCGTCGCCCGCCATGCCGACCACGCGGCCTTCTGCCTGCAGCCTCTTGACGATATCGGCCTTCTGGTTGGGCGAAACCTCGGCCTCGACGCGATCTATGCCGAGTTTTTCGGCCACCGCTGTCGCCGTGATTTCGTTATCCCCGGTCAGCATCACGATGGCGACGCCCTCGGCGTGCAGGTCGGCGATCGCCTTCGCGGTCGTTTGCTTGATCGGATCGGCCACCGCGATCAGTCCGGCGGCCGCGCCGTCGATCGCGACATGCATCACCGTCTGCCCCTGGGCGCGGCCAGAATCGGCGGTCTCCGCCAGTTCGGCTGTGTCGACACCCAGCGATTCCATCATTTTCCGGTTTCCCAGTGCGACTCGCCTCCCGTCTACCAGTCCGGTCACGCCCTGGCCGGTTATCGATTCGAATCCTGCGGTAGCCGAGAGCCCCGTATTGCGCTCCTCGGCACCTTTGACGATAGCCTCGGCGAGCGGATGTTCGCTGGCGCGCTCCAGACTGGCCGCGAGACGCAGCACGGTTTTCTCGTCGAAACCGTTGGCCGGGTTTACCGAGACCAGCCGGGGCCTGCCTTCGGTCAGGGTCCCGGTTTTGTCGATAACGAGCGTATCGATCTTTTCCATGACCTCCAGCGCCTCGGCATTTTTGATCAGAACGCCGAGCGTTGCGCCCCTGCCGGTCCCGACCATGATCGACATTGGCGTCGCCAGGCCGAGCGCGCAGGGGCAGGCAATAATGAGCACGGCCACCGCGTTGACGACGGCATGGGCAAGCCGCGGTTCGGGGCCCGCCAGTCCCCAGACGACCAGGGTGACGACGGCAACCAGCACCACCGCCGGCACGAAATATCCGGCGACCACGTCGGCCAGTTTCTGAATCGGCGCGCGCGAGCGTTGCGCCTCGCTGACCATCTGAACGATTTGCGCCAGCAGCGTATCGGACCCTACCTTCTCGGCCCGCAACAGCAGGCTGCCGGTGCCGTTGACGGTAGCGCCGATCAGGCGGTCGCCGGTGACCTTCTCGACCGGGATCGATTCACCGGTGACCATCGACTCGTCCACCGCGCTGTTGCCGTCGGTGACGATGCCGTCGACCGGGATTTTTTCCCCGGGCCGGACTCTCAGGATATCGCCGGGCACAACCTGCTCGAGCGGAATGTCTTCCTCGCTGCCGTCTTCGCGCAGGATACGCGCGCTGTTCGGTGCGAGCCCTAGCAGCAGTTTTATCGCCGCGTTGGTATGGCTGCGTGCGCGCAGTTCGAGCACCTGGCCGAGCAGGACCAGCGTGGTGATGACCGCGGCCGCTTCGAAGTAGACCGCTACCGTGCCGCCGGCATGCCGCATGATCGGCGGAAAGACTCCCGGCATTAACAGCGCGACCACGCTATAGCTCCACGCGACGCCGACGCCGATCGCGATCAGCGTGAACATGTTCAGGTTGCGCGTCTTCAGCGACAACCAGCCGCGCTGGAAAAAGGGCCAGCCGCACCACAGCACGACCGGGGTCGCCAGGACGAACTGGATCCACTGTACGGTTTTCATCGACAGCCCCGGTGGCAGTAATTCGGGCGCAAGGTCGGCCGTCATCGCGAGCAGGAATACCGGTAACGACAGTACGACGCCGATCCAGAAGCGTCGGCTCATGTCGATCAGTTCCTCGTTTTTCTCCTCGACCTCGACGGTACGAGGTTCGAGCGCCATGCCACATTTGGGGCAGCTGCCCGGATGGTCCTGCACGATCTCGGGGTGCATCGGGCAGGTGTATTCGGTACGCGTCGCAGGTACAGGTGTGCCGGCAGGTTCCAGCGCCATGCCGCAGATCGGGCAGCTACCGGGGCGATCTTCTTCGATCTCCGGATCCATCGGGCAAATGTATTTGGTACCGGGGGCAGCTTCGACCGATGCCGCCTTCTGCTGCGCTACGCCGCCTAGATATCCAGCCGGGTCGCCGCTGAACTTCTGCCGGCAGCCGTTACAGCAAAAATAATAGTCGATACCGTCGTGCCGGTAACTGATTTCACTATCGTTGCTGACGGTCATTCCGCAGACCGGATCGATCCGCCTGTCTGATTCGGGTGCTGATGTTTGACTTTCCAAATTTGGCTCCAGACTTAGAAACGTTCGCGATCAGGCGTCATCGGCCGGTTCGAAGGACTCGATCAGATGACAGACATGATCACCATCCGGAATCCCGTCGGGCATATGCTCCCAGGTTTCCAGCGCTTCCTCCATGCGCTTCTGCAGCGTCAGCATCGCTTCGATCTTGGCCCGGTTTTCCTCGATACGGTCCTGGATGATTCTGCGCACTTCCCCGCAGGGAGATTTCCCGTGATCGGCATGCTCGGTAATCTGCCCGATTTCATTCAATGTAAAGCCGAGCCTTTTCGCCAGGCGGATGAAGCGAAGTCGTCTGGCGTCCTGCGATCCGAACAGACGATATCCGTTTTCCTGCTGTGCCCTCGGCTTGAGCAGACCGATACGCGCGTAGTAACGCACCACGTGCGCGGGGGCATTTGCCTTAATTGCCAGTTCATTTACGGTAAACAATCATCTTCTCCTGCAACGCCATCGGTTTTTCATAATAAAGAGTCTAAAACCTGTATGCTACTCTCAGGTCAAGACCATTTGTCAATAAAAAATCCTTCGGTCTTGATGATTATGCGGCGAGGCCGTAAAGCAAACGATTTTTTCAACCGAGACCGCGACCTGGTCATAAAATCCGATGATTACTAGCAACCTGGCCAGGCGTCAACGATGCTCGCTTCGAACCTTTGCGGATTCGTCATCGATTTTAATCGGGGAAACGGTCGGAACCTGGTGTTACGATCTTATTCGGGCGGTTTTCCCCGGGTATGGATTCAAGCTAGTTCCTGGCCGGACTGCCGGCATGTTATCCGGCAACCAAATGGGCCCCGGTAAGCAGGTGGCCGTGCTCGCCGACTAACGACCACCTGCATTTGTTACAGGCCGAAACGGTATTACCTGGACTTTTGCGCCTCGAGAATTTGCGTCAGCAACGACTCGATCTTTTCCAGGTGTTGCTCCATTTTCACCATGTGCTGCATGCGCATTTGCATCATTTGCGGATTCATCATCATGTTCCCCATGCTGCCGCCCATCATAGGCATGCCATGTCCCATATAGGGCATTTGGGGCATCATTTGCGGATTCATCATCATGTTCCCCATGCTGCCGCCCATCATAGGCATGCCGTGTCCCATATAAGGCATTTGTGACATCATATGCTGCATGGCGTGATGATCCATCTTGGGCATGTTTTGAATCTGACCGGATGCCATCATCTGTTGCATCATTTCCGGGCTCATCGTCATGCTGCCCTCCTGGTTCATCATTGGCATATCCTGGGATTTATCAGTTTCGTCCTGCGATGCCGCGAAAACGGTGGTCGAAACGAGCAATCCGATCACAAGAGCATATTTATTTCTGGAAATTTTCATACTAATTACCTCTATAAGATTAATCTTCGAATAAAGCTGATGAATAATTTAAACATTGCCGTCTGTCCGCCAATGGTCGCTTGCTGAATCGTTTCAGGTTTTGGGAGGAAGTTCTGGAATACTGAGATAGCGTGTCGAAACGCTGGCATTCCAAATCGAGACTGTGCGATGCGCTGCCACTCGCGCAATTACGGTTAGCAAACTTGAGGAAGGTAACGGGGCACAGCCATAGTGCGCCACACAAGCTAGGAAATATTGACAGCCTGCCAAAACAGATTCTTCAAAACTGACTTTTTGGTCTCGTTCTATCGAATCCGAGAGCGCCAGCTCGGAGTTGCTTGCATGGTGGTTTAAGTCAAAGTCCAGTGCAGAAGAAATGGGTATCAATCCGATGGTAAGGATTGAGATCATCACCCATGAAACGAATATTTTGATTGAGTAGCTCATCCTAGATTTTTTAGTGTAACCTCGCGAAGGCTAACCCAAATAGCGAGTAGGTTGTTGATATATATCATCCCGTTTTTGAAAAAAAATATGCCGTTTATTCGACAAGAAACAGGATTACCAGTTCCTGCAAAGGCTGACTCGATCCGGTGATAGTCGAAACGCCGTAATATATGAAATCAACTCCATAAAAGCATAAACGTCGGATTTGGCACGAAGAGCACGAATCAATGAAACGGAGCCCAGGCCTTCGCGGCTTTTGTTGTTCGACAGGCAGCGATATTTCCATCGCGAAAAAACGGGCCGCTGGAGTATGACAGTTATTGCATACATTGCATGTGCTTAGGTCCCTGGCACTCAAGTTCGCGCCGGGTCCAAAGGCTTTTGATATAGGCGACCAGGTTGTGCGCATCGGCGTCGGAAACATCTAAATCTTTCCAGGCCGCCATACGCGCCGTTCGTGTGGAACCCTCGAGGATAAATTTTTGCAGTGCCTCGTCTGTGTGATGCCATGCATGTGCCGAGGCGTCCAGCGCGGGTGCCATGATGTAATCCTTGTTAGTAAGCGCTTCGATACTGTAATTTTCGCCAATGCCACCTTTTCCGTGGCAGGACTGGCATTTCTTGACACACAGTGCATGGCCTCTTTTTTCTTCGGGTGAATCGGTTTTATATGGCCCTGATATTCCGCCCCATTCGATGCCATGGTTAGTGGATATGATAAACTTTCCGTACTGGTTCAACGCCACCAGCCTGGACGGTGTCCAGCTCGTGGTGACAGTTGCCGCAGGATCTGACTGCCAGATTCGTTGCTGACCTCATGCCATTAGTTGGTCTTGAAATTGAGTTGCAGCAGGCCCCTGGTGACCACGTACGCATAAACTTTACCCTGGGGTGTGGTCGTAACCAGCGTCGCGGGCAGGTCATACCCCGGGTACAGATTCCAGCTGTGTCCATGATCATCGCTATGAAAAAGTCCACGATCGGTCGCCGCAATGTATTGCTCGCCTTCGTTATCGACAATGGAAAAGCTGTTTACTCGCGGCAGCTGATCGACCGGTACGGTCTCGGCAAAAGCCGGCTTCATGACAACGGAAAGGCAAACTGCTATAAGCATGATTAGGTGGTGCATTAGATACGATCTCCGATAGTGATTTATTTGATTCCTGCCTGACGCTGTAGCGCCCTGACATAAGCGACGATATGTCCAACCGCCTCCGGTGAAACGCCGGGCTGCGGAGGCATGTCCCCGAAGCGCCAGTGGTGTCTGCGCACGCCATTTTTAACCGCGAGATGAAATGCGAGATCCGCGTGGTGGCTGGGGTTGTAGGTTTTATGGACCAATGGAGGCCCTTGGATTGACCCATTGCCACCCCTGCCATGACAACCGGAGCAGTTTTTGCGAAATAATTCAGCTCCCTTGTGTTGGTCTGCAACAAATCCATCTGGCGGTAGATAAAATGGATTAGCGTCTCTCTTGCCCGGCTTTCCATCGCAGGCTACCAGAAAGAAAGTCGTAAGCAGCAACCAGAATAATCTTGTCCTGAAAAATGCCTTCGGTTGAAAGTTATTCATTCCGTTCGCCTCGGGAGTTTGTTACAGAAGGCTGCGGATGTAGCAAGCGCGTTGTCGCGTGCCGTAGTATCCAGGTAGTCGAACCATGTCGTCAACAGCATTTCTCTGATCCCGGTGGACTGACCCATCATTTTTCTCGATCAAAATGTCCGCGATATTTGAATTAGTGATTTTGAGCAAATCATACTCTAACAGAATGCTGTTTCACTGGCGGTTATAAGACGTTTTAATTACCCCGGCTACGGAACCCAGCAGGTCCAATGCCGACCTGATCTGGTGTGACTTGCTTGAGTAGTGAGCGCAACCGTTCGAATCCTGACAGTCTCATAAAAATGGTAAAACACGCACTCGAATCAACTGTCAGGTAAAGCCTGGATCCCCATCCTGGATAGCGGTTGAGCCGGGGCTATCCGGGTGGAATCGGATCGCAGGGGTTATTGCAACCTTAAAAAATAACCGGCAAGATGGAATCGGAAATTTCTGAAAGGAGCCGCGAATGTACAAATGTTTAATACTATTCCTGATCCTGCTCACACTTGGTTTGAACCCGAGTTTTGCCCTGGCTAGTGCTCATTCCGCCGATGTCCAGGCATTGTCCAGTCAGGTCGAATCGCTGAAACAGGAAGTAAACCGGTTGAGCAAGGCGATCGAGTCGCTAATGGCTTTGCGCCCGACAGTTACGATGCTCATGCCCGATATTTCCGAGCGTTTTCATGTCATGCATTACGCCGGGCATGCGCAAGACTGGGCGCTTGCATCGCATGAACTGCAGGTACTCAAACAACTGATCGGAAAGATGCAATACATCGACCCGGAAAAGGGGGCGATGGCAGACGGATTTCTGCTAGGGAACTTTAATCAGCTCGAAATTGCAATCGAACATGAAAACATAGAAGCGTTCAACGCGTCTCTGGAGGCTACGGTCACTAGCTGCAATAGTTGCCATGTGGCAGTCGGCAGCCCGTCGATGAAGGTGGTGCTCAACGCCAGCGACGGTTTAAGCCTGAGACATTCTCACGCGCTCGAGGAGTCGAAAAAACCGGGTGATCATATGCATACGCATTGATCGTTTTTATCGCCGGTACCAGTTAACCAGGGTACTGGACGCCGGACCGGATGGAGATCAGGTCAGGCCCCGTTTTGCCTGTCCGATAAGCTAGGTCGTGGCCAGATTATCCTGGCTGCCCGAACCTCTCGCCAGAATGTGTTTCATGCCTGCCTCGAAATGCCCGGGAATGTTGCAGGCGAAAACGACGGTGTCCTTGCCCATAAACTTCCAG
>JAOTTY010000385.1 GCA_029864185.1 Gammaproteobacteria bacterium
TCGATAAACGGGCCTTTTCGGAGTGAGCGTGGCATCAGTTATTACCTCTTGTTCCGACGACGCACGATCAGGTGGTCGGTGCGCTTGTTCGAACGTGTCTTGAATCCCTTGGCAGGTGTTCCCCAGGGCGAGACCGGGTGACGGCCGCCCGAGGTGCGACCCTCGCCACCACCGTGCGGGTGGTCTACCGGATTCATCGCGACACCGCGCACGGTGGGGCGGATACCGCGCCAGCGGGTAGCGCCGGCCTTGCCCAGCGAACGCAGGCTGTGCTCGCCGTTGCCGACTTCGCCGATTACCGCACGGCAGTCCGCGAGCATCTTGCGCATCTCGCCGGAACGTAGTCTCAGCGTCGCGTAAGCGCCTTCGCGCGCGACGAATTGTGCCGATGTACCGGCGGAACGCGCCAGTTGCGCGCCCTTGCCAGGCTTAAGTTCGATACAGTGCACCACCGAGCCGACCGGAATATTGCGCAACGGCAGGCAGTTCCCGTTCTTGATTCCGGCGTCGTCGCCCGAGCGCAGCCTGTCGCCCTCGCCTATGCCCTTCGGCGCAATGATGTAACGGCGCTCGCCATCCATATACTTCAGCAGGGCGATATGGGCGCTACGGTTGGGATCGTACTCCAGACGCTCGACGACGGCGTCGATGCCGTCCTTGTTGCGCTTGAAATCGATCACGCGGTAGCGCTGCTTGTGGCCACCGCCGATATGCCGCGTCGTAATCCGGCCGCCATTGTTGCGTCCGCCGGTCTTGGCCTTCTTTTCCAGCAGTCCCGAGAAGGGCTTGCCCTTATGCAGTCCCGGGGTCTTTACCGAAACGACGAAACGACGTCCGGGTGATGTTGGTTTTGCTTTGATCAACGCCATGATTATTAACCACCTATGGCCGCAAGGTCGATCTCATGACCCTGTTCGAGTGAAACATACGCCTTTTTCCAGTCGGAACGCCTGCCACGACGCAATCCCATGCGCTTGGTCTTGCCTTTGATGTTGACGGTGCGCACGTTGGCGACCTTGACGTTAAACAATTGCTCTACCGCTTCCTTGATCTCGGATTTCCTGGCGTCTGAGGCGACCTGGAATACCGCCTGGTTTGCGGAATCGCCGAGCAGCGCGGATTTTTCCGAAATATGGGGAACCTTGATAATCTGGAATATTCTTTCCTGGTTCATGACAGGCGCTCCTCCAGCTTTTTCAGCGCGGCCTCGTCGATTACCACTTTATCCTGGCTGATCAGGCTGACCGGGTCGACGATCGAGATGTCCATGACGTGGACGTTCGGAATATTGCGCGCCGCGAGGTAAACCGCCGAATCGAGACCATCGGTGAGCACCAGCGCGCTATCGATGCCCAGTTCCCGCAGGCGAGCCTGCATCTGTTTCGTCTTCGGTTCGGTAACGCCGAGCTTTTCGATCAGGATCAGACGCTCCTGACGCAGCAGCTCGGAAACCAGGCTACGCATACCGATGCGGTACATCTTCTTGTTCAGCTTCTTGCTGTAATCGCGCGGTGTCGCCGCGAAGGTCACCCCGCCGGAGCGCCACAACGGGCTGCGAATGGTGCCGGCGCGCGCGCGCCCGGTGCCCTTCTGCCGCCACGGCTTGGCACCACCGCCGCTTGCCGTCGACCGGCTCTTCTGCGCCTTGGTGCCGGCGCGTCCCGAGGCCATGTAAGACACCACGAGCTGATGCACCAGGGCTTCGTTGAAGCTGGCGGCAAAGGCATCGTCGGAAACGGATACCGTTTTCTTCGAGTTATGAATCGCTATGTCCATTTCTATTTATCTCTAGTCTGTCGTCGACTGCTCGACGCTACTTCTTGGACGCCGGGCGAATGATGACATCGCCAGTCTTGGCACCCGGGACCGCGCCCCTGATCAGGAGCAGGTTGCGCTCGGCGTCCACCCTGACGACTTCCAGGTTTTGCGTCGTGACCTTAGCCGCGCCCATGTGGCCCGACATCTTCTTGCCCTTGAAAACACGCCCCGGGGTCTGATTCTGCCCGATCGAACCGTTGGCGCGGTGCGAAACCGAGTTACCGTGGGTCGCATCCTGCATGCGGAAATTATGGCGTTTCACGCCGCCCTGGAAGCCCTTACCCTTGGAAACACCGGAAACATCGACAATCTGACCCTGCTCAAAAAGGTCTACCTTGAATTCGGAGCCCAGCTCGATGTCATCGACCGAATCGACGCGAAATTCCCACGCGCCGCGACCGGCTTCGATGCCCGCTTTCTTGTAGTGACCCGCCATCGGCTTGGTTACGCGGTTCGCGCGACGCGTGCCGGTGATAACCTGGACCGCCACGTAACCGTCCGTATCGACCGTTTTGATCTGCGATACCCGATTAGGCTCGACTTCGATAACCGTGACCGGAATCGACACACCATCATCGGAAAAAACACGGGTCATGCCGACTTTCCGTCCTACCAAACCGAGAGACATTAGTTAAACCTCAATAAAATTAAGCTGTCGCATTTGATTGATTCGTCCCCGAATTTTCAAATGACGAAAAACACAAACGTTCTATGTTTTTCTTTCGTTTTCAGGCACTTGCTTATCCCTGGAAACGTCTGCGATCCCTTCGCAGAGGGCAGGCCCGCGGCCATGCCGTCGAATTTATCACCCCATTTTCGAACAAGCGGCCCGATACAGTATTTCCGTATCGGGCCGCAAGGGCGCGTAATATACCAGATAAATATTCTGAAGTTAAGTACTTACCTGAAAAACTGGTATCTTTTTTGCAGGTCTCCAAATAGGGGGACAGTTTACTTAATTCGCCTCGAGCGAATTAAGTAAACTGTCCCCGGTATTCGGTTTCCGTGATGACTTTTCGGACGCCGGGCGCCCGCAAGGTCAGTTCAGTTTGATCTGAACATCCACGCCGGCCGCCAGGTCGAGCTTCATCAGCGCGTCGACCGTCTTGTCGGTAGGATCGACTATATCCATCAAACGCTTGTGCGTCCTGATTTCGTACTGGTCGCGCGCATCCTTGTTAACG
>JAOTTY010000386.1 GCA_029864185.1 Gammaproteobacteria bacterium
TAGATCCTGGCGCCGGCGCCAAGCGCCGCATCGGCAAGGCCGAGGGCATAGTTCAATGGATGCAAATGCCCCGCGCCCATGTCGAGGCTGCCGCCGAAGTAGCTATCGCTGCCGACCAGCTCGGCCATCTGATCGCGCTCGAGATATTCGATTTGTCCGTAGTCGTACTCGCGGTTCAGGAATTCGACGTAGGCCCGGCTGCCCGCGGCATAACCGGGCTTGTGATCGGGATGGGCGATCCCCGGCTTCAGGTCGCAATCGATGCCGTGTTCGGCGATGAGTTCCCTGGCGGTGTTCTTGGCGGCCTCGGCGAGTTCCCAGAAACGCCGCGCGGCATCGGCGCCAACCATCTCGGTCAGCGCGAGCTGGTCCTTGCGCTGACCGCTGCAAAGCTGCCCGCCGTTTCGTCCCGAAGCGCCCCAGCCGGGCTTGCGCGCTTCGAGCAAGACCACGTCGTAGCCGCGTCTGGCGAGATGCAGCGCCGACGACAGGCCGGTATAGCCGCCGCCGATGACACAGACATCGGCGCGTTGCGAGCCGTCCAGCGCGGCGAATTCGATTTCCCGATTTTTGGTCGCGAGGTAATAGGAGTCCGGGTAGTCGCTGCTATCGCTGCGATCCTGTATCAGTTCGAGGGACATGCAAACCCGATCAGACGATGGCTTGCTGGGTCAGGTCCAGGCACTTCCAGGCGCGTTCGATAAAAACATCGATATCGGCTTGCTGCAGGATCAGTGGTGGCGAAATAATCATCGCATCGCCGACCGCGCGCATCACCAGGTTGTTGTTGAAGCAGAAATCGCGACAGACGATACCGACGCCGAGATCCTTGTCGAACTTGACGAAGTTCTCCTTGTCCCTGACCAGTTCCAGCGCGCCGAACATACCGACGCCGCGCACCTCGCCGACCAGCGGATGTTCGCCGAGCTCGCGCAGCCGTCTCTGCAAATAGGGCGCGGTCGATTCGCGCACGGTCTGCACGATGTTTTCGCGTTGCATCAGCCTGATGTTGGCGATCGCCACCGCCGCGCACACCGGGTGGCCGGAATAGGTATAGCCATGATTGAATTCGCCGCCCTGGTTCATCAGCACATCGATGATCCTGTCGGACACCATGACGCCGCCGATCGGCAGGTATCCCGAAGACAGGCCCTTGGCGATCGGCATCAGGTCGGGCTTCAGGTCGTAGTAATCGGTGCCGAACCATTCCCCGGTGCGGCCGAATCCGCAGATGACCTCGTCGGCGATAAATAGAATGCCGTAGTGATCGCAAATCTTCTTGACCTCGGGCCAGTAACTGTCCGGTGGTACGATGACGCCGCCGGCCCCCTGGATCGGTTCGGCGATAAACGCGGCGACCCGGTCGACGCCGAGTTCTTCGATCTTGTCGGCTATCGATTGCGCCGCGCGGCGGCCGAATTCGTCGCGGTCGAGATCGGTGCCCAGTTCGCAACGTTGCGCGAACCAGTTGGGTTGCTCGACGTGCACGATATCCGGAATCACGCCGCCCTGGCGGTGCATCTCTTCCATGCCACCGAGGCTGGAGGCTGCGATGGTGCTGCCGTGATAGGCGTTCTTGCGGCTGATCACGACGCGTTTCCCGGGTTTGCCGAGGATATCCCAGTAGCGCCAGACGAGTCGCAGCACGGTATCGTTGGCTTCGGATCCCGAGCTGCAAAAAAAGGTATGGTTCATATGTGCGGGGGTAACCTCGGATAGCAGCGTAGACAATTCAGCCGCCGGCGGGGTCGAGGTCTTGAAGAACGCGTTGTAATAGGGCAGCTGCTGAATCTGAGCGTAGGCAGCCTCGATCAGCTCTTTCCGTCCGTAACCCATGTTGACGCACCACAGCCCGGCCATCATGTCGAGCAGCTGATTACCGTCCGAGTCGGTCAGGTAGACGCCTTGCGCAGCTTCGATGATGCGGGCCGGCTTCTCCAGCAGGTCGTGGGGATTGGTAAACGGGTGCAGGTGATGGGCGCTATCCAGGTTTTGCCATTTTTCGGTATTGCTTAAATTCGCCGCAGTTGCTCGGGTCATAGTGTCCACCTCAGACTTTTAACAGTAGATGCTCCCGTTCCCAGGGGCTGATCACGTTCAGAAAATTATCGAATTCGACTTCCTTGACGCCCACGTAGACTTCGATGAAGGCGTCGCCGAGGACCGCCCGCAGTTCCTTGGAATCGGAAAGATGCTGCAGCGAGTCGTACCAGTGTCTCGAGAGTTGAAACGGCTGATCGTAGGCACTGCCGTTGAGCGCCGGGGTCGGTTTCAGACCCTTTTTCATACCGATATAACCGCATGCCAGCGACGTCGCGATGGCGAGATACGGATTGACGTCGGCCGACGGAATGCGGTTTTCGACCCGCATCGACTTCGGGTTGTTGTCGGGCACGCGAAATCCGGTGGTGCGGTTGTCGAAATCCCAGTGGAAATTGATCGGTGCCGACATTTCCCGAACGATGCGGCGATAAGAATTCACATAGGGCGACATCAGCGCCATGGCCTCGGGCAGGAAGCGCTGCAGGCCAGCGATGTGGCTGAGTAACAAATCGTTCGGCATGCCCTCCGGGGTTGAGCAGATGTTCTCGCCGGTTTTCAGGTCTTCGACGCTCTGGTGGATATGCATCGCGCTGCCCGGTTGCGCCTGCATCGGCTTGGCCATGAAGGTGGCGTAGAGATCGTGGCGCAGCGCAGCCTCGCGCACGGTGCGCTTGAACAGGAAAGCCTGGTCGGCGAGTTCCAGCGGATCGCCGTGGAGCAGGTTGATTTCCATCTGGCCCATGCCTTCCTCGTGAATGAGGGTATCGATCTCGAGGCCCTGGCCCTCGCAGAATTCGTACATGTCGTCGAACATCGGGTCGAAATCGTTGACCGCGTCGATATTGAACGATTGCCCACTGCGTTCCGCGCGGCCGGTACGCCCCACGGGCGGCAGCAAAGGATTCTTCGGGTCTAGATTCGGCTGCAACAGGTAGAATTCCAGT
>JAOTTY010000124.1 GCA_029864185.1 Gammaproteobacteria bacterium
ACCGCCGGGGCCGTTGCGCGGCCGTCGGCGGTCACCGGTAGCGGCCGCGGCGACGAGTCCCGAGTCGCTACAGATTCGCCGCCTGCCCTGGCGTCCGCCGCTATACCCCCGGATTTCGGCGCGATCGGGGGTGATTGCAGTTCGTGCCCCGCGGATTCGGCGTGTTGCCCGCCCGGTATCGGATTAACGCCGGCCAGGTTCGCGGTAAGCGCCGCGATTTCCGGGGCGACTGCCTGCCGAGCCGGTCTTGAGCTGGTGGATATCAAGGTGCTCGTGGGCACGGGCCCCGGGCTATCGAGCGCGGCCGTATCTGCGGTCGCAGCGCGGGTTATCGGCTGCGTAATTGCCTCGTCCGGCAATGCATTTCCGCCCGCGGGCAAGGATTCACCGGCCACGGCGGTCGCAATAAACGCCGCTGAAGCGGTTTGCACAGACAAACGCTGTGGCGTTTCGTCAGATTCAGCGAGCGTCGACGCGAGTCTGCCGTCATCGACGTCGGCCCCGATCTGCTGCTGTCCCAGGTATTCGCGCCAACCCGCCTCCGGCGTCGCGTCGAAGACTATCCCCGGGCTCATCTCGGTTCCCGGAAACCCAGAGAAATAACCATTAAATTCAACAGCTTGCTGACTGCCGCCGAGCACCGGCAGCAGCTGCTGCTGCAGCAATCCGGCGAAATCGTCCGCGGGCGTCGCATCGAGCGCCGGGATTTCCTGAATATCCAGGGATAGCGTGCCAAGGTCGGTAAGCATTATGTTCATGTCATCGTCCAGTCGGTGTCCTTCCGGCAGTTGTTCCGGGAGCCATTGCCTTTACCGGATGCATCATGCGTGCCAGTTTTTTCGAACAGACTCAGGTTCGGGTAATCTTGCGTTGACTGAATTCATCGAGCGCCTTCTGTTCGCGGCGCTCCTGTTCGGTAAGTTCCTGCCGTCGCAGTTTTTCGACGACCTTGTGCATTTTCCTGGCGTCGACCCGCGAGGCTTGCCACAGGGCGCGCTTTTGTTCCAGTTCTCGCTGGCGTATTTCCACCAGCTCGCTCTGGCGTGCGATGGTCTGGTCGAGCTGCTGCATGAAACGATTGAATTCCTGCAACTCGACCGGCGTGAACACGCCGATATCGAATTTTTTCTGTTGCAGGTACTCGAGCCTGTAATCCTGCAGCTGGGTCAGCCTGCCCTGCTCGATATGGAGCACACCCTGGCTGCGCGCAACTTCCTGCAGCGCCGCTTTTTCCTTGTTATCGTTGTGCCGCACGACGGGGCGCAGGCGCTGGGTGCGAGTCATCGATTACCCTCCCAATCCGGCAGCAGGCGGTGTATTCATCGCGCGCGACTCATTCTGATCCTCGTTACGCAGCAATAACTCGATTAGCTGATTGCGGCTGGCGTCGAAGCTTACCGACTGATTCATATCCTGCCTGATGAAATCGACCATCGCCGGCTGCATCTTTACCGCCTGGTCGATTTCCGGATCCGAGCCCTGCTGGTACGCGCCGACGCTGATCAGGTCGCGATTCTGCTGATAAATGCTGTAGTAACGCCTGAACTTCTGCGTCAGGCTCATGTGCTCGGGGGTCGTGATCTGCGGGGTCAGGCGGCTGATGGAGGCTTCGATATCGATGGCCGGGTAAGTACCGCTTTCCGCCAGCTGCCGCGATAACACGATGTGACCATCGAGAATGGCGCGCGCGGCGTCGGCGATCGGATCCGCATGATCGTCGCCCTCGACCAGCACCGTGTAAAAAGCGGTAATCGATCCCGAGTCGCGTTGGCCGTTACCGGCACGCTCCACCAGTTGCGGCAGGCGCGCGAACACCGAGGGTGGGTAACCCTTGGTGGCCGGAGGTTCGCCGATGGCGAGCGCAATCTCGCGTTGCGCCTGCGCAAACCGGGTCAGCGAATCCATCAGCAACAGCACGTTCTTGCCCTGGTCACGAAAATACTCGGCGATGCTGGTTGCCTGCATCGCCCCGTGAATGCGCATCAGCGGCGACGAGTCCGCCGGTGCCGCAACGACGACGGCCTTGTGCAAACCCTGTTCGCCGAGGATCTCCTGCACGAATTCCTTGACCTCTCGCCCGCGCTCGCCGATCAGTCCAACCACGACGATATCGGCCTCCGTGTAACGGGTCATCATTCCGAGCAACACCGATTTGCCGACACCGCTGCCGGCAAACAATCCCATGCGCTGGCCCCGACCAATCGGAAACAACGCATTAATAGCACGCACGCCGACGTCGAGTTCCTCGTCGATCGGGGTGCGCGAAAGCGGATTGATCTCCCTGCCCTGCAGCGCCGCCTTGTTACGTGCACGCAGGGGACCTTTCTCGTCAAGGGGCCTGCCACGCCCGTCGATCACGCGACCCAGCAGCTCGGGTCCGACCAGCACATCGGAGCCGTGCCGTGTCGGGATCACGCGCGCGTTCGGCACCAGGCCACGGACTTCGGAGGTCGGCATCAGGTAGAGACTGTCGCCGGAAAATCCGACGACCTCGGTTTCAACGCGATCGCCGATAGAGTTGACGACGTCGCAGCGCGCGCCGATCGGCGCCTGGCAGCCTACCGCTTCGAGGGTCAGCCCGACCATCCGCGTCAGCACGCCCTCGACCACGGGTTTGCCATAGCGCTTCGCTTCGCTGCCGACCCTGGCCAACGCGATCATCCAGTCACGGTGCGCCTTTTCGATTAGGGCATCCAACGTCAATCCTGCTCCCTTTCACCGCCCAGCACCGACGCGGCGAGCTCGGACAATCGATTTTCCAGGGTTGCATTGATCGCCGACGGTGCCGCGTTGATCTGGCAGCCACCGCGGGTGATCATCGGATCCTCGATCAGTTTCCAGGAATGTTCGTCATCGCTGGTTTCGAGCGATAGCGCGCTGCGTACCAGGCGGGCGTCCTCCGGGTGCAGCTGAATCGAGATGTTGCGCGTATTGCCCGGCAGCAGTTTTACCGAATCGCGTATCAGGCCGATGATTTCACCCGGTTCGACCTTGAGTTCGCGCCTGACCAGCTGCTGCGCCAGCGCCACCGCGAGCTGTGTCAACTGGTGTTCTATATCCTCGTTCAGAGATCTCAGCGGATGTTCGAAAAACTCGATTAAATGCAGCAGGCGGCGCTGCAATTCCTCGGTCTCCTGCTGTGCCCGCACCAGGCCCTGCTGATATCCTTCTTCCTCGGCCTGCTTGCGCCATTGCTCGACGAGCTGCGCGGTCGGAATCGAGCCTTCGCTTTCTTCACGGTAACGGATCACGCGACTGGGATCGGATTGCATTACCGGGGCACGCCATTTTTCTACTGGTTTTTCGGTCATGGTTGCGGCTTTACTCATAGTTATTGTCGTCGGGCGAAATCGAGCGGTCGGGCGCTTAAATCATTTCGTCGCGGCCGCCCCCGAGCGAAACTTCCCCTGATTCCTCCAGTTTGCGTGCGACTGCGAGGATTTCCTTCTGCGCTGCTTCCACTTCGCTGAGCTTGACCGGACCCTTGGCCTCCATGTCTTCGATCAGCATTTCGGCGGCGCGCGACGACATGTTCTTGAGGAACTTGCCGCGCATCTCTTCATCGACTCCCTTCAGCGCAAGCGCCAGCAGGTCGGTCGACACCTCGCGCATCATGGTCTGGATGCCGCGATCGTCTACCGCGCGCAGGTTATCGAAGACGAACACCTGGTCCTCTATGCGCTGCGCGAGTTCCTCGTTTTCGCTGCGCACCTGCTCCATCATCTTGTTCTCGATTGCGCTATCCATGAAATTGAGTATGGCGGCAGCGGTTTTCTCACCCCCGACCATCGACGACTTGACGTTTTCGTTGTTGCTGAAATAGCGTTCCATGATCGAATCGAGTTCCTTGATCGCCGCCGGCTGCACGCCCTCGAGCGTGGCGATGCGCATCAGGATGCCGGCGCGCATGTTTTCCGGCAGGTTGCTGAGCACCTGCGCCGCGCTGTCGGCTTCGAGGTAAGACAGCACGATGGCGATGATTTGCGGATGCTCGAGTCGGATAATCTCGGCGATCGATCTCGGATCCATCCACTTCAGCGATTCCAGCCCATTGCTGCCGCTACCCAGCAGAATTCTATCGATGACGCCGCCGGCTTTGTCGCCCAGCGCTTTTTGCAGCATGCCGCGGATGTAGGAATCATTGCCGATTCCGAGCGCCGTTTGCGATTCGAGCACGTCGAAGAAATTATCGATAACCGCTTCCACCATGGGCCGCGATACGTCGTTCATCGTCGCCATGGTCGAACCGACCAGCTGCACTTCCCGGGGTTGCATATGCTGCAGAATTTCGGCAGCGACGTCTTCACCGAGTGTCAGCAACAACACCCCGGCCTTCTCTGCACCCTTGACCATCGACTTGTTTTCGCCTTGATCGTCGGCCACTATTCTTCACCTACCCACTGCTTCATCACGTTGGCAACCCGGGCCGGATCGTCCATGACCATCGAGCGCGCCATGTCCACCTTTTGCTCGTAGGTTGCATCCTTGCGCCTGACCATGGCGGCGGCGCTATTCGGATTGTCACCGAGGTTGGGGATACCGGTCTCGCCAGGCCGGTAGTATTGCCCGTCCGCGGCCATGCCCTGTTGCAGCGAGGTCGGCGCGCCGAGGGTCTGCACTTCGCCCCCGCCCGCGTCTCCCGCAGCATCGCTGTTCCTGAATGACAGCGAACGCATCAGGGGACGTACGAAAATAAAATAAACCAGCACCACGCCGATAGCGCCCAGAACCTGTTTGATCAGGTTGACCACCCAGGCCTCGTCGAGCAGGCTACGCCAGGCGGGTATGGCTTCGACCTCAGGCTCGACGACCTCGAGGAAGGAAGCGTTGATGACGCTGACCGAGTCGCCGCGATTGGCATCGAAGCCAATCGTCTCCTTGACCAGGTTGACGAAGCGCGCAATTTCCGCGTCGCTGTAAGGCACCTTGGATACGCTGCCGTCGTCGGCGGTTACACGCTTGTCGTCGATCACCACCGCGACCGACAGGCGCTGGATACTGCCCACCGGATTACTGGTATGACTAATAACCCGGTCGACCTCGTAGTTGCGCGTTGCCGAACGATTCTGATTGGTCGGAATCTCTTCGCCAGCGCCCCCCGCAGCGGACGCGGCGGCGGGCGCTGCGATAGTCCCGGCGCCGGGCGGCTGGTTACTGAGTGCACCCGGGATACCGAGCGCCTGCGACAGGCTGCGATTTTCTTCCTCGCTGATTTGCTCGCTGCGTATCACACTGCGCTCCGGATCGAAAGCCTCGCGCGTCGATTCCACCGCTGCAAAATCGATTTGCGCGGCGACCTGCGCATTGACGTTACCCTGTCCCACGATAGGCTGCAGCAGGTTGATGATGCGATCGACGAAACTGTCCTCCAGTTTGCGCGAGTATTCGAACTGGCGCGTGGTCTGCGCCATCCCTTCGTCTTCGTCATCGGTTAGCAGGCGCCCAAACTGGTCGACGACCTTGACCTCCGAGCTCTCCATCATCGGGATACTGGAAGCAATCATCTGCACGATCGCCTCGACCTGGCCCGCGTTTAGCACGCGGCCCGGGTAAAGCTTTACCACAACCGACGCGCTTGGCCGGGTGCGATTGCGGATGAAAATCGACTGTTCCGGTATGGCAAGGTGCACCCGCGCCTTTTCGACCGAGCGTATCGATTCCACCGAACGCACCAGCTCGGCTTCGAGCGCGTGGTTATAGCGAGCGTTCTCTATAAACTGGCTGGTACCGAGGCCCTGGTCCTGCTGCAGCATCTCCATACCGCTGCTAGTGCCACCGGCCAGGCCCTGCGATGCGAGCAGCAGTCGCGCCTCGGACATCCTGCCTTGATCGACCAGCAGGGTGCCGCTGGCGGCGTCGAGCTTGAAGTCGATGTCGCGCGACATCAGGATATCGGCGGCCTGGGCCGCATCTTTGCCCGTCATATCGCTGTTGAGCGGCGCGTAATTCGGTTCCGCGCTCCACAGCACGACGACCATGCCGATCGCGATCGCCGCCGCAAGCCCGATCAGCTTGGAGAAATGGCGCACCGCGCGCGATTGTGCAACCGCATCGATCGGGTTGATCTGCCGAGGAGCCACCGCGACCATCCCCTGTCCGTCGCGGCCGCTAAGGGCCTGTTGATTAATGGTTGCGTCCGCCATGTTTTACACCGACATGTTCATGACATCCTGATAAGCGCTCAGGAGCTTGTTTCGTACCTGGTTCAGCGCTTCGAAGGAAAGTCTGGATTTCTGCACCGCGATCATGACCTGCGATATATCGACGTTCTCGCCCAGTTCGAAAGCCCGCGTCAGCGATGACGCCTGCATCTGGGTTTCGTTGACCTGATCGATAGCCTGCTGCATCAGTTCACCAAAACTGGCAGTTGGCTCGTTCCTGATCTCGGGCTGTATTTGTTGACCGCTGGCCAGCGATTCGAGCGCCTGCATCTGGTTCAACAAGTGGTTCTGAGCATTACTAATCATGAAATTCCCCATCGGTCGATTTCTTGACGAATTTGTCCCGACCCTTCGGATCGGGCTGAAAACCGTTAAATTTTTGACATTCGGCCGCTTCAACCCGCCCTTTTCGGGCCGCTGTTAGCAAAGTGAGCAACAATCGCGCCAACTTTCACCGTGCACCATCCCCCGCAATTATTCGGGGACCGGTGCGCCCGCTTCGCGCAGCCTGGCCAGCTTGTAGCGCAGCGTGCGCGGGCTGATGCCCAGTTTTTCGGCGGTCTTCTTGCGGCTGCCCCGAAACTGCCGCAGCGTCTCCAGTATTACCTCGGTTTCACGATCGCGCAGGTCGGAATGCAGCAGGCCGTCATCCTCGAGCAACGGTTCGAGCGCGGCCTGCTCGATAGCGCTCTCGAGCATGATGTCCTGAGACTGGATTTCGTTGCCCTGCTTCATGATCAGCGCGCGCTGGATTACGTTGTCCAGTTCGCGCACGTTTCCCGGCCAGCTATGCTGACACAAAAGCTCGCCGGCTTCGGCCGACAGTTGTATCGACTGGCCCGCGGCTCGGCTGTACTGCGCGAGTATCATGCGCGCGATCGGGACGATATCGTCGGGACGGGCACGCAGCGACGGGATCGTGATCGGAAACACATTGAGACGGTAAAACAGGTCTTCGCGAAATCTCTTGTCGCGCACTTCCTGGCGCAAATCGCGATTGGTGGTGGCGATGATGCGCACATCGAGTTCTATGATCTTGCTGCTGCCGAGGCGTTCAACCTCCTTTTCCTGCAGCACGCGCAATATTTTTGCCTGCAGGCCAAGGTCCATCTCGGTGATCTCGTCGAGCAGCAGGGTGCCGCCCTGTGCCTGTTCGAACTTACCCATGGTGGCTTTATGCGCACCGGTAAATGCGCCCTTTTCGTAACCGAACAGGACCGCTTCAAGCATGTTCTCGGGAATCGCCGCGCAGTTGATGGCGACAAACGCCTGACCGCTTCTAGCAGAATGCTGATGGATGAATCGCGAATAGACCTCCTTGCCTACCCCGCTTTCGCCTTTGAGCAGGACCGAGGCGTCGGTTTGCGCCACGCGCTTGGCCAACAGCAGCGTTTCCTGGCTGAGGCTATCCACCGCGAGCAGGCCCTGGTCTACCGGCACCGGGTTCTGAATTTGCTTGCGTACCGTGCTCACCAGGCTCGAAACCTCGAAGGGTTTCACCAGGTAGTCGGCCGCACCGGCCTGAATCGCGTCGACGGCCTGCGGAATAGACCCGTAGGCTGTCATCAGGATTACCGGCACATCGATCTGGTTGCGGCGTATCGCCGACAGCAGTTCGTAACCGTTGCCGGGGCTCATCTGCACGTCGCTGAGCACCAGCGACGCCGAGTTATTCGCCAGAAAGCGTTCCGCGGCGCGTCCGTTCTCGACCTCGTGAAAGCTGATCTGGTTGAGTTCCAGCGTATCGCAAATGGCTTCGCGCAACGCGTCATCATCTTCTACTACCAATACGTCTACCATGTTTTAACTCCGTTCTTCTGTTTCGTTTTCACGGGAATCGCTGATCTGGGTTACCATCGCCTGCCGGCAGGGCAGGAAAATGCGGAAGCGACAGCCCCGCCCGGGCCTGGAAAAGACTGCGATACGGCCCTGATGCGATTCGATCACCGCCCTGACGACGGCAAGACCAAGGCCGGTGCCGTCGGTCTTGGTGCTGAAAAAGGGGTCAAAGATATGCGCGCGGGTTTCCCTGTCCATTCCGCAACCGTTATCCCTGACCGAGATGGACAGGAGACCGCGCCGTGTCGTGGCGATATCGATTTTTATGCGGGGATTCTCGCTACAGGCCTGCAGCGCGTTCATGCACAGGTTGGCGAGCGCGCCGAGCAAGGCGTCCTTGTTACCCTGCAGTTCGACGCCCCGTGCCTGACTTTCTAACAACAGCAACGCGCCGCGCTGCTGCAGCTGCGGCGACAATTGTTCGCGCAGGTCACCGGTCAGTTCGTTGATCGAGAAGCGCGTGGTTACAAACTGACCGCCGTGCGCGAATACCAGCATGTCGTTGATCAGTTTTTCGATATGCCGGTTGCGCGCCAGCGCCTTGCGGCAAAACGCCTGGCTGGTCTGCGCATCGGCAACACCGTCGACGCATTGCGACAGGTAGAGCATCGCCGAGGCCAGCGGAGTCCTTATCTGGTGCGCGAGACTGGCCATCATTTTGCCCATGGTCACGAGATGCAGGTTTTGCTGGGCGGTGCGCTGCAGTTCGCGCGTTTGCGTGACTTCGCTGAGCAACAGTACCTGGCCCGGGATATAGCCGAGCGGGCGTGTCGAAATACTGAACTGACGGCCGTCGGCTGTTTTCAACTCGCCCTGGTCGAGCTCAGGCAGAAATACACGCCTCACGATGTCGCGCCAGGTCTGCTGGTACAGGGGCGCGCCGAGCAGTTCGCGCGCGCTGGCGTTGGCCTCGATCACCAAGCCATGCCGATCGAGCGCTACGACTCCGCCCGGAATCGCATCGAGCAATTGCGCGGGCGCCTGCTCCGCCGCGGCGCTTGCAGGCCTGATGCGATCGACGTTTTGATTGATCTGGTCGACGCTCGCGTTGAGCCGCTCGGACAGGCGATTGAACTGCTCGAATGCCTGCTGCAGGCAATGCGCCGGCTGATCGTCTTCTCGCTGATTTTGACTTTCCACACCCCTGTTGGTGCACAAGCCAAACCATTTTAGATAAAGCTATTTAAATCAGGGGGTTATAAAATGCCTACCTGCAGGGCCGTCGGAAATATGACGCTAATCGTCGCGTTCGATTTCGTATTTGCGCATTTTTTCGACGAGCGTGGTGCGGCGCATGTTCAGCATCGTGGCCGCGCGAGCAACGACATTGTTGGTTTTCGATAAAGCCTGTTCGATCAGCGAGATTTCGATATCGGTCAGGTGTTTTTTCATATCGATACCGTCGCTGGGCAGTTCGCTTAGTTCCGAGATTCTCGGGATTTCGGTGGCGGTCTCGTCGCCGCTTTCGATCTCTGTGGCGATCCCCTGGCTTTGATATTTCTCCGGAAGATCCTTGGAATCGACCACTCCATGCGGGAATAGAATGGCCAGGCGTTCGATCAGGTTGGCGAGCTCGCGTACGTTGCCGGGCCACTCGTAATGCTGCAGCATCACGATCGCCTTCCTGCTGAGGCGCACCGAGCCACGGTTTTCGCGCTCGATTCGCGCGATCATTTCATGGATCAGCAGAGGTATATCGGACCTGCGCTCGCGCAACGGCGGAACTTCGATCGGAAACACGTTGAGCCGGTAGAACAGGTCCTCGCGAAACTTGCCCTCGCTGATCAAATCCTCGAGACGCCGGTGAGTCGCGGCAATGACTCGCACATCGGTCTTGATTGACTTGTTGCTGCCGACCTTCTCGTAACATCGTTCCTGCAACACGCGTAGCAGCTTGACCTGCATAGGCAGCGGCATATCGCCGATCTCGTCGAGAAACAGGACCCCGCCCTCGGCGAGTTCGAATCGTCCCTGACGCGCGCTGATAGCGCCGGTGAATGCGCCCTTCTCGTGACCGAATAACTCGCTCTCGAGTAGATCCGCGGGAATTGCGCCACAGTTGATCGGGATAAAGGGTTTCTTGCTGCGCGACGACTGCGCGTGTATGTTTCGTGCGATAACTTCCTTACCGGTGCCCGAATCGCCCAGTATCAGCACCGATGCATTGGTGTCGGACACCTGGTCGATCATCAGGTTGATACGTTCGATCGCGACGCTGTTGCCGATCAGGGGCTGACATTCGCGGTTTTGCATACGCCGTTCGCGCTTGTTGTGCTTGCGCGCCTGGTCGAGCACCTGCGACAGCGAATAGTAATCGGACTGGAAGCAAAGTCCCGAGATGAAGGGCAACTGCACGACGATTTCGAGCGAACTCAGTTCCGATTTATCCGCCAGCAGGATGACGGGGTACTGGCACTTGTCCTGCTTGTTGCGCTCCATGAAGAACTTGGTGATGTCGTCACCGCCGATGCTAAAAATCGCGAGGTAATTGAATAACTCGCGTCTCGGGATGTCAGGCAATTGCTCTGGCGTGATCAGCCTGGCCTCGACCTTGATGAAGCCCAGTACAGCAAGAAAAGAATGTCCGCGCGTATAGTTAGAATCGACCACCAGCACTTCGTTGCTGTCCGGACTTCCACTATGTTCCATCATTCGCTGTCACCCTGGTTAGCGAGTCGAAGTTGCAGCCAGTTTTTTGACGGCCCCGAATCTAACCTAAATTCTAGACGAAGCCGCCATAATCTCGACGGTAAAAAGTGAAGTTTTTACATTGTATTTTTTAATCAACCAGAAAGAAAGCTATTTGGGGACCGAGTCGTTGCTCCGGTAGGCATGAGCCGCTTTTGTTGCCGTTCTAAGCCGGGCCTGCTGCTGCATTACCTGCTGCCTGAACAGGTTCAGCTTGTCGACAACCTGCTGGTTCAGGTTTTTCAGGTGCTGTGCCTTGATCAGGTCGATTTCCTCGATTGAATCGATAAATGCCTGTTTTATATAGGGATCTCTTATCGCCTCGAGTTCCCTGACGCGATCAAATTCCCCGTCCTCTAGCACTTCGAGGATTTGATCGGTCAGTACTATGGCCTGGGCCAGGGCGTTTTGTTGGTTCATCGAAAATGGGTCCAGACTAGGCGCCAGATTTCTGCAGCTGAGCGGGTATTTGCTCCCAGGCCGACTTGATTTCGAGCATAAGCGCGCTGACTTCATTGAGCTTGACTATGTCGTCGGCAACATTGGCCTGCGTCAGCGTCACTATCATGTATTGATAGAGGTCCGACAGATTGGCGGAAAGCGTCCCCTGCTGGCTGTGGTCCAGGCATCCCTCCAGACCGCCGATAATCGAAATAGCCTTGCCGAGATACTCTCCTCTCTCGCCCGGGTTGCCGCGCTGCATCGCACCCCTTGCCTGGGCTATTCTCTCGATCGCTCCGTTCATCAGGCGCAGGATGAGTTCGTGCGGATCGGCATAGGCGATCGAACTATTGTCCGCGGACTGATACTGGCTGACGGCTTTAACTGCGAGGTTGGTCATGCTGTTTTTTCTCCATGGATTGTTGTCCAGTTTATCGTCTATGGCTCTGTTTTCTTTAGCGGAGACAGGCAATTAGTCGCTGCCGCCGACCGAGTTTGGTTTCGGCAGGCTGGCGAGCTGCTGCGTCAGAAAGCTGCTGGTCTGGTTGAACTGGGCGACCAGGGCGTCAAGCGCCGAGAACTGCCGGATCAACCGGGCCTCGAGGCTCGCGATTCGATCATCCAGCCTGCTTCGGTCGTCGCTGATATCGTCGAGGCTCTCGTTGAGACCTTCCTCCCGTGACGCGATAAATCCGTCTGACTGCAGGAAGCTGTCCAGCAGCGCATCGAGCTGCCCCGCCACCCCGCGTGTCAGCGAAACCGTTCCCCGGTTACCTGATACGCCATTGAGTATCTCTACCGCCAGTCCTTCGCTGTCTCCCGACTGGCTGGTTAAAGTGTTTCCAACCGCGCTGGCCGG
>JAOTTY010000387.1 GCA_029864185.1 Gammaproteobacteria bacterium
CGCGATCGGCGACGAGGTCAGGGGGATGAAGCTGATCTCGGTCCTGGAGGGCAGGGTGATATTCGCGCGTGGCGGCAGGGAGTTTAGCTTCGAGATCGAGGCCGGAAGAAAGCAATGAGGCGGAATCTGATAAATGGCAGAAAATTGAGTCGCGCGTTCGTGCACGGTCACTTCCGGGCAAAAGGTAATCATATAGTTTCTTCCGGTTGCGGGATTCCCGCTTGCGCGGGGATGGCTGGAATGGGTGCGGCGCTGGTTCGCCCGGGCCGGTCGACGGCGCGCCTGCCCGTGTATCTTGCATTGCTCCTGTTATTAATCCTGGCGCCGGTGGTGCAGGCCGGCAAGATTTCGCTGTCGATCCAGGAACTCGATATCCGCGAGGTCATGCAGATGCTGTCGCGCGAGCAGCGCATGAATATTTTCGTCGCCGACGGCGTCAGCGGCGACGTGTCGGTGAACATTTACGACATGGAAACCGCCGAGGCGGTCAACCTGATCGCCGAATCCGCCGGTTTCGTGGTCGAGCAGCGCAACAATAGCTTTTTCGTGATCGAGCGCGAGGACGCCGGCAAGCTGCGCCAGAGCGATCGCATGCAGGTGCGCTCGTTCAAGGTGCAGTACGCGTCGACCAGCGAGGTCGAATCCATACTGCAGGATTACGTTTCCGAGTTCGGCAGCATCAAGGCCTTGCAGGAGAACGACCTGCTCGTGGTCGAGGACCTGCCGGCATTTCTCGACCGCATGGAGGCGTTACTGGTCGAGATCGATCGCGAGCCGAAACAGATCATGATCGAGGCCAAGATCCTCGAGATTTCGCTGTCCGACAACCAGTCCTACGGGCTCGACTGGGCCAGGCTGTTCGACAGCTCGGGCGGCACCGGCAGCTTCGGCACCCAGGGGCTGGCCAACCCGGCCTCGGCCGGGTTATTCGCGCAGTACAACAACAGCAACGTCGACCTGGTTTTGAACGCGCTCAAGGAGCGCGGGCGCCTGCGCACGATATCGACGCCGAAGCTGCTGGCGATGGAGGGCCTCGAGGCGGAAACCGTGGTCGGCACGCAAATCGGCTTCAAGGTCACCACCACGGTCAACCAGGTGACCACCGAAAGCATCGAGTTTCTCGAGTCGGGCATCATCCTGAAGGTGACGCCGAACGTGGACCGCAGCGGCCGCATCATGCTCGATATTTTCCCCGAGGTCAGCACCGGCACGGTATCCGACGACGGTATCCCGTCGAAAGCGACCACGCAGGTATCGACGCGCATGCTGGTGCCCAACGGCAAGACCGTGTTCCTCGGCGGCCTGATCAAGCACCAGGTCAACAACAGCCGCGAAGGCATACCCGGTCTCGGCGACCTGCCGATCGTCGGCGGGCTGTTCTCGAATCGTTCGAAGAACATCACCAGCAGCGAGATCGTCGTGCTGATAACGCCGCGTATCGTCAATTATTCATCGACCGAGCCCGAGGACAGCGCGATCGAGCGCGTCGAGGTCATCAACCGGATCATCGACGACCAGCTCGATGTAACCGCGCAGGAAATGGAGCAACTCTTCGACGTCGAGCAGTCCTTCAGACCTGCCAACGTCAACAACGAACGCTAGTAATTCCGGGGACACAGTACCTGATTCCCTGCCTGCGATAGCGGGTTGCCCTGATTATCGTCGTGCCACGCCCGATCGGATTGCGCGGGTCGCGGTATCCGGGGCGTTGCAGCGATGCTGGCTGCCGCGGTCAGACCGCGGCATGAAAACGGGGAAACCCCGGGGCAGGATAAACCCCGGCGCGCGTGGGACTGCGCCGGGATTACGGTTGCTGCGGGGTGACGACCACCCCGGATGATCCTTAGCTGCCCTGCTGCGGACGCATGTCTTTCGGATCGATGCCGGCTACCGCCACCGGCGCCTTCATCGCGTCGCGGCGGAAGGGCTCGCCCAGTTCCTGGTTCAGCACCACCTCGATAAAGGTCGTGACATTTTCTTCCATCTGTTCCTTGACCGCGGTTTCGAGCGCCGCGGTGAGGCCATCCATGGTTTCCGCCTTGACGCCCTTGACGCCGCAGGCCTCGGCGACCCTGGCGTATTCCACGCCGACGTTGAGTTCGGTGCCGACGAAGTTATCGTCGTACCACAGCGTGGTGTTGCGCTTCTCCGCGCCCCACTGGTAGTTGCGAAAGATGATCATCGTGATCGCCGGCCACTCGTTGCGCCCGCAGGCGGTCATTTCGTTCATCGAGATACCGAAGGCGCCGTCGCCGGCGAAGCCGATCGCGGGTACGTCGGGGCGGCCGATCTTGGCGCCGAGTATCGACGGCAGGCCATAACCGCAGGGACCGAACAGGCCCGGCGCCAGGTACTTGCGGCCTTCCTCGAAACTCGGGTAGGCGTTACCGATGGCGCAGTTGTTGCCGATATCGGAGGACATCATCGCGTGCTCCGGCATCGCCTTCATGATCGCCTGCCAGGCCTGGCGTGGCGACATGCGGTCCGGATCGCGCTTGCGCGCGCGCTCGTTCCAGGTGATGCCCTCGTCGGTGTCTTCCTCGAAAATCATTTCTGCCAGTTCGCGCTGCCAGTTTGCCTTGGTATCGGCGATCAGCGCCTTGCGCGCCTCGCGGCCGTCATCGCCGGCGCCGTCCGACAATTGCGCCAGGATCTGCTCGGCTACCCGCTTCGCATCGCCCTGGATCGCGACGTCGACCTTCTTGGTCAGGCCGATGCGGCTGGCGTTGATGTCGACCTGGATGATCCTGGCGGATTTCGGCCAGTAATCGATGCCGTAACCGGGCAGTGTCGAAAACGGGTTCAGCCGGGTGCCCAGCGCGAGCACGACGTCGGCTTTCGCGATCAGTTCCATCGCCGCCTTGGAGCCGTTATAGCCGAGCGGGCCGGCGGCCAGCGGGTGCGAACCCGGGAACGCATCGTTGTGCTGGTAGTTGCAGCACACCGGCGCATCCAGGCGCCCCGCCAGCTGCTTCGAGGCT
>JAOTTY010000388.1 GCA_029864185.1 Gammaproteobacteria bacterium
GCGCCGGCGATATCGCCGCGGCGGTCGGTCTCAAGGATGTCAGTACCGGCGACACGCTGTGCGATGTCAACGGCAAGATCGTGCTGGAACGCATGGATTTTCCGGACCCGGTGATTTCGGTCGCGGTCGAGCCGAGAACCATCTCGGACCAGGAAAAGATGAGCGTCGCGCTCGGCAAGCTGGCCAGGGAAGACCCGTCGTTCAGGGTGCGCACCGATGAAGAATCGGGACAGACCATAATTTCCGGGATGGGTGAATTGCATCTCGATATTATCGTCGATCGCATGAAGCGGGAGTTCGGCGTGGCGGCTAACATCGGTAAGCCGCAGGTCGCGTTCAGGGAAACGATACGCAAGACGGTCGAGCAGGAAGGCAAGTTCGTGCGACAAACCGGCGGGCGCGGTATGTACGGCCACGTCTGGTTGAAGCTGGAACCGCTCGCGGGCGGCTCGGGCTACGTATTCGAGAATGCCGTGGTCGGCGGCGTGGTGCCGCGCGAGTACGTATCCGCGGTCGACAAGGGAGTGCAGGAACAGATGGAAAACGGCGTGCTTGCCGGTTTTCCGCTGGTCGATATCAAGGTAACCCTGTTCGACGGGTCTTACCACGACGTCGACTCGAACGAAATGGCGTTCAAACTGGCGGGTTCGCTGGCGATGCGCGAAGGCGCCCAGGCAGCCAGGCCGGTGCTGCTGGAGCCGCTGATGAAGGTTGAAGTGGTAACCCCGGAAGAGTACATGGGGGACGTCATGGGAGACCTGAACCGGCGCCGGGGCATGGTCGCGGGGATGGAAGATTCGGTAGCGGGCAAGATTATTCGCGCCTCGGTGCCGCTGGCCGAAATGTTCGGCTATTCGACCGATCTGCGATCGGCAACCCAGGGACGCGCAACCTACTCGATGGAGTTCGAGAAGTACGAGGAAGCGCCGAAAAGCGTTGCCGATTCGATCGTGAAGGGCGGTGAGTAGTAAACATGTAGTCATACCCGCGAAAGCGGGTATCTTGTCGAGATGCCAGGTTTTACGACCGCGGTATCTCGTCAGGATCCCGGATAATTGCTGCGCAATTTCCGGGATGACGTTTTGATGTCTCCGGTATGTTTGAATTTTTTGATAGAGGATAAGAGTCGTGTCAAAAGAGAAATTTCAGAGAACCAAGCCCCACGTCAACGTGGGCACGATCGGTCACGTCGATCACGGCAAGACGACGCTGACGGCGGCGCTGACCAAGGTGATGGCGCAGAAGATGGGCGGCACCGTGAAGGCGTTCGACGAGATCGACAACGCGCCGGAAGAGAAGGCACGGGGCATCACGATTGCGACCTCGCACGTGGAATACGAGTCACCGAACCGGCACTACGCGCACGTGGACTGCCCGGGGCACGCGGACTACGTGAAGAACATGATCACGGGTGCGGCGCAGATGGACGGCGCGATCCTGGTGGTATCGGCGGCGGACGGCCCGATGCCGCAGACGCGCGAGCACATCCTGCTGTCGCGCCAGGTTGGCGTGCCTTACATCGTGGTTTACATGAACAAGGCGGACATGGTGGACGACGAGGAGCTGCTGGAGCTGGTGGAGATGGAAATCCGCGAGCTGCTGGACGCCTACGATTTTCCGGGTGACGACACGCCGGTCATCATTGGTTCGGCGCTGAAGGCGCTGGAAGGCGATGACAGCGAGCTTGGCACGCAGTCGATCGAGAAGCTGGTTGAGGCGCTGGACTCATACGTACCGGAGCCGGAGCGGGCGACGGACGGCGATTACCTGATGCCGGTGGAAGACGTGTTCTCGATCTCGGGTCGCGGCACGGTGGTGACGGGTCGTATCGAGCGTGGCGTGATCAAGGTTGGCGAGGAGATCGAGATCGTCGGTATCAAGCCGACGCAAAAGACGGTTTGTACCGGGGTGGAGATGTTCCGCAAGCTGCTGGACCAGGGCGAGGCGGGCGATAACGTTGGCGTACTGCTGCGCGGTACCAAGCGCGAGGAAGTGGAGCGCGGTCAGGTGCTGGCGAAGCCGGGATCGATTACGCCGCACACCAAGTTCGAGTGCGAGGTATACATTCTGTCGAAGGAAGAGGGTGGTCGTCATACGCCGTTTTTCAACGGCTACCGTCCGCAGTTTTACTTCCGCACCACGGATGTGACGGGTGCCTGCGAGCTGCCGTCGGGCGTCGAGATGGTGATGCCGGGCGATAACGTGAAGATGGAAGTGCAGCTGATCGCGCCGATTGCGATGGAAGATGGCTTGCGTTTTGCGATCCGCGAGGGCGGTCGCACCGTGGGTGCCGGCGTCGTATCCAAGATTCTTGAGTAAAACCAACATGGCAACTAATCAAAACATACGTATTCGACTGAAGGCCTTCGACCATCGCCTGATCGATCGCTCGGCGGCGGAAATCGTCGAAACCGCGAAACGCACCGGTGCGCGCGTCAAGGGTCCGATTCCCCTGCCGACCCGCAAGGAGCGCTTCACCATCCTGATTTCACCGCACGTGAACAAGGATGCGCGCGACCAGTACGAAATCAGGACGCACAAGCGTTTGATGGATATCGTCGATCCTACCGACAAGACAGTCGATGCGCTGATGAAGCTCGACCTGGCAGCCGGTGTCGACGTTCAGATCAAGCTGAACTGACAACAGGCCCCATTTCCGGCGGATGCCAGAAATGGGGCCTGTTGTCATCCCGGAAACCGCGTAGCGGTTATCCGGGATCTTGTGACGACTGCGCGGTGCAGGTAATGCCGGGGACGGTCTACCTAATACTTCAGTCCCGGATAAGCGCTGACGCGCTTTCCGGGACCTTGGATCGTCGGCGCGGTGCAAGGTCCCCACTTGCGCGAGGATGACCTCCAGCTCGGTGCAAGATCCCCGCTTGCGCGGGGATGACATTTGCTTCGATTAGACCTTAGAAATATTGGATAAAGTCTTAACTTATAGGATTTTATTTGCTATAGTGCGCGCCCTCG
>JAOTTY010000125.1 GCA_029864185.1 Gammaproteobacteria bacterium
CGACGCCGAGGGGGAAGTCATCGAAACGCGACCGGTAAGCATCGATAGCAAACAGCTACAGCGGGTGCTGGAACGGTTTGTCGGCCAGATCGAGCAGGTTCCGCCGATGTATTCGGCCCTCAAGCACGAGGGCAGACGATTATACCAGCTTGCACGCGAAGGCAGGCAGATCGAACGTAAACCGCGTCGGGTAGAGATTCACGAGTTGACGCTGCTGTCCTGCGCGGCCGGCTGCCTCGAAATCGAGGTGCGTTGTTCCAAGGGGACCTACATCAGAACCCTGGCCGAGGATATCGGTGCCGGGCTCGATTGTGGCGCGCATATTGCCGCCCTGCGCAGGGTTGCCGTCGACGATTTGCTGGTAGCGGATGCGGTGACGATCGAGCAGCTCGAGTTATTGGCGCAACGGGGAGAGGAATCCCTCGACCGCCTGCTACTACCGGTGACGGTGGCGCTCAACCACTTCGCGGAACTTGATCTGGATGCCGCATCGAGCAGCGATATCCGGCAGGGTAAAAAGGTAGCGCTCGCCAGTTCCATGGCGGCCGGCCTGTACCGGCTGGTTGCTCCCGACACCGGTTTCATCGGACTCGGAGAAGTCTCTACGAAAGGCGAGTTGACGGCCAAAAGACTAATGAATACAGCGAGATAGGCCTGGCAGGGCTAGTTCGCCCCGATAACGCCGATTATTCCGGTGAAAGTCCTTGTTACCACTTGCTCAGATAGGTAGAATACCTGCCTTTTTCGGGCCTCGAGGTTTAATACATGGCTATGTCAGCTGAGCAAAAGGCTGCAATTATCGCTGATTACCAGCAAAAACAGGGTGACACCGGGTCGCCCGAAGTCCAGGTCGCGCTTTTGTCGCACCAGATCAGCCACCTTACCGAGCACTTCAAACAGCATATCCACGACCATCATTCGCGTCGCGGATTGCTGAAAATGGTGAATCAGCGCCGCAATCTGCTGGACTACCTCAAATCCAAGAACCAGCAGCGCTACAAAGATCTGATCGGCAGACTCGGACTGCGTCGTTAACAAGTGAGAAAATAGTGAATCCAATCAAAAAGACATTTCAGTACGGCGCCCATCAGGTAACGCTGGAAACAGGTGAAATAGCACGCCAGGCCAGCGGTGCCGTCCTGGTAACCATGGCTGATACGGTGGTTATGGTTACCGTGGTCGGCGCCAAAACCGCGGACACGGGACGGGATTTCTTTCCGTTGACCGTCGATTACCAGGAAAAGACTTACGCCGCAGGCAGAATACCCGGTGGATTTTTCAAACGCGAGGGCCGCCCCAGTGAAAAGGAAACCCTGACCTGTCGGCTGATCGATCGTCCCATTCGACCACTGTTTCCCAAGGGATTCATGAACGAAGTCCAGGTCGTGGCGAACGTCGTTTCCAGCAATCCCGAGATCGACGCCGATATACTTGCCCTGCTCGGGACCTCGGCCGCCCTGGCGGTATCCGGAATCCCGTTTGCCGGACCGATCGGCGCCGCGCGGGTCGGTTACGTGGATGGTCAATACGTGCTTAATCCGACCGCGAGCCAGATCACCGAGTCGGACCTGGACCTCGTTGTTGCCGGTACCCGCAACGCCGTGCTGATGGTCGAATCCGAGGCGAACTGCCTGTCCGAGTCGGTCATGCTGGGCTCCGTCGTTTTCGGACACGAGCAGATGCAGGCCGCGATCCAGGCGATCGAGGAATTTGCCAGCGAAGCAGGGGTCGAAACCTGGGAGTGGGATTCCCCCAGGGCCGACGAATCCCTGGCCGACAAGGTCAAGGCCCAGGCCGAATCAGCAATTACATCGGCCTACGCCATCGCCGACAAGATGGAGCGTCAGAACCGGCTGGGCGAGATACGTGGCGAGGTCGTCGCGGCGTTGGTAAGCGATGCCGGGGATTCGCCGGCTGAAGGCAATGTACGCGATGCGGTTGGCAAGCTGGAAAAATCGATCGTGCGCGGGCGCATTATTGCCGGCGAAAAACGCATCGATGGGCGCGATACCACGACCGTGCGCCCGATCAGGATTCGTACCGGCGTGCTGCCGCGTACCCACGGTTCGGCGCTGTTTACCCGCGGCGAGACCCAGGCGCTGGTAGTAACAACCCTTGGCACCGGGCGCGATGCACAGCTTATCGACGCAATCGAAGGCACGCGCAAGGAAAATTTCATGATGCATTACAACTTCCCTCCGTCCAGCGTCGGTGAAACCGGTCGCGTAGGAAGTCCCAAGCGTCGTGAAATAGGGCACGGGCGGCTTGCCAAACGCGGCGTGCAGGCAGTAATGCCGCATCTGGACGACTTCCCGTATGTCATCCGCGTGGTTTCCGAAATTACCGAATCGAACGGATCATCATCGATGGCAAGCGTCTGTGGCGCCAGCCTGTCGTTGATGGATGCCGGTGTGCCGTTGAAGGCCCCGGTTGCGGGAATCGCGATGGGCCTGATCAAGGAAGGCGATAATTTCGCGGTACTGTCGGATATCCTGGGCGACGAGGATCATCTCGGCGATATGGATTTCAAAGTTGCAGGCACCAACGATGGTGTAACCGCGTTGCAAATGGATATCAAGATCGACGGCATTACCACCGAGATAATGCAAAAGGCGCTGGACCAGGCAAGGGAAGGGCGCTTGCACATCCTCGGCGAAATGGCCAAGGTATTGAGCGAAAGCCGCGCCGAAATGTCGGAATATGCGCCGCGCCTGATAACCTTTCGCATCAATCCCGAGAAAATCCGCGATGTCATCGGTAAGGGCGGCGCCACCATTCGCGCTATTACCGAGGAAACCGGGGCCACTATCGAGGTCGATGACGACGGTGTCGTAAAGATTGCATCGGTGGAAAAAGCCGCGGGCGACGAAGCGAGGCGACGCGTCGAGCAGGTAACCGCCGAGGTCGAAGTGGGCGTTATTTACGAGGGCAAGGTTGCCAAGATCATGGACTTCGGCGCTTTTGTCAATATCCTCCCGGGCAAGGACGGTCTCGTGCATATCTCGCAAATTTGCGACGAGCGCGTGGAAAATGTCAGCGACAAACTTTCCGAGGGCGACGTCATCAGGGTCAAGGTGCTCGAGGTCGATCGCCAGGGCCGCATCCGCCTGAGTATGAAGGCGGTTGCCGAAGACGAGGCCGCCGCGGTCTAGGCTTAGATCAGCGACAATGGACGACCGAAAGAGGGGAAACGGGATTTCCCCTTTTTCATGTCCGGAGATAATCTTCGCGGTGGAGGTAGTGAAATGCCCGGGCTTGCTAAATCGCTAACCGGCCTGATTTTTGCCTTTTGCTCGGCGGCGACGCCAGCCGCGGACGATGCCTGGGTCGTCGCCATGAATTACCCCGCCTGGGTAGTCCGTAATTACGAAACGCTGCCATTGCTGCCGGGAATTGTGTTACAGGAAAACGACCTGCTTCGGACTGGCAAGGGTGGACGACTGCAGTTGCGGCTGGCTGATGGCAGTGTATTGCAAATCGGCGAATCCTCGCGGCTAGTCATGATGTCAACGGCCTCATTCCAGGTATTGCGTGGCGTGTTTCGAGTCATCCCTGAATTTTTCGATGGTGCCAGTGGCGGATATCGACTCGAGGCCCGTATCGGCGCAATCGGTGCCGCCTGGCGCAATTCCAGTTTATGGGGTCGCGCCGACCTGGAACGGGATGCGATTTGCCTGGTCGAGGGCGAACTGAATGTCGGCAGCGTGGGATTCGAAGGTGTCGACATGAACCAGGCCCTGAGTTGTTATGTAAAACCAAGAAACCAGGCGCCATTGCCGGTAGACCTGATCGATATACGGCAGCACCAGTTATGGATGGACGAAACCGAACTTGAGACTGCCTCCGGGATTGCCACTAGAGACGGACGCTGGCAGCTGGTTCTGATTTCGCTAACCAACTCGAAACCAGCCGAGCAGGCGTTAACGGAGTTTCACCAAAAAGGTTTTGCGGTACAACGTATATCGGTAGTACGTAACGGCAGGACACTGCATCGCCTGGTGCTGCCCGGTTTCGAATCGAAGGAGGCCGCGTTGAATGCCCGCGTTCGTATCGAGGAACTGCTCGGCATCAACGATGCCTGGGTGTGGCATGCAAAATAGACGCGACGTCGCGAGCAAAGCGGAAGGTGTCATTTCACGACAGAAAGATTGCGGAATACAGGATTGCGGCGCCTTTAGGCCGGCCGAGCAAGGCGCAAAGATCAGCTACAGTAGTTTGAACATCGTGCCGCAGTAGGGGCACCTCGCCTCGCCGCCGTTTTCCTGCACCGGTATGTAGACCCGTGGATGCGAATTCCACAGGCTCGACCCGGCCGCGGGGCAGTGAATCGGCAGGTCGTCGAGTTTAACCTCTACCGCGGTTTTCGCGTTCGGGGTGGCGTAGGCGCTCTGGTTGGCAGCTGTGTTCGGATTGACCATCGATTTCCTATTTGATGTAAGTTAGCAGGTCGATATATTTTTCGTTGCGTCCGTGTACCAGGTCGAAATAGGCGGACTGCAGACGCTCGGTAATCGGACCTCGCGCGCCGCCGCCTATCGAACGATTATCGAGTTCGGCGATCGGCGTTACCTCCGCCGCGGTGCCGGTGAAAAATGCCTCGTCGGCTATGTAAACCTCGTCCCTGGTGATGCGCTTTTCAACGATGTCCAGGCCCTGGTCCCGGGCGAGCCGGAATATAGTTTTACGCGTTATCCCGTTGAGCGCGGTGGTTGTCTCGGGCGTGTATATAATGCCTTCCTTGACCATGAATATATTTTCCCCGGTGCCCTCGGCGACGTAGCCTTCTGGATCGAGCAGCAGGGCCTCGTCATAACCATCCTTTAGCGCCTCGCCAAGCGCGAGCATCGAGTTGATGTACTGGCCGTTGGCCTTGGCCTTGGTCATCGCGATGTTGGGGTGATGGCGCGTCTGCGACGAGGTCTTGATGCGTATGCCTTTTTCGAGCCCGTCCTGCCCGAGATAAGAGCCCCATTCCCAGGCGGCGACGATGCAATGCACGCTCAGGTTATCGGCGCGCAGGCCCATACCTTCCGAACCGTAAAAAACCATCGGGCGGATGTAGGCGCTATCGAGTCTGTTATCGCGTACCGCGGCGATCTGCGCATCCATCAGTTCCTGCTTGCCGTAAGGGATCGGCATACCCAGGACCTTGCAGGAGTCGAGCAGGCGACTGGTGTGCGCATCGAGCGCAAAGATCGCGGTGCCCTGTTCGGCGTGATAGGCGCGCACGCCTTCGAAGCAACCCATGCCGTAATGCAGGGTATGGGTCAGGACGTGTACGGTCGCCTCACGCCATGCCACCATTTCACCGTCGAACCAGATGAAACCATCGCGGTCGGCCATCGACATAATTCAGTTCTCCTGCAAGCCAAAACATTCGTTCCAGCATTTTTTAACGTGGTTTATGCGCTCATCGACGATATCGGCATCGACTTCAGCAGACCGGTTTTGCAGCACGGATTCGTGTAGTAACCGGTGATAGTCCTCGTATATTTCAACCAGCCTCGATTGCGACCCGGTAATCAGGTTTAACCGCAATAACTCGTTGAGCAGGCTTATGTTATCAGAATATAAACAATCCGAGCCAATATTATTTGCATTGGCCAGTACCCAGTACTGCACCATGAACTCGATATCGACCATGGTTCCTCGCGACTGTTTCAGGTCCCTGCGCTGGTCCTCGGGAGGCCGCTTGCTGCGGTATATTTTCTCGCGCATTTCGACGATATCGGTGCGCAATTTCTGGTCCTCACGCGGTAAACGAAGCACCTGTTCGCGGATGCGGCCGAACGACTGCCTCAATAACGGGCTGCCGGCCACTACACGCGCCCTGACCAGGGCCTGGTGCTCCCAGGTCCAGGCCTTTTCCAGCTGGTAACGAAGGTAAGCCTGTAGCGATGATACCAGCAATCCCGATGACCCCTCCGGCCTGAGCCGTGAGTCGATTTCGTAAAGCTTGCCCGAACCGGTTAGCACGCTGGTCATCGAAATGATTTTCTGCGCGAGGCGCGCGAAATAAACCGAATTTTCGATACATTTTTCGCCGTTGCTGTGCTGTTCTTCACCGCCGGAATCATGCAGGAAGATGAGGTCGAGATCGGACTGGTAATGCATTTCGAATCCGCCCAGCTTACCGTAGCCGATGATCGAGAAGTTGGCTTCGCGCCGGTTACCATCCTCGCTGCACTCGGGAATACCGAATTTTTGCTGCAGGTCCCCGCGGGCGAGCTGGTACACCGCTTCGAGCACCACCCCGGCGAGCTCGCTGAGGTATCGACCGACCTGCATGGCGTCAATCTCCTGGGCCAGCTCCGCGCTCGCGATGACCAGGGTTTGCTCGCGCTTGAACAGGCGCAGGCTGTCTAGCTCGAGCTCGGTGTCCCCCTCGACGTTGGCGAGCTGGTTTTGCAGGCGTAGCTGCAATTTGGTCTTGTCGAAACGATCCCGCTCACCGGGATGAATCAGGTTTTCGAGCAGCATCGGGTACTGCGAAACCTCGTCGGCAATCCACGCGCTCTTCTCGAACAGCGACGCGAGCTTTTCGAGCAGCGCAAGATTCTGGTAGAGCAGTTCGAAATAGACGCTGCGCCCTGCGATCGACGAGAACAGGCGCATGAAGCGGTCGAACAGCGAGGCCGGTTCAGCGCAGGACTCGATCGTTTCCAGCAGCCCTGGCAACAGCGTATTGAAACGCTTTTTCGCCCTTGCCGACATGTAGCTCCAGGCCTTGGAGCGCAGAAAGCGGTTAAGCGATTTGTTGATCTGCGCGCTGTCGGCTATGCCTGACCTGTCGATAAAATCCCAGCGTTTCTCGTCGTCTATGGATTCCTCGAAGCTGTCATCGATGATCGGCTCGGGTCCGGATTCGACTTCGCGCCTGAACAATTCCCTGAACAGTCGGTACACCCGGTCGCGATGCTGCTGTAGCCGATCGTTTAGCTCGTCCCAGTCGCTAAAGCCGAGGGTGGCGGCGATGCGTGCCCGCTGCGCAGGGTTATCGGGCAAATCGTGGGTTTGCTGGTCCTCGTACATTTGAATTCGATTTTCCAGCAGGCGCAGAAACCGATACGCTGCGCGTAGCGTTTCTATCGTCTCACGATCGATGATATCGTACTTCAGCAGTGCGTCGAAACAGTAGAATATCCCGGTGCTTTGCAGCCTGCGGTTACGACCGCCTTTCAGGATCTGAAAAGCCTGGACGAAGAACTCGATTTCGCGAATGCCACCCGGCCCGATTTTGATATTGACACGCATACCCTTGCTACGGGCCTGCACATCGATTTTTTCCTTCAGCGTGGCGAGCCCCTCGAAAACGCGGTAATCGTGATAGCGCCGATACACGAAAGGCTTCAGCAGGGCGACCAGGTGTGCGCGGCTCTGGTCGCTGCCGGTAATGACCCGCGCTTTGACCATCGCATACTGTTCCCACTCCCGACCGTGCAGCTGATAATAGTGTTCGAGCGCGCCATGGCTCAGAACCACCGGACCTGAATCGCCCCAGGGACGCAGGCGCAGGTCGACGCGGTAGACAAAGCCGTCCTCGGTGATGTCACCGAGTACCTGGCTGAACAGTCGCACCAGCCGCGCGAAATATTCCTGATAACTCAGCTGGCCGTAACCCTGGAGTTCGCCATCGTGATCAAAGCAGCAGATCAGGTCGATATCGGAAGAAAAATTAAGTTCGCGGCCACCAAGCTTGCCCATCGCGATAATATTCAACTGCATCTCGTTACCCTGGGCGTCCACGGGTTGGCCGTGTTTTGCGGACAGGCTCCTGCTGCAGACGTCCAGCGCAACGCGGATCAACTGGTCGGCAAGGTCGCTTAGGTGTTGCAGGGTCGTTTCGACGGGATTTTCGCCGACCACGTCGAGATAGATTATCTCGACGAGTTTACGGTGCCGGTAATGCCTCAGATCGCGCTTGACCCTTTCTATGTCGGCCTTTTCGTCGGCTGTGGCATCTCCGATCTGGTCATCCAGCAGGAATCCATCGAGTTTCAGCAGGTCTTGCGCGAGGCCTTGATTGCGCAACATCTGATGAACGGCGTAGGGACTCGCAACGGCAAGGCGTTCGATTTTTTCGATATCGGCAGCGCAGCACCGATTCGCCGCAAGACCGTCGACGATCTCGCGCCATTGCGAAAAATGATCTGCCAGTAAATGTCGAATATCCGGTTTTTCAGCCATGCCTTGTTTTTAATGCGAATGAGAACTGTTATTATTTACGGCCATAGGTTTATTCATTAAAATCCCGAGTCTGGTTGTCGGCCATCGATTTTCACCGCTTATCCAGTTTAGCGCCGAACGTGGCGGGCAAACCAGTTTATTTAACCGCGCGGCCAGTTTAATCCCTGGCACGATTAGCGCGAATCGCATCCTACGCCGCTCGAGCAGTAATCATTTGAACACAGCCCATGTCAGCAACCCTTACCTGCAACGTTTCTGGATGCCCGGAGTGCTGCTGGTCGCAACGCTATTCAGCCTGCCACTTTTTACCATTGTCGGATTTGTCATGCATCCCGGCAACGATATCTGGCAGCATTTGCTCGACACGGTGCTCGCCGAGTATCTGTTCAATTCCGCGGTGCTGATGCTTGGGGTCGCGGTCGGCACGCTCGTCATCGGGGTCGGCTGTGCGTGGCTAACCAGCCTGTGTGTGTTCCCCGGTAAGAGGCTGTTCGCCTGGGCGCTGCTGTTACCGCTCGCCTTCCCGACCTATATCATCGCCTATACCTACACCGGAATGTTAGATTTCGCCGGTCCGTTGCAGACCTGGATCAGGGAAGCCACCGGTTGGGGTGCGGGCGAATACCTGTTTCCCGAGATCCGTTCGCTCGGAGGGGCGGTAACGATGTTCTCGCTGGTGCTTTATCCCTATGTGTATCTGCTTGCGCGCGCCGCCTTCCTGGAACAATCGGTCTGCGTACTTGAGGTAAGCCGCACGCTGGGCTGCACGGTCTGGTCCAGTTTCTACCGGGTAGCGTTGCCGCTGGCGCGGCCGGCCATCGTCGCGGGGCTGTCGTTGGCACTGATGGAAACCCTGGCCGATTACGGCACGGTTGCCTATTTCGGAATCGGCGTATTCACTACCGGCATCTTCCGTACCTGGTTCGGCCTGGGTGACAGCGCCGCTGCGGCCAAGCTCGCTGCAATCCTGCTGCTGTTCGTCTTTACCTTAATCGCGGTCGAACGCTGGTCACGCAAGCGCGCGCAATACCACCATGCAACCTACCGCTATCGTTCATTGCCGCAATATCGGTTACGCGGATATCGCGCGCTGGCCGCGTTCTGCGCGTGTTTCCTGCCATTGCTGCTGGGGTTCCTGCTGCCAGCCTGGCAGCTGGCGCGCTGGGCCCTGGAAACCTACGGTTACATGATCGACGACGGTTTCCTGCAGCTAACCCTGAATTCGCTCAGGCTGGCGTCGAGCGCGGCGCTGCTTGCGGTTGCGCTGGCGCTGTTTCTTGCTTACGGCAAACGACTGTTGCGCAGCAGGGTCGTCGCAGCATCGATTCGGGTGGTCGCCACTGGCTACGCCGTACCCGGAACCGTCGTCGCGGTCGGCGTCATTATCCCGTTCGCCTGGTTCGATAACAGCGTCGACAGCCTGCTGCGCGCGCAATTCGGGTTTTCCAGCGGGCTGCTGCTAAGTGGCAGCCTGTTTGCGGTAATGTTTGCCTACATGGTCCGTTTCCTCGCCGTTTCTATTCAGGCAGTCGAATCGGGCCTGCTCAATATCAAGCCGTCGATGGACGATGCGGCGCGCTCGCTGTCCTATCCGCCGTCGCGAATCCTGCTGCGCGTGCACCTGCCGTTGATGAAGGGTACGGTGCTGACCGCATTGCTGATCGTGTTCGTCGACGTCATGAAGGAACTGCCTGCTACGCTGATATTGCGGCCCTTTAATTTCAATACGCTGGCGGTCCGGGCTTTTGAACTTGCTTCGGACGAAAGGCTTGCGGATTCTTCGACGGCCGCGCTGGCGATAGTGGCGGCGGGCCTGCTGCCGGTTATACTGTTGAGCCACAGCATATCCGCCTCGAGAGCCGGTTCATGACATCACAACTAGTCGTCAAAAACCTTGACGCCGGCTACGACGATTTACAGGTATTGAGCCGTATAAATTTTTCGCTGATGCCGGGCGAGATCGGCTGTATGCTGGGCCCCAGCGGTTGCGGCAAGACCACGGTGCTGCGGGTGATCGCGGGTTTCGAGCCGGCCTGGCAGGGGTCAATCCTGATCGATGGCGTCGAGGTCAGCTCGCAGCACGTCCTGCTGCCTCCCGAGCAGCGCAAGATTGGAATGGTATTCCAGGATTTTGCGCTATTTCCTCATCTCAGGGTCGAAGACAACGTGCGTTTCGGCCTGGACGGGATGAGCAGAAAGGAACAGCAAGTCCGGGTCCAGGAAATGCTCGCGATCGTCGGTATGCCCGCCTATGCGCAGGCTTTTCCGCATCAGCTCTCGGGCGGACAGCAGCAACGTATAGCGCTGGCGCGCGCGCTGGCTCCGCGTCCGCGGCTGCTGCTGCTGGACGAGCCTTTTTCGAACATGGATGCCGAGCTGCGCGAGCAGCTGGCGCGTGAAGTCAGGAATATTCTGAAACAGGAGAACAGTACCGCGATACTGGTTACCCATGACCAGCATGAGGCCTTCGCGATGGCTGACGAGATCTGCGTGATGAACGAGGGCAGTATCCTGCAACAGGGCAGCGGTTACGACCTTTACCACCAGCCGGCCAATCGATTTGTCGCGGATTTTATCGGCCAGGGCGTAATAATACCGGCCACAGTGGAAAGCGCGACCAGCGTCAGAACCGACCTCGGTGTTATCGAGGGGGACGCGCGTATCGCGGATCCGCCGGGCACCATGTTGGACGTACTGATCCGACCGGACGACGTGGTTCATGACGATGAATCGGAAGATTCGGCAGTGGTCGTCGAGAAGGCCTTCAGGGGTGCGGATTTTCTGTACTATTTACGCATGGATAGTGGCATAGAGGTGATGTGTCTTGCACCTAGCCACCATAACCATAAAATAAACGAACGCATCGGGATCCGGCTCAACGTCGACCATCTGGTCACTTTTTCCCGCAACTAGGATCAGATTCGATAATCGAGATTAAATGATCAGCAAGATACTCATTACCCTCGGGGTGATCGTGGCCTGCATGTGGATGCTTTCGGCGCGCGCCAAGCCTAAGCTTAGAAGGATCGCCAATCCCGAAGCCGAGCGCAACAGGAAGCTGCTGCGTAATGGCGCGATCCTGTTCATGGTAGTAATGGCCTTTGCTGCGGCCGCGATGATATATCTCGAGGTCGACCGGCGCAGTGCCGTGGTGACCGTGCATGTCATCAATACCCAGTCGGGTAGTAAGAAATCCTACCGCGCAATGAAGAACGAAATTCACAGCGATGGATTTACCACGCTCGACGGGACCGAGGTTTTTGTGGCGGGCATCGAGAGAATCGAAATCGAGGCCCGCAGGCAGGAGGATGACTAGCCTGAATATTGCACCAGTCTGATTCGGGCATGAGAATCACGCATTGAATAAGTCGACTCAATTTAGGCATACCGCGCCATATTCGAAGCGACCGTCGTCAGCGGCCTGATTCCTGTCTCGGCCCTGACATGTCCGGCGGTATCTGTCCAGCGCCAGACTCCGAGATACGGGTGCAATATTCGGGCTAGAGGCGCTCCCGGATCGCCGACATTACCGTTTCAAGATCGGAGGTGGGCACGCTCACCAACAGCCCTTGCTTGCGATAATAGTCCACCAGCGGAGCCGTTTGCTCGTTGTATACCTGCAGCCGGTTTTCGATCGCTGTTTCGGTTTCGTCGTCACGCTGGACGATTTTGCTACCACAGACATCGCACAGGCCGTCAACTTTCGGGGGTTTCGATTTGACGTTTAGA
>JAOTTY010000126.1 GCA_029864185.1 Gammaproteobacteria bacterium
GGAAGACCTGGCATCGCAGGACCTGATGTTGCTGGGCGCCGGCCACTGCTTCCGCGACCAGGTCATCGAGGCCTGTCCCGATTGCATGTCGGGCAACAGCGAATTGACGCGCACGCTCGAGGGCGGTTCACTCGAGACCATTCGCCACATGGTGGCGGCCGGCACCGGTATTACCGTGCTGCCGCGTAGCAGTATCACGCAAAGCCAGCGCAACGAGGCGCTGATAGACGTCAAGCCGTTTACCGAGCCTTCCCCCAGCCGCACCGTCGCAATCGCGTGGCGCAAGCACTACCCGCGCAAGGAAGCGATCTTCATGATTCGCGATACCATTCGGGAATCCCCGCTGGACGGCGTCGATATCATTCAGTCCGTAGCGTGATCGAGGAACTGCTGCGCCAGGACCGGGAACTCCAGCGCGCCAAAATAAACAGCGAAACCGCAAAAATTCCGTGGCTGGAACTGCAGCGCTTTTTTGCCGCGGGCAAGGTCTTGCTGGTCGCCCCCGGGCTCGACCTGGTTGACGTCGCCTACGCGATGCAGCAGGATGATATCGAGCAGGTGAAACGATGGACAGACAGCGCGCAAGTCGCACCCGTCCCCGACGAGCTGGCAAGTGCCTGGGTTAGCGCAGAAGCCTCTCTGTGGGCGGTAGTCGTCAAACCCTGGGTGCTGGTGCAGCAGACTGCCTGAAAACGGCAGAGTTCCTGCCGCCGACTATACTTCAAGGATTCGGCATGGGCCTGAAGTTAGACGTGGCTACCAGTTTTCCTCACAAAATCGATCGCTTTCAAATTCTCCAGGTTCTCGGTCAGGGCAGCCAGGGCATCGTTTACCTGGCCGATGACCCCGATCTGAACCGCCAGGTAGCGATCAAGTCGGTCAACCTGAAATCGGCGATACGGCGCGGCGCCAGTGTCGACCAGTTGCTCGCTGAAGCGCGCACCGCCAGCAAACTGCAGCACACCAATATCGTGAGTATCTTCGATATCGGCATGCAGGATGGCAACCCCTACCTGGTGCTCGAATATATCGACGGGGAATCGTTGCAGAGCAAGATCCGGCAAGGGACCAGCATGGATCAGAAGATTTGCATCATGCGCGATATACTCAGTGGAACCGCGGCAGCGCATGCCCGGGAAATCATCCATTGCGATATCAAGCCCGCCAACATCATGATCAGCGCGGATGGGCAGGCAAAAATCGCCGATTTTGGCCTCGCGTTTCTGCACGGCGTCAACGGCAGCACGGACGGCGCCCTTTATGGCACTCCGCAGTACATGGCCCCGGAATATATCGAGACCCGGCAATACCGGAAAGTGTCGGACGTATTTTCGCTGGGACTGGTCTGCTACGAACTGCTGACCGGTAAGCCGGCCTTCGACGGCAGCGATGTCTACCACCTGCTCAACGCGATCATGAATAGCGACCTGGTCGCGCCATCGAAGCTCAACGCCGACATCGACGATCGCCTCGATGCGTTTATCCTGCGGGCGCTTGCCAGAGATCCGGCGCGGCGCTACGCGGATGCCGAACAGATGCTGCAGGCGCTTAATGACTATATCGCGCTGGACGATGCTTCCGAAACCCAGGACAACAACGACGCAACGGTCAGGTTTTTACTAAGGCGCATGCGGCATAAAAAGGATTTCCCGGTTTTTTCCCATACCTTGAGCGTGCTGAACCAGGCTTCGGCGAGCGAAACCGAAGATCTGACCAAGGTATCCAATACCATCCTCAAGGATTACTCGCTAACGAACAAGGTACTGCGCCTCGTTAATTCCGCCTACTACAACCGCGGCGGCGGCAAGATCAGCACTATTTCGCGCGCGGTGGTGATGCTCGGGATAAACCCGGTGCGCAGTATCGCGGCCGGCCTGATGTTGTTCGAACACATGCAGAACAAACTGCAGGCTTCGCAGCTGAAGGAAAACGCGGTACAGGCCCTGTTCAGTGGCCTGCTGGCGAATTCGCTGGCGCGCACGCTGGCCGCTCCCAATCACGAGGAAGCCTTTCTTTGCGCCCTGCTGCAGCAGCTCGGTAAAATGCTGGTGCGCTTTTACCTGCATCAGGAGGCACGCGCGATTGACAAGCTGATGCTCAAGCAGGATTGCAGCGAGACGGCGGCGGTAATCCAGGTGCTCGGCATCAGCTATCCCCGCCTCGGGATGTCGGTGGCGCGCGAATGGGGTTTTCCGAAATTGATCTGGAACAGCATGCAGCCGCTGGATTTCGACGACTTGCCCGAGGCCACCACCGCGGTGCTGCGGCTGCAGCTGATCGCGCAGTTCAGCAGCGCCCTCGGCGCATGCCTGACCTTGCCGCTGTCCCGGCAGGCGCCCGCGATCAAGAAGCTCTGCGCACAGTTTTCGGTGGTGCTCAGGCTCGACGAGAGCAAGGTATCCGATTTGCTGGAAAACTGTCACAAGGAGTTGACCCAGTTTTCCCGACTGATCCAGTTCGATATCGGCAAGAGTCTTTATTATCAGCAAATTTCATCAAGCGGGAACCTGGAGCCCGCTGCTCCGCAGGATACAGCGCGCGAGCAGGAATTCGGTATTACCGACAGCGTCAGGATTCTGGTCGAGCGATCGGATCCGCAAACCCATTCGGTAGACAAAATACTCACCGACGGCATCCAGGACATCACCAACACCCTGACCGGCGAATACAGCATCAATCAAATCATGCAAATGATCCTGGAGACGATCTACCGTGCGCTCGGCGGTTCCCGAGTCCTGCTGTGCCTGAAGGACAGGGAGTCCGCCAACATACGCGCCCGTTTCGGCTACGGTGACGGGATCGAAGAGATTATCGAACACTTCGCCATCCCGCTGCATGCCCCGTCCGACGTATTTCAGGTCGCTTTTAACAAGAATGTCGATATCCGCATCGACAATACCCGCGACGAGAAAATTCGTACGCGTATACCGGCCTGGTATCACCGGCACATCGGCGCGCAGGCTTTTACCATCTTCCCGATCGTAATCAAGCAGGCGCCCATCGCGCTGATATACATCGATAGCGTCAACGACGACAGGGTAGAAATCAGCGATGATCAGCTAGGGCTGCTGAAGACCCTGCGCAACCAGGCAATCCTCGCGCTCAAGAATCCCGGCTGAGATCGTGCAGTGCAGCGACCCGTTATGGCAGCCGCGCGATTCTGTAGTAGAATCGCATATCATGTTTTTCGAGACAGGAACGAATGTCCAGGGTTACCGTTTACAGTACGGCACATTGTGCGTTCTGCGACAGGGCGAAAACCATGCTGGAAAAATGGAATATCGATTTCGACGAGGTCCGCATAGATCGCGACAGCGCGGCGATGAAGGAATTTGTCAGGATTACCAACGGTGCGCGCTCGGTGCCGCAGATCGTCATCGACGGCAATCCCATCGGTGGATTCACCGAGTTGACCGAATTGCACATGGACGGCGAACTCGACGAGTTGATGCAGCCTGATTAGGATTTCATATGTCCAAGCCCAAGAAGCCCACCTTCCGCATCCAGTTTCATAACAGCAACCAGATCTACGAACTCTACGCGCACGCGGTTAGCCAGTCGCAAATGGCGGGTTTTATCGAGATCGGGGAAATCATTTTCGGCGAGCACTCCAAGCTGCTGATCGATCCTGCCGAGGAAAAACTGAAGCGCGAGTTTGCCAACGTAAAAAATACCTATATCCCCCATTTCGCGGTCATTCGCATCGACGAGGTGGAGCAAAGCGGCAAGAATCGTATCCTCGACAACGACGGTTCCAGCGTAACCAACTTTCCGGGGCAGGCAGTCATCCCGCGCAAATCCTGACGCGGATCCTGCCGTCGGCAGCCATGCGTATTTCCGTCGTTATTCCCAGCCATAATCGCAGCGCGACACTCACGCGCGCGCTGCAATCGGTATACCACCAGTCTTCGCCGGTCGACGAGGTCATCCTCGTCGATGACGGATCCACCGATGCGAGCGGCGACCTGGTCGCGCAGCGGTTTCCCCAGGTGAGAATCCTGCGCCAGGCAAACCGCGGCGTCAGCGCGGCGCGCAACCGGGGCATTGCAGCGGCACGCTACGAGTGGATAGCGCTGCTCGATTCCGACGACAGCTGGTTGCCGCACAAGATACGCGCGGTACGCGAAGCCCGGGGCAAGGCGCCCGATTTCGTGCTGTTTCATTCGGACGAAATATGGGTGCGCAACGGCATACGCGTCAACCCGATGCGAAAACATCGCAAGGACGGCGGCTGGATATTCGAGAAATGCCTGCCGCTGTGCGCGATCTCGCCTTCGGCGACGGTAATGCAAAAATCGACGCTACGCGAGCTAGGCATGTTCGACGAAACGCTGCCGGCCTGCGAAGACTATGACCTGTGGCTGCGCCTGTGCCATCGCCACCCGGTTTATTACATCGATCAACCGCTGATCGTCAAGCATGGCGGTCACACCGACCAGTTGTCGCGGCGCTATCCGGCCATGGATCAGTACCGGCTGCGCGCGCTGCACCGGCTACTGCTTTCGGGCGACTTACCCGCCGCCTACTTCCGTGCGGCGGAATCTGTGTTCCTGCACAAGCTCGAAATACTGATCAATGGCGCGAAAAAGCATCGCAACCAGGCGCTGATCGACGAATTCGGCACGCTGCGAGAGACATGGCGCAAGCACGGCGGGACCGTGGCGCCATGTTGATCTGGGTCGCGGCGCTACATTGCGAGGCCAGCCCGGTGATCGATTTTTACCGGCTCAGGAAATCCCAGGGGGAAAAGGCTTTCGATCTGTATCTCGGCGATGATATGGCCTGTATCGTCAGCGGCGTTGGCAAGCTCGCCAGCGCGGCGGCGAGCGCATGGATGGCGGCGCGTTACCGGGACGAAGCCTCGCTCGCCTGGATCAATATAGGTACCGCCGGCGCAGCGCGTCATGACATCGGGGCAATTTTCCTGCTCGACAAGATAGTCGATGGCGATACCGCGAAATGTTATTTCCCGGCGCCAACCTCCATCCCGCTGCTGCCCGGCAGCGCCTGCCTGACGCTCTCACAGCCCAGCCGCGACTACCGCGAAGACTGCCTGTTCGACATGGAAGCCTCCGGTTTCATCAGCAGCGCGCTGCGCTTCAGCAGCGCGGAACTGATTCGCTGCATAAAGGTAGTCAGCGATAATCGGCACGCAGAAACTGGCAGGAACCGTGAACAGGTCAGCGCATTGATACGGCAGCACATCGACTCGATCGAGCAACAGACCACCGACCTGCTCGCGCTCAACAACGAAGTGGCCGCACTCGAGTTTTCGGCCGAATCCTGGCAGCGCTTGCTGGCCTTGGCGCATTTCACACAAACCCAGCAAAATCGCCTGCGGGTGTTGTGGCGCTACCTGCACAACCGCGACCTCGGCCCGGAGGCGCTGCTGCAGGAACTGTCTACTCGCAGGACAGCAGCATCGATGATCGATATGCTGGAACGGATCAGCCACGGCAACAGCGAGACCCTGTAGCCGTGGCCAGCTGCATTTACCTGGAATCCGGGATTCGCCACCACCCGCTGGCGCAGAACATACTCGAACGCCTGCACCGGCTGCCGGTGATAGAGATCGAGCACTTCGGCGAGGTCTTCAATCCGCGCGCGCAGAACTTCCGCCTGCAGAAAAAAAACCCGGCAATAATTATCGCCAGTAAAAACAAGGGTCACGTCCTCGCGGCGCCAGAGGGCTACGGTCTTGGCGGAGATCACAATTATTATTTTTCGCACATGCTCAACTGTCTCTACGACTGCCGCTACTGCTTTCTACAGGGCATGTACCGGTCCGCGCACCAGGTCGTGTTCGTCAACTACGAGGATTTCGGTGAACAGATCAGGCAGACAGCCGCAAGCCACGGGCAGGCTCCGGTGTGGTTTTTCTCCGGCTACGATTGCGACAGCCTGGCTAACGAGCCGCTGACGCACTTTACCGAGTATTTTATTCCGCTGGTGGCTTCCATAGAAAACGCCTGGATGGAGCTGCGCACCAAGAGTACCCAGGTGCGTTCGATGCTGAACCAGGAACCGGTTGCGCGGGTGGTGACCGCGTTCAGCTTCAGCGACCGCTTCAGCCATGACAGCCTCGAGCATGGCGTGCCGTCGATCGCAAAACGTATCGACGCGATGCGCCGCCTGAGCGACGCGGGTTGGCCAGTGGGTCTGCGCTTCGACCCGGTGGTCTACCATGAAAACTACGAACTCGGATTCAGCGAACTGCTGGATCAGGTATTCGCCGAGATCGACGCCGACGGGCTGCATTCGGTCAGCCTGGGCGCCTTTCGCCTGACCCGGGATCACTTCCACCGGGTTTCGAGGCTCTACCCGGACGAACCCCTGTTTGCGCAAAATATGCAGCTCGACAACGGCATCGTCAGTTACCCGAGCGCTCGCGAGCGGCAAATGATCGAGTTCTGCGAAGCGCAATTGATGAAATATATCCCTGTGCAAACCTACCACCCCTGCGAATGGCATGACTGAAACGAAATCCGTACTGATTACAGGTGCCAGTTCCGGCATCGGCCTTGCAACCGCGCAACGATTGCTCGACGACGGTTACCGCGTCATCGGCATCAGCCGCCGCGGACAGACTGACGAACTCGACCACCCCGGTTTCACCGCGCTGGCGCTCGATCTCGATAACCTGGACCAGGTGGAGCTGCAGACCAGGCAATTGCTCAAAGCCAACGTCGTCGACTGCTTCGTCCATGCCGCCGGCCAGGGCCTGTTCGGATCGATCGAGCAGATTTCTGTTGCTCAAATCGAAAGACTGCTGCGCATCAACCTCGCCAGCGCAATGGTTATCTGTCGCAGCCTGGTACCCGTATTCAAACGCCGGGGCAAGGGCCGAATCGTCTTTATCGGTTCCGAATCGGCGCTGGCCGCGGGCCGCAAGGGTGCGCTTTACTGCGCTTCCAAATTCGGGTTGAGAGGATTCTGCCTGTCGTTGCGCGAGGATTGCGCAGGCGCCGGCGTCCAGGTAAGCCTGGTCAACCCCGGCATGGTGCGCAGCCCCTTTTTCGACGACCTGGACTTCGCCCCGGGTGCGCTGCCGGAAAACGCGATCGCGGTCGGGGACGTGGCAGATATCGTTGCGCAAATTCTGCAATCGAGTGACGATATCGTGATCGACGAAGTCAACCTTTCGCCGCGCGTAAAATCGATCAATCTGGGTAAGAAATCCTGACTCGGGCGAATCTGGATATTTGCCGGCGTATCGGGTCAACCAGCCTTTTTAGCGCCGGGCCGGTCGCATTCCAGCAGCGTCTCGATTGCCACCGGTTTACCGACCTGGTAACCCTGGATATAGTCGACGTTGGCCTCGCGCAGCTTGTTGAACATCGTGTCCGACTCGACGAATTCCGCGATAACCTTCATGTCAAGACAGTGGCCGACCTCGGTCATCGAGCGCACGAAAACAAAACTCTTATCGTCCTCGATGATATCGCGCACGAATTCGCCGTCGATTTTCAGGTAGTCAACCGGAAACTGCTTCAGGTAGCTGAATGACGACAGCCCGGTACCGAAGTCGTCCAGCGAAAACTTGGCGCCCAGCTTCTTTATCGAGTTAATGAACTCCACCGATTTCTCGACGTTATCTACAACCGCGGTCTCGGTAATTTCGAAACACAGCAGGTTTATATTTATGCCGCTACTGCTGAGACTGTCGTGTAGAAAATTATGAAAGGTTTGTGAACCGATACTGCGTCCCGAAAGATTGATCGAAAACATGACGTCATCCAGCCTGTGCTGGTTTTCCTGCAACCAGGCGATGATACTGCTTACCACCCAGCAATCGATTCTTTCGATTAAATTGTAGCGCTCGGCCGGCGGCAGAAAATCGCCGGGCGAAATAATGGCGCCTTCCGAACTGCGATAGCGAATCAGAACCTCGTAGTGGGTATGGGTATGATCACCATACTCGTCGATGCCGACGATGGGCTGCACGTAAAGACAAAATCGGTCGTCGGTAAAACCCTCCATGATTCCCGAAACCCATTCCATCGATACCTGTTGCGCCATGACCTTTTCATCGTTTTCGTCGATAAAATGATACTGGTTACCGCCATTCTGCTTGGCCAGGAAGCAGGCTGTCGTGACCTTGGAATAGAATTCGGCGTATTCGTCGCTCATGCGACCAAAGGCCATCACGCCGATACTCGCGGTTATCAGGTATTCCTGCTCGTTCCAGACGAATCCGGAATGCTGAATTTCGATGATGATTTTCTGGATAGCCTGCAGCGCGCGTTCCATTTCGAAGAAGGGCATGATAATGCCGAACTCGTCGCCGCTCAGTCGCGACAGGATATCGGACTTGCGCACGTGCTTCTTGATCATCGAGCTGACCTTTTTAAGCAACAGGTCGCCGGCTGCGCTGCCGCAGGTTTCGTTGACGATCCTGAACTGATCGATATCGAGGAAGGCCAGCACGTGCTGCGGCATCGCGTTGTTATCTTCGGTGACAAGTGTTTCAAACTTCTGTTCGAAGGCGGTGCGGTTGAGAAAGCCGGTAAGCTGGTCATGGCTGCCCTCGTAGCTCAGCTTGCGGCGCAGCTTTCGATCCTCGGAGACATCCTTCAAAATGATGACGAAACCGACATCCTCGGCCTCCATGTCGATCATCGGTGAAGCGGAAAACTCGAGTTCGACAAGGTTGCGGCTGGCGTCGTAAAAAAACATCGAACTGATGGACAGCTTGCGGGTCAGCAACTGGCTGAGATCGACGATGCGCGTGGTCTGGCGATTCGCGTAGAGGATCAGCACCTCGTGAATCGAAGTGTCGATGAGAGAGGCTTCCCTGTCGCCAAAGAGTTTCTCGGCGCTCGGATTGACGAGCTTTATGCGATCCCGGGAATCGATGACGATCACCGGGTTGGTGATCGAATCGAGCGTGGTCGATATAAAGTCCTTTTCCGAACGCAATTTTTCCTCCATCTGGCGACGCGATATGGTTTCGATCTCCAGTCCTTCCACCATCTCGTTGTAGGCGACGACCAGGTCCCTCAATTCGCTGGGAAGCTTGTCCTCGCTGATCGACGCGTATCTGCCGGTCAACAGGGCACCGACCGAATTGCGCAGCTTGTTCATCGGCATGAAAGCCCGGTTCAGCAGAAACAGCACCAGCAACAGCGCGCTCGCCGTGGCAATTGTCGTAATCAGGATAAAGCTGGCCTCGGTGCGGGCGAGCCGGTCGATAACCGGTCGCTTGTCGAACGCCGCGCTGATGCTTGCACCGAGGAAGGCGTCATCCCCGTAAAGTTTGTAGGTCGGATATAAATAAGTGTCGGCGCCCGCCTCGACCCATTTCGACGAGCGGTAAAGATCCACGTCCGCGGACTGGGCAATTTTCAACGGCATGCCGATTCGACGCTCGATGCGGCTAAGCCCCTCTGCCGCATCCGCAACGACGTGAAGATAGGCTATCGGCTCGCGTGAGCCTACCGGAACGAGTACTTCGCTCAACAAGTTGCCATCGAAACTGCACAGGGCATAACGGGGTTTGAGCAAACGGATCAATGAGCCGCCGATCGCATCGAGCGCCGTGGGACAACCGCCGTAGCCTTCCAGTTCGTCGTCGGAACTGCGGGCGAATATTTCACCAGCAAGATCGCGTACCACGACCGCCCTCAGCTTGAACAGGCCCGTGGCGACCCGGTACCGACTATTGCTCTCGGCCAACCAGGCTTCCATCGTGGCGACATCGCGCTGTTCAAGAGCCGTTCTGAACGGGGCCTCGTTCTGCAGTTTGAAGGCAAACTGTTGCTGGTTTTCGTATAGTTCCTGGACGGCTTCCAGGGCTTCGCGCTCGAGCATCGACTGCAGCGCATCGACCTGCGCCTCGATCGCGTGTTCGCGATAAACCTGCGTGCTGTAAATTGCCAGGCCATAAGCCAGCGCACCCAGCCACAACAAGGCGAAACCAATGATAAATTTAAAGCTGTAGATACGCGATAACACAGTGCTACTCGATGACATACGGATAGTCCTTATCCTCCCATTCGACGAATCCGCCTCGAAACCAGAACAATCGCCTGTATCCGTAGCCCGACGCTATCTGGATGGCCTCGATGCCCGCATTACTCGCGTTACGGTTACAGTAAAGGAACATAGCCTGTTCTGTGGATTTTGCCAGTTTAGCCAGCAACGCGCGGGGCCGGGAAACTGCGGCAGCAGCCCGGTCAGAATTCACGAGTCGACTGTGTACACGAACGGCGGGCAGTTTGTATGTCGACGGACTAGCCGGCTACCATGGCAGCGTCGAAGGGAAAGATTGCCGCCGAAGCCAATCCTGTCGATACCGCCAGGCAGCATCGGCAAACGCCTGTCATCGTCATAGCAGACCGCCGGACAAGCCGGATTCCGCTTAGGTTATTATCGTCTTATTTCTATATTAACTGACTAATTAAGTCACTTTATCAAGTCATATTCTAACAAGGCACTCCGGTCCCGCCCAGTCCACAATAGCCCGTCGGATTTTTTTCCAGATATTGCTGGTGGTATTCCTCGGCATAATAAAAAGGACCGGCCTGCATGATTTCGGTAGTGATAGCCGCATGTCCCGCGGCGCGCAGTTTCTGCTGGTAAGAAGCCATACTCTGCTCCGCTGCCGCCTTCTGGCTGTCGTCGCTGTAGTAAATTCCTGAGCGATACTGCGTGCCCCGATCGTTGCCCTGCCGCATCCCCTGGGTCGGATCATGTGACTCCCAGAATGTCTTCAGCAAAGCGTCGAATTCTATTTGCGCCGGCCGGTAAACCACCAGTACGACCTCGTTATGCCCGGTCATGCCGGTGCAGACCTCCTGGTAGCTGGGATTGGGCGTATGACCGGCAGCGTACCCGACCGCGGTGGTGTAGACTCCGGGCAGTTTCCAGAACTTGCGCTCCGCACCCCAGAAACACCCGAGTCCGAACACGATTTGCTCGCAATCTTCCGGAAAGGGCGCGATCATCGACGTTCCGAGTACGCTGTGAATCGGGTTGAACTGCATGGCTTCGTCACGGCCGGGCAATGCCTGCGCGGCGTCTGGAATCGTTGTGGGTCGAGCAAACATGGTTGGTCTCCTGTCGGCTAAGCCGGTTGGTTGCTATCGGCGCCGATAGCCAGGTCCAGTTCGACCCAGGTCGGCGCATGATCGGATGGTTTTTCCATCGCACGAATATCGTAATCTACCCCGGCATCGACCACCCTTGGCTTCAGTAGTTCCGAAACCAGCAAATGATCTATGCGCAGGCCGCGCTTCGGTTCCCGCTCGAATCCACGGCTGCGGTAATCGAACCAGCTGAAACAATTGTCTTCATCGGCATGACACAGCCGAAATCCGTCGTGCAGGCCGAGCGCGGTAAGCTGTTCGAACCATTCGCGTTCTTCGGGCAGAAAGCTGGTTTTGCCTGTTTTCAACCAGCGCCTGGCGTTATCCTCGCCGATACCGATATCGGCGTCCTGTGGAGCGATGTTGTAATCGCCCATTACGACCAGGTTCGAGCGGCGCATATCGTAGCGCCCGAGAAACCGGATCAGGTCCTTGTAAAAACGCTCCTTGGCGGGAAACTTGATCGCGTGGTCACGACTTTCACCCTGCGGGAAATAACCGTTGAAAACCAGGATCGAGCCGCCGTCGAGACTGAATTCACCGCCGATAAAGCGTTTTTGTGCCTCATCGCTGTCGCCGGGGAACCCGTAACTGGGCAGACTGCAGCTCCGACGAGACAGCAGGGCCACGCCGTAGTGGGTTTTCTGCCCTGCGTAAATCGCCCGGTAACCCATCTCGCCGATCGCGTCCAGCGGGAACTCCTGGTCCTGCACCTTGGTTTCCTGCAGGCCGATGAATTCCGGCGCATGCTTGTCGATTACGCTCTGCAATTGATGCAGGCGTTGACGCAGGCTGTTTACGTTAAACG
>JAOTTY010000127.1 GCA_029864185.1 Gammaproteobacteria bacterium
TTTCGACATCCTGGCGGTCACGCGCGCTGGCGCGGATCTGCTCGTTCGCGTCGGTAATGCTGGTGCGGCTTAAATCGATCTTGACCATGTCTGAAAGGTCCCGGGAGCGGGTTCGCTCGAATTGATGGATTGACCGGGAAACAACCGGTTCAGGCTGACTTCCTCGGAGGCGATCGCAATCATGTCGTCGGTCTCGTACAGCACCATCGGCTTTGCCGCCAGGTTGTCCTTGGCGTAGCCGATCTCGTTCGGGGTCGACACGAGGAAAGAGAAGGTACCGTCGAGGTCTTCGATCGCCGTCTCGAGCACGCTGGAGAGCGATTCGCCCTGCTCCAGCTTGTCGGCGAGGTAAACCGCGACCAGTTCGCTATCGTTATCGGTATGAAAGGTAAATCCGCGGCGCTCCAGGCGACGGCGCATTTTCCAGTAATTGGTGATCTGGCCGTTATGCACGATCGCGATGTCTTCGAAACCGGTGGCCCAGAACGGGTGCGCGGCCTCGGGCCGCACCGCGGACTCGGTGGCGAGCCGCACGTGGCCGATACCATGGGTGCCCTTGACCTGGCCGACGTGGTAGGTCTGGTCGAGTTCATGAGCGGTACCGTCGTCCTTGATGATATCGAGCGTGTGGCCGACCGAGACCAGCTTGGCGTGATCCTCGATGTCCTTGGTGAATTCGAGCAGGTCGCCTTCGAACTTGACCCCGATCTGATACGAGCAGCCGACCGATTGCTCGGAAACGATGCTCGCGCCGTGGCGCGCCAGCAGTATGCCGATATTATCGATCGCTTCTCTACGCGCCTGATCTTCGACCGGCACGATGAAGCGCAGCTGCAGCTCGGCCTTCTTTTCCCCGTAGAGGGCAAAGCCGGTACTGTCGGGGCCGCGATGCTGGCAGCCGTCGAGCATTTCGATCAGCGTTTTACCGATTTCGTGCGAGCCCTGGTGCTTGAACAGGACACCTGCGATTCCACACATGTTGAGCCCTCCCGGGGGGACGTTTTTAAACCCGCCGAGCTTACGCCAAGCGCCTGATTCAGTCAACTGAAATGAAATTTAGTTTCCTGTCAGGAAACAAATTACCCGGTCGCCGCCTCGGAAATGATGATCGAAAGATAACGGCAGGGCAGTTTCTGGATTTCGTCCGGACCGTGCGACGCCTCGGCATCGAAGAATAGCGTGTCGCCCGGCCGCAGCGTGTAGGTCTTGTTGGCATGCCGGTAAGCTACCCTGCCCTCGAGCATGTAGATGAATTCCATTCCGGCGTGTTGAAACACAGGAAACACCTCGGACTGATCGTCGATCGTGATCAGGTAAGGCTCGATGTTGTAAGGCTTGCCGATGGTGTGCCCGAGCAGCTGGTACTGATGGCCGGCGCCCGAGCCGCGGCGCTCGATCGGCAGGCCCTCGCCGGCCCTGATATAGGTGACGTCGCGCTGCTCCTCGTAGCCGCGGAAAAACGACGTGACCGGCACCTGCAGCGCGTTGGCCAGCGATGTCAGCGTCGCCAGCGAAGGCGAGGTCTGCCCGTTCTCGATCTTGGACAGCATGCCGGTCGATAGCTGCGCCTGCTTCGCCAGCGCCGCGACGGTCAGGTTCAGGCGCCGGCGCGAACTGCGCACCTGCTTGCCGATTGCGATCTCGAGGGCCTCGACGCTGTGCTGCTGCGAATTATGCGGAATCCTGTGCTGCTTGTTTTTCGCTTCGGGCATCGTTGTAATCGGTCAGGGCTTATCGATGCTATATCAAACCCCAGCAAGCCCGTGATTGCAACTTCGGGGTTTGATGGTAATGTTTGGCACTCGCTTCGAAATTCGATAATGCATGACCAAGCTCCCACAGCCACTGAATTCCAAATCGGGTAGCAGCGGAGACTACGATCGGCTCGAAACGCTGCTGCAGAACCTGCCCGGCATGGCGTACCGCTGCCTGAACCTGAAGCACTGGCCGATGGACTTCGTCAGCGACGGCTGTTTCGAGCTGTGCGGCTACCACCGCCATGAAATCGAGAGCCAGTCCGTGCTGTGGGGGGATTTCACCCATCCCGACATGATCGACGAGGTCGATCGCATCGTCAGCAGCGCCGCTGACCGGGGCGAACCGTTCGAGATCGAGTATCGTATCATCACCCGCGACGGCCGCGAGAAATGGGTCTGGGAACGGGGGCGTGTGGTCGACTACCGCAGCGACGGCGTCGCCATACTCGAGGGCCTCATCACCGACATTACCGACCGCAAGCTCGCCGAAGCCGCGCTAATGCGCGCCGAGGCCTACGCCCAGGCGATCGTAGAATCGGCGGTGGATGCTGTCATCACGGTCGATAGCCAGGGCAGTATCGAGTCCTTCAACCAGGCGGCCAGCGCGATGTTCGGTTACCGCGCAGACGAGGTACGCGGCCTGCACTGCCGCAGCCTGGTGGCAACCACTTTCTACCGTGAATTCGACCGCTACTTCCAGCGCTACCGCGATCCGGGCGATGCTGCGGTGCACAGCGTGGATCTGAACGCATGCGACAAGCGGGATCGCAAGTTTCCGATCGTCATGTCGATGCGCGCAATCCTCGACGTCGGGGAAAAGAAGTATGTCATGCTGATACGCGACCTGACCCAGCAGCGCCTGGCGGAAAAAGAGGTTCGCGACCAGCGCGACCTGCTCGCGCACGTCGACCGGTTGAACACCCTCGGTGAAATGGCCGCCGGTATCGCCCATGAAATCAACCAGCCGCTGACGGCGATTTCGATGTATGCCCAGTCGAGCCTGCGCTTCCTGCAGCGCGAACCGCCGCAACTGCAACGACTCGAGGATGCGCTGGAAAAGCTCAGCCAGCAGGCGCATCGCGCCGGCGCGGTAATCGAACGCATGCAGGAAATGACGCGCCCGCATCAGAGTCGCCAGCAGACCGTCGATTCGGGCCGGCTGCTGCGCGAAATTCGAGACCTCGGTGAAGTCGAGGCCCAGATCAGGAATTACATCATCGTGCTGCGTCTCGACGACAGACTGCCGGCGGTGAAATGCGACCCGATCCAGATCCAGCAGGTTATTCTGAACCTGCTGCGCAACGGCATGGAATCGATGCATGCCAATCACTGTAAACCCGGCAGTAAAATCGTGCTACAGGCCAGGATCGATCATGAACAGCTGAGGATTTCGATCGTCGATAGCGGACAGGGGATTTCGCGCAAGTTCGAAAAACAGCTGTATCAGCCGTTCGCGTCGACCAAGGAATCGGGCATGGGGCTGGGGTTATCGATAAGCCGCTCGATCATCGCCGCTCACGGCGGGCAACTGGGCTACAGCAATAACCGTAACGGCGGCGCGACTTTCTTCTTCAACCTTGCGCTGGCGTAATGACGACCGACGACCCGTCCCAGCTGATCTTCGTCATCGACGACGACGAGGCGGTGCGCGATTCGATGGGCATGCTGCTCGATTCGGCGGACCTGCCGCACCGCTGCTTTGCCAGCGCCGACGAGTTCCTCGCCCATCACGATGCAAGCCAGCGCGGCTGCCTGGTGCTCGACATCCGCATGCCCGGAACGACCGGCCTCGAGTTGCAGCAAAGACTTGCCGAGACCGGCTCGTGCCTGCCGATCATCTTCATGACCGGGCACGGCGACGTGCCGATGGCGGTCGAGGCGATGCGCCGGGGCGCATTCGATTTCCTGCGCAAACCGGTCAACGAAACTGATTTCCTCGAACGTGTGCGCGACGCGCTGGACCGGGAGTCCGGCAGCTGGCACCAGAGGCTGGACCGGGAGCGGGTCCGGCAACGTATCGCGACACTCACCGAGCGCGAGCACGAAGTCTTCCAACTCGTCGCGGAGGGGATCGCGAACAAGGCGATTGCCAGCGAGCTCGGCATCAGCGAGCGCACCGTCGAGGTACACCGCGCCCAGGTCATGAAGAAGCTCGGCGCCAAAACCCTTGCACAGCTGGTGCGAATTCACCTCCGTTCCGAATAGCTCCTGATCGAACCAATTACTCCACGGCCACTGTAATCAGCCAATCGCGCCAGGCCGTGACTGGTTCATTTAGTTTGCCGCAGGCAGGTATTCCGGTAGCGTATCGTTCAGCGCGGCACGGTGATGGTCGATAAACCCGAGCCTGCCGCGACGCCAGGCTGGCAACCTTTTGTTCGACGGCAAAATGCCGGCGCCAACGGCTAATGCGATCAGCCGTCGAACGATGCGCTCGGCAGGCAGTTTCGAACACTAGAGTCGAATCGTAAAGAATTATCGCGGGTCGAATGCCGCGGGACGAATCCGTTACCGCTCGGGCAGGTTGCACGCAGCTTGACGCTGCATCGCGCTGCCTACGGGGAATCCACAATAGGAAGTAACCGCCGGATTGCTTAGTCTTGGTCCACAACAAGTATCACTCTCGCAGCAATATTCATTACAAATCAACAACCTGGAGGAAGCATGAGCAAGCGTGTCGCAGTTATCGGAGCCGGCCCGAGCGGCCTGGCGCAATTACGGGCTTTTCAGTCCGCGCAGGAAAAGGGCGCAGACATCCCCGATATCGTCTGTTTCGAGAAACAGGAAGACTGGGGCGGCCTGTGGCGCTACAGCTGGCGTACCGGACTCGACGAGCACGGCGAGCCGGTACACAACAGCATGTACCGCTATCTGTGGTCTAACGGACCGAAGGAAGGCCTGGAATTTGCCGATTATTCGTTCGAAGAGCATTTCGGACGTCCGATCGCATCCTATCCGCCGCGCGCGGTGCTGTTCGACTACATCGAGGGCCGCGTCAAGAAAGCCGGCGTACGTCACTGGATCCGCTTCAACTCGCCGGTGCGCCACGTACATTACGACGAACATGAAGGCATGTTTCACGTCACCGTGCAGGACCAGGAAAAAGACGTCGAGTACACCGAGGAGTTCGATCACGTGGTGGTAGCAACGGGGCACTTCTCTACACCGAACGTCCCCGAATTTCCGGGATTCGACACCTTCAACGGGCGCGTGCTGCACGCGCACGATTTTCGTGATGCGATGGAATTCAAGGACAAGGACATCCTCATTATCGGTACCTCCTACTCGGCTGAAGACATCGGATCGCAGTGCTGGAAGTACGGTTGCAAATCGGTTACGGTCTCGCACCGCACCGCAGCGATGGGTTACAAGTGGCCCGATAACTGGAAAGAGGTGCCGCTGCTGCAGAAGGTCGAAAAGAATACCGCAACCTTCAAGGACGGCTCGACCGCCGAGGTGGACGCAATCATCCTGTGCACCGGCTACCTGCACCACTTCCCGTTCATGGCGGAGAACCTGAAGCTCAAAACCAACAACCGCCTGTACCCGATAAACCTCTACAACGGCGTGGTGTGGACGCCCAATCCAAAGCTGATGTATCTCGGCATGCAGGACCAGTGGTATACCTTCAACATGTTCGACGCGCAGGCCTGGTACGCGCGCGACGTCATCATGGGGCGGCTCGACCTGCCGTCGGCAGCAGAAATGAACGCCGACATCGAAAAGTGGCGCGAGGCCGAGGACAATATTCCGGACGACTACGGCGCGATCGAGTTCCAGGGCAAGTACACGATGGACCTGATGGCACTCACCGACTACCCGGAGTTCGACTGTTCCGGCGCGAACGAGGCCTTCTTTCAGTGGAAGAAACACAAGAAGGAAAACATCATGACTTTCCGCGATCACGGCTACAGGTCGGCGCTGACCGGCACCATGGCGCCAGCGCACCACACGCCGTGGAAGGATGCGCTGGACGATTCGCTGGAGAGCTATCTCGCTCAACCCTGACTACTCCTCTCCAGGTAGTCAGTCTCCCGGGGCGTGCCGAGTGGCGCGCCCATTTTTTTTACATTCCGGGATACCAGAACACCGATTTCCCGGTTGCGCCGCGGCCGGAATACATGCCCTCACCGAGGGTTCCGCGTGCGCCCCCGGCGGAGTTGTATCCATGGGTCGCCGAGACGCCTTCGACCGCGGATTGCGCCGCACGCGACGCCTGCAGTAGGTTTGCGATCACGGGACCGCCGACGAAGCCGATATTTCCCTGGTTATCCATCCAGAAGTCTCCCTGGTAGTTCACCCCGAAAAGCTGATGCAGCGCCTGCTGGTCGAGCGGGTGAATCTCGCGACCATTGATAAAAGTTCCGCTGCCGCCGCCCGAAATATCGGCCGGCATCGGTCCCGGCAGTGGCAATCCGGGCAAAATGAGGCCCGCGGTAGGCCCGCCCTCGACCCCCCAGGCGCCGGTATCGGCATCGTACCAGTAATGGCCGTCGGCAATCGGTAAGCGGTCCCGTGCCTCGAGGTCCTGCAAGACCTCGGCATCGACACGGATGCGATTGACAAAAACCTCGCGCTGCCCGGAAACGACGGGCTCGTCCGGACGTTCGGCGATTCTCACCGAGGCGTCGTGATCCCGCAGAAACCGTATCTGCACGCCATTTTCGTCCTGAAACAGCAGCACCGCGCCCTGTACGCGGGCGTTAAATCCGAAACTGTCGCCACCAATTCCAATCTGTCCAGAGAGTTGCTCTCCGATGCGTCGTCCGACCAGCGAAATGGTATCACTATCGACACCGATATAGCCTTCGTACCGGGCCCCGGAGCCGTCGATCGACAGCTCGATGGTTTCGCCTTCGAATTCACCGACGAAGTGGCCGACGAATGGATCCGTTGCTGCCGCAACGGGCCAGTGAACCAACAACAGGTATGCCAGAGCCGCCACCGACCTTATCATCGCACTACCCTCCGGGTACAGAAATCTGGATCCAGACGATGCTTATTTTGCCCCCGTGGGCCACGGAAGAAAAGCGCGGACTGGCCGAGGGAAAAGCGGGTTGCAGGTATCAGATTCCGAGGTAGGCCCTGCGCACGTGCTCGTTATCCATCAGCGTGCTCGCCTCGCCCTCGAGCGTGATATTGCCGGTTTCGAGCACGTAACCGTGGCGCGCCAGTTCCAGCGCCAGCTCGGCATTCTGCTCGACCAGCACGATGGCGACCCCGTCGCGGTTGATTTCGATCAGGATTCGCGCGATTTCCTGCACGATCACCGGCGCCAGTCCGAGCGAAGGTTCGTCGAGCAGCAGCATTCTGGGTCGGGACATCAACGCGCGTCCGATGGCGACCATTTGCTGTTCGCCGCCGCTCATCGTGCGCGCCATTTGATCTTTGCGTTCGCGTAGTCGCGGGAAATGTGCGAACAGCTTCTCGAGGTCGTCCTCGATGCCCGGCTGATCCCTGCGGGTAAAGGCGCCGAGGCGCAGATTCTCGAGCACCGTCAAATCCTTGAATACCCTGCGGCCTTCCGGCACCTGCGCGATGCCGAGCCTGACGATGCGGTCCGCGGACAGCTGCTCGATCGTCTCGCCGTCGTAGACGATCGATCCGGCGCTGGGGTGCTCCAGCCCCGAAATCGTGCGCAGCGTGGTGCTCTTGCCGGCGCCGTTGGATCCGATCAGCGTGACGAAGTCCGCCTCGTCGACCTCGAGCGAGATGCCCTTGACCGCCGCCACCTGGCCGTAATGAACGTGGATGTCCCGAACCTGCAGCAGCACCTACCTGACCCCGCCCAGATAAGCCCCGATAACCCTGTCGTCGTGCCTGATTTCCTCCGGCGTCCCTTCGGCCAGCAGCTGGCCGAAGTTCAACACGGTCAGGTAACCGCACAGTCCCATTACCGCCTTCATGTCGTGCTCGACCAGCACGACGCTGATCCCGGATTCCCGCACCCGCCGGGTCAGGTTCATCATGTGGCGCGTTTCCTCCGCGTTCATGCCGGCAAAGGGTTCGTCCATCAGCAGCAGCTTCGGCTCGCAGGCCAGCGCAATCGCGATTGCCAGCGCTCGTTGCGAGCCCAGCGGCAGCTCGGAGGCGAGCTGGTGACGGCGGTCTTCGAGTCCCATGAACTCCAGGACTTCGTCGACCTTATCCCGGGCCGCCCGTTGCCGGCCGCGATCGAGGCCCAGGATCGCAGCCACCAGGTTGCTGCGGGCCCTAATATGACATCCCACGAGTACGTTATCGAAAACGCATAGCTCCTGGAACAGCGTGGTTTCCTGGAAGGTGCGCACGACCCCCAGCTCGGCGATATTATGCGGTTTTCGCCCGGCGATACTCTGTCCGCGATACCGGATATCCCCGCTGCTGGGGGTGTAAAATCCCGCGATATTCTTGAACATGGTGCTCTTGCCGGCGCCGTTGGGCCCGATGAGCCCGCGAATTTCTCCCTCCTCGACACGAAACGTGACGTCGTCGAGCGCGGTCAGGCCGCCAAAACGCTTGGTGACGTGGCTTACCTCGAGAATCGCCGTACCGCCCCGATCCTCAGCCATCGGTCATCCTCGAGCTGGCCGCTGCCGAGGCTCGTCCCATCCACTGGCGCATTCGGGCCGGCAGGCTTTCCAGGCCCATCGGCAGGAACAGGATCGACAGGATCAAAACCGCGCCGTAGATGGCCGGGCGAACCTCGTCGAAGCTGCGGATCGACTCGTCGAACAGGGTCAGCACCACGACGCCGATAATGGGACCGTAGAAACGGTTATAACCGCCGACGATAACCCAGATCAGGATAAAAACCATGAACCCGACGCCGAACTGGTTGGGCGTGATGGTGCCGAGGTAATGCACCTTGAGCCCGCCGGCTATACCGACGAAAAACGAGCCGATAATAAAAGCGAGCGCGCGGTAACGCCAGGTGTCCACGCCGACCGACTCGGCCAGCGGCGCCTTCCAGTGCACCGAGTGCAGGGTCAGGCCGATGCGTGATTTTTCGATACGGTAGAGGATCAACAGGCACAGGCCCACGACGGCCAGGGTCAGGTAGAAATAAGGCACCGGCTCGAGAAAATCGATGCCTCCGATCAACGGTGGTTCGACGCCGCTAAGGCCGCCGGTGCCGCCGAACGGATTGACGAATTCGATCCAGCACAGGCGGATGGCCTCGCCGGCGGCGAAGGATCCGATCAGGAAATAAAACTGGGTCATGCGAAACAGCGGGAAACACAGCAGGCCCGCAACCATCGCGGCGACGACCCCGGCCAGCGGCAGCGTAAACCACATACCCAGCTCGAGATTCTTGAACAGCAGCGTCGCGGTATAGCCGCCGACTCCCATCATCACCGCGTGAATCAGCGACCACTCGCCGGTCAGCGTGACCAGGCGGTAACTGCTCACCACCAGCACGTTGATGGTCAGGAAGATCAGCAGGTCCTGGTGATGAAACTCGAGCAGGTGCGGCAATACCAGCAGCACCGCCAGCAATGCCAGCCCGCCCAGGATTTTTTTCAGTTTGCCCGGCACGATTCTATTCGCTTACCCGCACGCCCATGATCCCGGCAGGCCTGACGATCAACACCACGACCATCAGGATCAGCCCGCAAATGGTCGCGACGGTACCGCCGAAATACACCGTGACAAAGGTATGGAACAGGGCATAGATAATCGCGGCGTAGACCGCGCCAGACAGGCTGCCGACCCCGCCGACGATGGTGACGATAAACGCCGTGATGATCACGTTGTGTCCCATGTGCGGATTGATATTGGTCAGCGGCGCCATCAGCCCGCCGGCCAGTCCCGCAAGCGCCGCGCCTACCCCGATTGCAATCATCGAGATCTGGTTGATATTGATTCCCTGCAGCGCCGCGGCGTCACGGTCGAGCGCCACCGCGCGCAGCGCCCAGCCGAAGCGGGTGCGCGTCAGGAAATACCACAGGGCGACCAGCGCCAGCGCCGAAATACCGAGCCCGAACAGACGCTGGTAGGGGATGCGCAGAAAGTCGAACAATACCAGCGTGCCGTGGAACGGCGGCGGCACCTGTTTCGACGGACCCTCGCCTCCGACCAGGGTCGCCGCCACCTGCAGCACGAACAGGACGCCGATGGAACAGATCAGTCCCGCGAGCGGGTCGTTGCGGGTTGGCCTGAACAGAAACCTTTCCATCAGCAGGCCGATAATCGTCACCAGCAGAATCGCCAGGATCAGCGTGGGGATATAACCCAGACCATTTTGCGCATGGACCAGCCAGATGGTGTAGGCGCCCACCATGACGAGCTCGCCATGGGCGAAGTTGACCACGCCCATGACGCCGAATATCAGTACCAGGCCCACCGCAAACAGCGCGAAAAAACCGCCCTGAATGAGGCCATTGATAATCGACAGAAGAACGAGTTCCAAGAAAAATCCCCGCTTGCCCGAGCTTTATCGGGTTCGAATACCCGGTGTAGTAAATCATCGGGGCAAGGCCTGCGCCCTGCCCCGATAGCCCTGCAGCGCTAGACGGTACGTAATCCCAGCTCTTTCATGTGCTTGATCAGCACGTCCTTGTGTTTATCGAGCCAGCCCGAGACGCTGCGGTACTCCTTGATCCGGGCCTTGCCGCCCTCGACCACGACCACCGGCCAGCGGCCGACCACGGCGTTGTCCTTGCCCCACAGCTGGCTGCCCCACCAGCGGCCTTCTCCGAACACGAACTCGGGATTTTTCGCCGACTTCAGCGCCTTCAGCACGGCGGTGGGCTCGACGCTGCCGGCGGCCTTGGCGCCCTCGATCCAGTTCAGCAGTATCGCCGGGTACTCCCAGGACACCGCCGACCAGTCGTTCGGATGCGCCTTGCGGAACTTGGCGTCGAAATCGCCCGGGTTCGGGAAGTTGACGCCAGGTTGATTGAGCATCGGATCGTCGAAATCGGGGAACTGGAAGATGGTGCCATCGACGAATTCCCGGCTGGTCTTGGCGATGATTTCGTCGTAGTAATCCAGCGTGCAGGAGATAATCTTGCCCTGGTAGCCCTGGTGAAAGAGCTGTTCCATCAACGGGGTCACGTAGAAGCTGGTCGCCATGCAAAAGATATCGGGCTTCTTCGCCAGCACCGAGCTGACGATGGGCGCGAAATCGGTGATGTCGAAGCCGTGCAGGTTGACGTCGATGACGTCGATGCCGGCAACCTCGAAGGCGGCCTTGTAGGTCGCCGCCGACTGCAGGCCGTACTCGGCATCGTTATTGGTGACGATAGCCGCCGTTTTCGCCTGCGGAAACTTCTCCGCGAGATACTCGACACCGGTCACATTGTAGAGCGGGTGTGACTCGCAGGTTGCGATCAGGTAATCAGAATCGGGGGTGATATCGCTGGGCAACAGGGTGGTCGTCAGCATCTTGCGGCGTTCGGCCCAGGGCAGTACCGAGGCCACCGTCGAACCACCGAGCATCATGACCATCTTGACCTTGTCCTGCAGCACCAGCTTCTTGTAGCCCTGCACCGCTTTTTCGGTATCGTAACCATGGTCGTAGGCGACCAGTTCGATGTTGTAACTGTCGCCGCCGATCTTGACGCCGCCGGCAGCGTTGATGTCATCGGCGACAATCTGGCAACCGTACAGGCCCGGTAATCCCCATGGCGCGTAGTCACCCGTCATCGGGATATTCATGCCGATTTTCGCCGTATTGTTCGCGGCCAGCAGCCGGGTGGGCAGGGTTGACGCACCCGCGGCAAAGGCGCCCGCGATGGACGCACGCAATATATCTCTTCTGGAAAAACTCATACTCGCTCCTCGATTCGTTAGTGTCGATCCCCGGCAGCAACGTTGCGACTGCAGCGGTTGCCAGGTGAAAACCGGGCACAGCCTGTTTTTTATTGATCTGCTGTGCGACGTCGGGCCCTCGCGGGTCCGATGCGTGGAATGTTAGGATTTTCGGGGCATGCTGTATATAGGTGATTTCCACAATCACGAAATCCCGGTGCACCCTGCGGCGTCCCGGTGAACAGGCCTGCGCCGAGCACGCCCGGCCGCTTATCCCGATTCCCTCGTCGTCAGGATAGAATCGCCACCGGCTTTATTAGCGACCAGGGTATCCGTTAA
>JAOTTY010000128.1 GCA_029864185.1 Gammaproteobacteria bacterium
TTCGACAATGCGGCCTGCCGAATCGAAACGTCGCGGGAACCGATCTGTCGCTGCTGGTCTTTCAGGTCATCATCGAAATCGTCAGGGTCGGCGGGCTGTCGGCGAATCAGCGTCTCTGAAATGGGGTTCCGGGTTTCGGAACGGGCGCCGAATCATGCAGACGCCAGCTGCACTCAAATATCGGGGTGCCTGTGCGCCCAGGGCATGGCTTTCTCGATGGCGGCGGCGATGCGCAGGGCCAGGGCGTCGTCCCAGCGTCGCGCCACGACCTGCGTCGCCGTGGGCAGCCCGTCGGCGAAACCGGATGGAACCGATATCGCGGGGCATTGCGCCGTGTAATTGAACTGCGCGGTCATGTCCATGCACTCGAGCAAACCCTGTTCGTTGATCCGGTGGAAATCCCAGTCGCGCATTTCGACCGGTGGGGCGGTAATCGCCATGGTCGGGCACAGCAGGGCGTGGTGATCTTCCAGCACCGCTCCCAGCTTGCGCCAGTAGCGGGTGCGTTCGAACTCCCACCGCCGCGCGCTGACCGCATCGATCTGCAGGCCCTCTTCGATCAGCCTGACCAGGCCCTCGCTCATGCGTTCGCGGTTTTCAACCAGCGGAACGTCGGTAAGCTGCCGGTAGGCAGCCGCCATGAAGATGGCCCAGCTGCCGTTCCACAGATCGATGATTCGCGCGTCCCAGCCCAGGTTAACCTCCTCGATGACGGCCCCGGCCTCCCTCAGGGCATTTGCCGTGCTGCGCAGGTTGGTCTCGACATCCGCATCGACCGCGCAAAATCCGAGGGTAACGTCGAGCGCAAACTTCATGCCCTCCACGTCACCGGACGGCGGCAGGTCCAGCCTGCAGCGCGGCAGCGACTGGATGTCGGCGGAATGCTCGCCCTGCACGATATCGAGAAAAAGCGTCGCATCGGCGACGCTACGCGCCAGCGGGCCGAAATGCGAAATATTGCAGTAGGCCGTATCGATGATATCCATCGGAATGCGGCCCAGCGACGGTTTGAGGCCGACGATACCGCACAGGGCGGCGGGGATACGCACGCTGCCGCCCATGTCGGTGCCCTCGGCGATCGGCACGCAGCCCGAGGCCACGGCGGCCCCCGATCCGCCCGACGAGCCGCCGGGCGTGCGCGCCGTATTCCAGGGATTGCGGGTGATCCCCCACAGCGGTGAATCGGTAAATCCCGACGTGGCGAATTCCGGCGTCGTCGTCTTGCCTACCAAGATCGCGCCGGCCGCTTCGAGCCGCTGGACCAGCACCGGATCCCAGTCGGGCACCCAGTTTTCCAGCAACCTGGAACCGCGCGTCGTCACCTTGCCCCTGGTCGGCGTAAAGTCCTTGATCGCGAGTGGAATCCCCTCGAGCGGACGCGCGTTGCCCGATGCGAATGCCTGCTCCGCGGCCCTGGCTTTAGCCTGCGCTTCTTCCGGGTAGGTAAAGCAGAAGCAGTTGAGCGCCGGATTCACCTCGTCGATTCGATCCAGGGAATTCTGTATTACCTCCACGGGTGAAGCTTCCTTGCTGCGGTATCTGCGGGCCAGTTCGGTGGCGGGGGTATAACAAAGATCGAGATCGGCCATGTTGACTATGCTGTTGATGCAACGAGAAATTCGCATTCTATGCCTATGTCGATGGCAATGTAATGCTCTTTCTTCACCCATCGCCGTTCGTCGGCAGGGAGGATTACGAGTTCTGCTTTCTCGATTTCTGACCCTCAAGACCACGAATCCTGCAACGACAAACCGCCATTATTCGACAGCAAATGCAGGCATCCCCGCGCCAGTGGGGATCCTGAAATGGCGGCTAATTACAAGGTTCCCCCGCTTACGCGGGAATGACGCTCTTAGTCCTTTAAGCAAGAGCCATTAAGGCCAGTGCCCTGATCCAACACCCGGCGTTGGGGAAGAACCGGAGACGCCAACCCCGTACAATGGTGTGGCGTCCCCTCGAGCCGGGATTAATCAGCCGCGAAACAGTACAGGAAACCGGCGCCCCCGGTGCTTCTCAAATTGTCCTGGCTGCAGCCACGCGAGCCGTGGGCCGATGTCCACGAAGTGTTGCCGCCGCCGTGGCGGTCGTGGTGACCGACCTGCGCGCTGCCCGCGCCGTCGGCGGAACTGGTCCAGTTGCTGCAGGTATGGTCTCCCTCTTCCCATGGAAAATACGCGGTACCGTCATCCTTCGATCCGGTCAGTATGTCATGCTCGTTCGGCTTGTCGCCGCGCCCCTTGATGATATTGCCATTTTCATCGAGCGCCGTGCGTTTGACGATATTCGGATTCAGATGTAACTGGTCGAGATCGCTCGCGATCAGCTCGCCGCGGGCGTTATACCAGGGTCCCAGGCCAATTCGGTCGCGCGCCGATTGGCCGCGCGTCTTGCCGTCCGTCGACTGGGTACTCAGGTAGGCGCGCCAGGTCCGGCCCTCGGAACCGGCGGCTTGCGCCAGCTTGGTGCAATGCGCGTCGGCGCCGTCGAGTCCTCCGAGGTTCCCCCCGTTGCCGATACTTTTGCTAGTGACGAAAAAGCCCATCGGATGCTCACCTGCTGCCTGGGCGCCGGTAATAATCAGGAACAGGGTCGCAGCGATGGACAGGATGGTTGATTTGATTGTATTCACGATTTGTCTCCGAGGCCGTGGATAATGTGTGCCCCCGGCTGGGAACGCACTAACCTCCGAGGGTTGGACAGACTCTATGACCCCCTCGAGGGGACGTCAATATCGTAAATTTGCATGCTTCGGTTGCAAATTTGCGCCTGCACCTGCGCTATGACCATGTCCGGTAGAAGGTGTGCTCTTTTCCGGGACCGCGAAGTTACTGCTCCAGATCAGCCAAAAATCGGAAAATATTACCGGCTGGCACGATTGACTCTTTCATCAGGTAAGCGCTATTACTCTCCGGCACCTGTTTTCTGCAAAGGCGCAGGCCGGTTGCGGACATTTAAAAAAACCTGTTTGAGAGCAGGGCGGTGAAAGCATTCGTCAAACCTGCCACGGGTTTGCTCGTCGACAGAAGACGAGGGCGTCTCAGCTGGTCTTATATCGTGGTAAGTCACCGACCTGGTCATACTCGACGACCCGGTTACGGCCGTATTCCTTGGCGCTGTAAAGGGCGTCGTCGGCCAGACGATAGATCAGGTCCATATCTGGCGATCGATCGGTTTCGTGGTGGTAGGCTTTGACGCCGACAGAGACGGTTACGTAGGGTGAAACCTGGTTATATTCATGCTCGATTCTCGCGTCTTCGACCGACTGGCGCAGTTTTTCGGCAATCAGGCTGACGTCCGTGCCGCGATCCACGCTGACGATTGCGGCGAACTCTTCACCGCCGATGCGGAAGATAAAGTCGCCCGCCCGGCGCATGTTTTCCTTAAGCCGGCCTGCAATAGCCCGTAATGCCTCATCGCCCACCTGATGGCCGTAGTTGTCGTTGAAGGGCTTGAAGTAATCGACGTCGATAATCATCAGGCCGAGGTAGCGCTTTTCCCGGGCGGCGCGTGCCAGTTCCTGCGGGAACAGCGTGTTGAAATAACGTCGGTTGAACAACGAGGTTAATTCGTCGGTGATCGAGAGCTCCTCGGCGCGCTTCCTGTCGGTGATATCCTCGCGGATCGCGGTATAGCCGGAAATTTCGCCCTGCTCGTCGAAAACCGGGGAAATATACGCCTGCACCCAGTAATAATCACCGTTCTTTTTCTTGTTCTTGATCTCTCCCTGCCAGGTTTTGCCCTGTTTAATCGTGCGCCACAGGTCCTCGTAAATCGATGCGGGCATGTCGGCGTGCCGCACGATGCTGTGATTTCTGCCGATTAATTCCGCTTCGCTGTAGCCGGATATTTCGCAAAACGCGGCGCTGGTCGAGGTTATGGTTCCCTGACGGTCGGTCGACGAGGTAATTACATGGCGATCGATGATATCGATGTAACCGACCAGCTTTTTATTGACGCATTCGAGATTCCGGTGCGCGTCATTCAGTAATTTCTCGGCCTCGATGCGCCTGCCAATCTCGTTCGACAGGCGGCGGTTCCAGAACAGGATGATCGCAATCACCAGGGCAACCGCGGCCAGGATCTTCCACAGCAGGGTATAATCGAAGCCAAGCTCGTAGCGAAGTTTTATCCAGTTGCGGTAAATCTGGTCGCGCTCCTGTGCGGAGATGGAGTCGAGCGCTTTTTGCAGGATGGGTAAGAATTCGCGCATTTCCTTGCGCACCGCCATCGACAGTTCGTATTTGTATGGGGTATTACCCGATATCTTGATATTGGTCAGGCCCTTGCGTTTGATGACGTGGCTGACCGTGGCGATATTGCCGATATAGGCGTATATCTGGCCTTGAGACAGTTTTTCGAGTGCATCGGCGACATTGTCGGCCAGGTACAGATCGATCTCCGGATGATTTCTTTCCATCAGATCATGGGTGGCGTAACCCTTGACCACGGCAACTTTTTCGTTGCGCAGATCCTTGATGCCGTTGACGTAGGCTACCTGGTCGGACGTCACGATAACCATCGGGAAGGACAGGTAGGGCCGGGTGAAGCTGGCGTACTCGCGTCGCTGCGCTGTGGAAACGACACAGGAGAACATATCGAGTTCACCCTGCTTGACCATTTCGACGACCTCGGACCAGGACTTCTTCTTCTCGACGTCGAAGGCGATACCCAGCCTTTTGCTGACGAGTTTGATATATTCCGCCGCCATGCCGACGTAGGCCTGTTTGTCGTCGATATATTCGAATGGAGCCCAGTCGATGTCGACCGCAAGTCGAATCGAGGGATGGGCCTCGAGCCAGCTCTTTTCCTGCTCGGTGAGATCGACAAGTGGCGTCGATGCCGCCGCGGCAGGGGCCTGGGCCAGGAACCCGGTAGATAAAAAAATAATTAGCCACCGTTTGCAGTTGCCCGGTCTGGCGGTCATTTGTCTAGCCATCGATATCGGTTTTTAACGTGGAATAAATAACCAGGTTTTGATTGTTTACTGACGTATTTCGAGACAATCGAAACAGCTATCGGCAATCCGGGCCAATACTAAAGCCCTGGCACAGGAGTCAAATTCTGCGACAAAGCGCATCTGCGGGAGGTAACAGGTGCCAGCGCTAGCAGCTGCCACAGAGCCATTGTTTGTCAGGGTAAATCGACCCCTGGTTTTCCTGGCATGCCAGGCCTCCCTGTCCGCAATTTCAAAAACACTGAACGACCAGGCTGGAAAAGATATATATTCTGCCGCTCGTATCGGAGGGATAAATTGTGATTGCCGTGATTTTTGAAGTGATTCCGGCTGAAGGAAAGCTGCAGGAATATTTGAATATAGCTGCCAGTTTGAAACCGCTGTTAGAGGATATCGATGGCTTTATTTCTGTTGAAAGGTTTTCAAGCCTTGCAGAGGAAGGGAAATTATTATCTTTATCATTTTGGCGCGATGAAAAGGCGATAGCAGAATGGAGGAACATCGAATCGCATCGTCTCGCACAGGAAAAAGGGCGTGAGGGAGTATTTCTCGATTATCGCCTGAGAGTCGCAAATGTCTGCAGAGACTATGGCATGGTCGATCGAGCACAGGCTCCATCCGACAGCAAATTAGCGCATGAAAATTCTAACGACCACAGGGAAGCGGAGCGTTAGTCGATTATCGGAAATTAGCAGATATTACCCTCCGACAGCTGTTCCGTTGCGGCCGGAAGCTTAATAACCGGCAACATGCAGTTCTGACGGTGGTTCGAAAAAATTCCGGATCTGCAGTGCAAAAAAGGCATCGGGAAAAGTTTCTCCGGGAAAAGGATTAAACGCTGAGCCTTCGATCCATGGTCGGACAAGAATCCGGGTCGGGTGGTGAACTCAACAACGTCGATCGGTGCGATGATCCGCATCGCGGATGGCTTGTCGGCGAGGATGGGCGGCAACGGTTCACGGCCGTGAAATATCCGGGTCGGGTTCAGCGGCGAGTAACGCGCTCGGCGGTAATCTTCCCGTCCGCGCGAATTCTTCCGCGAACACGCACATAGTCCCCGGGACCGGGATTCTTGTCCACGCGTGTCGAGCTGGTAATTGTCAGCGGAAGTCCGTCCAGACGCCACTGCTCATCCAGTTGCCCATGCAAACGCAGGCGCTGGCCGGTCGGCATTGGCGCCGGATTACCGGCGGAGTCGCGGGCGCCGTCCGCCACCCACTTTTCTATCGAGCGGATCTCGGCCTCTGTCAGGTAAGGCGGACCGTCAAAAGGCATTCTCGGGCGAGCCTGGCCGCGAATTCGTCGCACCAGTTCGCTTGCCAGGGGAATTCCGGGGACAATCCGTAAGCGATCCGCGGCGGAGACTGTCGCCGCATAAGACGTTAACAGGTATCCTTCGGGCGCCGCACCCATGAGTCCTTTTTCGGTGTGGCACTTTGCGCACCGCGTGGCGAGAATAGCCGCGATATCGCTGTAGAGGGTCGATCCATCGGTTTCGGGTCTATCGATGGCAGAGCCTGGAACGGCCGCTGCAGCCTTTTCCGCGCCAGGTCCCGGCTGCAAGCCATCCGAGATCCACCGCTCGAACAATGCGGTTTCCTCGTCAGACAGAAAAGGCGGCCCCGTCATCGGCATTCGAGGCGGACTAAGGCCCTTCAGGCGCAACACAAGTTCGCTGCCAGCTGGATTACCGCTTTTCACGATCGGCCCGTTCCGGCTTCCCGCCAGCAGCCCTTCCAGGCTGTCCAGACGCAACTCCAGCGGTGCTGCCGATCCTGAGTGACACATCGCACAGCGTGAGGCGAGAATCGGAGACAGATCAGCATAGGTCACCTCAGCCGCGCCAATGGAGAGAGTAACTTGCATGAGAATGCAAACTGCCCCGAACTGACGGGCCGCGCGCCAGAATCGCTTGCGGTTGCCAGGTGCGGGATAATTTCTGGCGACCGCGCGACTGTAGTTACGAGACGACAAGTTGCATGATAAGGGCATACCGTTGTCGAAATTTTCTGCGTGGATCCGAATTATCGCAGAATTCGGCGAACTATCGAAGCGAGCGATGACCGGGATCGATCTCGAAATCCCTCATCCAGCAAATTCTGCAAGCCGGCCAGGCGCATCCCGGATGAATTCGGGTAGCCATGAAAGTTGGCATCCTGTAATCGTCATGGCTGATAACCTGATTCTTGTCTAGCCTTAACTGTCGGAATGTACTGAATCGGGCCGACTGTAGCCATAATTCCGTTGCTTTAATGTCAAGGAAAATCAATCATTGAGACTCGGCACAAACAATTCGCCTGATTCGGGAGTCTGCGATGCATTTAGGTACTTTTATTCAAAGATGGGGATTAGCGCGGGTGTTTGCCCTGTCCGGTTTCATCTCGATCACCGGTATTAGCATGGTATCCGGATATATTTATTTCTCCTATCTGCAGCAAAACCTGTTGCAACGGGAAATGTTAATTAGTAGCGAGTTTATCCAGAGTGTATCACTGATCAACAAACCCGAAGCCTATTTCGCGGGCACTACGAGCAGCGATGACAAAGAAGCCATAGAGAAGCTTTTCTATCATGTTGTCGGTATCCCCGATGTTTTCAGGACCACCGTTTTCGATGCCAGCTATAAAATAATCTGGTCGAACGACAGCACGTTAATCGGCAAGACATTTCGCGATAACGAGGAACTCGATCTAGCCTATCAGGGCAAGGGTATCTTTAATAAAACAACGGCGGACGAACACGAAAAACTGGAACATGACTTCCTCCCGGACGACGTCGATCAATTCATCGAAAGTTATATACCGGTCTGGAACGAGAACCGTGATCAGGTTATCGGTGTGGTTGAACTCTATAAATCACCCCGGGCCCTGTTCGAGACTCTCGACCGAGGTCGTAATCTGGTAGCCTGGGTCTCGTTGCTGGGCGGGCTCATCCTGTACGGATTATTGTACTGGATCGTGCGCATTGCCCATCTGCAGATCGAAAGCCAGCGTAACCGTATCGAGCAGGCCAGCAGCCACAGTGTCGAATTAACCGAGCAAAGCCTCAGACGAATCAGTTCGGATTTACAGGCTGGGCCGGTCCGTGCGATCGAATCTGCAGTAAACGGGCTGGATTCTATTATCGGGCAGGAAGCGGATGCGCAAGTTTCGGCGAAGCCGGACAATGATGCTCTCGGTAAGATTCGGAGCACGCTGAAAGATGCGTTAAGGGAAATCCGAAGAATTTCACTTGGACTGGAAACACCCGAACTCAAGGATCTTTCAGCCAGAGATGCCATTCTTCAGGTTATCGCAAAGCATGAAAAACGCACATCGACCCGGGTCGGCAAGCAGCTTGATCAGGTACCCGAAACACTCAATAACGCTATCAAGATTTGCATCTACCGGCTGGTCCAGGAAGGACTCAGGAATGCATTTCGCCACGGAGGGGGTATCGGCCAATATGTGGGGGTGTCGGTAAAAGGCCCTCAGTTAATTTTGACCATTGGTGAAACGGGTCCCGGCATCGACATCGACCACCAGGAGAGAATCAACGATAGCGAATTCCAGGGACTTCGCGGTATGCGCGAAAAAATTCAAAGCCTGGGCGGCGATTTTTACGTTACCAGAAATCACAAATCCAGCGGGATAAGTTTACACGCGTACTTGCCAATTGGTGAATAACACGGCTAGAAGCTGTCGATATCAAATGTGGATGATGATCGGTTGTTATCGGCTTTCCTGTTACCGCGAAATCCGATGTCCTGCAAATTTGAAACTGGCAACAGGATGCCACGCCTCTGATTTTTCCGAGCTTCGGTTCGGGGCGCTTCAATATCATTCATGCGCCGCCGCGCGGGTGACGGCTGTGGGCGATAAGCACGGGTTCCCGTGATTCACGTAAATGAATCCGTCGTGCCGACGCCCGACCTCGCGGCGATTGGCCTGAATGTCGATGGAGGAACTTATTTTCAGACCTTTTCCAGAATGACCGCGATGCCCTGGCCGACGCCGATGCACATGGTGCACAAGGCGAAACGTCCGCGGCCGTGATGCAACTGGTTCACCGCCGTCGTAACCAGGCGCGCGCCGCTCGCGCCGAGCGGGTGGCCGAGCGCGATCGCGCCGCCGTTCGGATTGACGCGCGCGTCGTCGTCGGCGATGTCGAGGTCGCGCAGCACCGCGAGGCACTGCGCGGCAAATGCCTCGTTCAGTTCGATGACATCCATTTGTTCGAGGGTGAGGCCGGTAAGTTCGAGCACCTTGCGTGACGCCGGCGCGGGGCCGAAGCCCATGATGCGCGGCGCCACGCCGGCGCTTGCCATGCCGAGTACGCGGGCGCGCGGCTGCAGTCGGTAGCGCGCCGCGCTGTCCTCGTCGGCCAGCAGCAGGGCGCAGGCGCCATCGTTGATTCCGGACGCGTTGCCGGCCGTTACGCTGCCGTCCGGCCGCACGATAGGACGCAGCTTTGCGAGCGCCTCGAGCGAGGTTTCGCGCGGATGCTCGTCGCGATCGAAGAGGATCGGATCGCCCTTGCGTTGCGGCACGATGACCGGCGTTATTTCGGCGTCGAAAAATCCCGATATTTGCGCCCTGGCGGCATTCTGTTGCGAACGCAGCGCCATCCGGTCCTGGGCCTCGCGTTCGATGCCGAAATCGTCGGCGACGTTCTCGGCGGTTTCCGGCATCGAGTCGATGCCGTAGCGTGCCTGCATCAGCGGATTGACGAAGCGCCAGCCGAGGGTGGTGTCATAAACCGCGTTGTCGCGGGTGAACGCGCTGTCGGCCTTCGGCATGACGAACGGCGCGCGGCTCATGCTTTCGACACCGCCCGCGATCATCAACCGCGTTTCACCGCTTCTGATCGCGCGCGCGGCGCTGCCAACCGCGTCCATGCCCGACCCGCACAGCCGGTTGATCGTCGTGCCGGGAACTTCCTGTGGCAGGCCGGCGAGCAACGCCGACATGCGCGCGACGTTGCGGTTGTCCTCGCCGGCCTGGTTGGCACAACCGTAGAGCAGGTCGTCCAGCGCGCCCCAGTCGACACCCGGGTTGCGTTGCATCAGCGCCCGGATCGGCTCCGCGCCCAGGTCGTCGGTTCGCACCGATGAGAGCGCGCCGCCATAGCGACCGAAAGGGGTGCGAGTCGCATCGCAAATGTAGGCCTGTTTCATGTCTTCTGCCCTGGTGAAAGATCGAAAAAGCTGGTCGCCTCGAGATCTAGCACCTCGATTTCGTCCTGGTTGAACAGGTGCCAGCGCCAGCGCAGAATACCGAGTTGCGGCGATTTCGTCGAACGCCGCGCTTCCAGTACCTCGGCACGCAGCGACAGGCGGTCCCCGGGACGCACCGGCGCCGGCCACCTGACGTACTCGAGGCCTGGCGACGCAAACGACTCCGAGCCGTTCAGCGCCGCGTCGACGATTAGTCGCATCGCGATACCACAGGTGTGCCAGCCGCTCGCAATCAGGCCGTCGAAGGGGCCATGCGCCGCCGCCTGCGGGTCGGTGTGAAACCATTGCGGGTCGAAGTTACTGGCAAAATCGATGATTTTGTCCACCGAAACCTCGTATGGGCCCGCCTCGATCAGCTGACCGGTGTGAAACTCGGCAAACTTCATGAGCCTGGCCCGTAGCCGCACTGGTTAAAGCAGTGGCGCATTCAACGGGTCTCCTGCCATGTTCTCTGCAGCAGCCACGGGCTGACGCGATAACGCTCGCCGCGATAGTATTCGTCGAGCCGATCCAGCAGGTTGATAACCGCTCGCGCGTCCCAGTCGGCCAGCCACTCGAAGGGTCCGGCGGGATAATTGACGCCGAGTTTCATCGCGGCGTCGGCCCCGGCCTCGTCACAAACGCCCTGGTGTACGGCGTCCGCGGCCTCGTTGATCAGCATCGCGATGGTGCGTGCGACGACGAGTCCCGGAACGTCGGCGATTTGCTGCGGTGCGAAACCGATCAGTTCGAGCCAGTTGCGGGCGTCCTCGATCCATTGTGGCGAGGCGCGCGCCGAGTGGCTCCAGGCTAGCGCGAAATCCTGACCGCTGCAGAGCGGCAGATCGAATACCGCGACGTCGCGGCCGAGTTCCCCGGCGCTGCGGCCGTCGGTCAGACGCAGCCTCGCGCCGTCCGCCTGCAGGCCGATCCACTTGCTGTCCGCGATGCGCTCGAAGCGGCAATCGTGCCGCCTGAGCGCCGCGGCGATGCGCTCGGCGACCGGGCCCTGGCCGCGTACGGCAAGGTTATCGGTCGTTGACGGCAGCCTGGGATTCGGCGCCATACCGGGTTCCGGTTCGGGCTCTGCGGGGTAGTCGAAAAAGCCGCGGCCGCTCTTACGGCCCAGCAGACCGCCGTCGACAAGCCCCTGCTGTAGCGGCGACGGGGTATAGCGCTTGTCGTAGAAATTGGCCTCGTAAACCGAGCGCGTAACGGCGAGGTTGGTGTCGTGGCCGATCAAATCCATCAGCTCGCAGGGTCCCATGCGAAATCCGGCCGCGCGCAGGCAGCGGTCCAGGACCGCCGGGGTAGTGGCCTGTTCCTGCAGCAGCGCCAGGGTTTCGGCGTAGAACGGGCGCGCGATCCGGTTGACGATGAAGCCCGGCGAGGACCTGGCATAGACCGGAACCTTGCCCCAGCTCGCGGCCAGCGCATGCACGGATTCGGCTGCAGTCCTCGCGGTGTGCAGGCCGGAGATCACTTCGACCAGCTTCATCAGCGGCACCGGGTTGAAAAAATGCATCCCCACCAGACGCTCTGGATGTTGCAGGCCGTTCGCGAGCGCGGTCACGGACAGCGACGAGGTATTAGTCGCGAGCAGGCAGTCGGCGGCGACGATGTCTTCGAGTCGCTGCAACAGTTCGCGCTTGATGCCGCGGCCTTCGA